>JAUNBK010000096.1 GCA_030527105.1 Planctomycetia bacterium
CAGGCGATATCACAAAGATTGATTGTCAGTGTCCGATACTCGCTCCCGCTCTGTTCGTCGGATGAGAAATCATCATTGTCGAAGTTTCCACACCCTTTTTGCGTTGAGCCGCAATACTTTCCCTCGACGAAGTGCAGCGTTGCGCACTCGAATTCCAAAGACGTCCCGGAGAATGAAACGCTTGTGACAACGTTCACGTCTTCCGTCGCTCTGCATTCTTCCTCATTTTCCCAAGAACCTGAGGAAGAGGAAGAAGAGGAAGAAGAGGAGGGGATTTCGCACAGAAAAGGGCAGACGGAGACAATATAAAGGTCTCCCTGAAAATCTTCTGCGCAAAAGAGGATCACGTCGGGGCACCCAACATCCAGCCCCGTTCCATTCCCCACAATGTCGATGGGGCACATATTGAACGCCGTTCGGATAACCGGGTTGATTCGCAAGTTGGGGTCGCTTTGTGTTGCGAAACGTCGCGCTTTTGTGAGAAACGACACGGTGGACGCGTCGGTGTCCCGCTGATGAATGACAACGTCCCCCCTTCCAAGCTCCAGTCGCCACGTTGCATGGTTGTCGGAATCGACAGCATAAACTCTTTTCGCCCCCGGAATCGTCCCGACCGGGGACGCGATATAGGTTCTCAGCGAAGGTTGTCGCACTTCTGGAAACGCCATATCCTCTTTTCCGACCGGTTTGAGCGAGTCCGCGATCTGCTTGAGTTTCTGCGCAGTTGATTTTTCCCGAAATCCCCACATTATACAAACACGCTCCCCAATTGGTCTGGGTTTAACTCCAAACTTCCGAAATCTTTTTTTGGATACACATTGAATTCGAGATAAACCGGCTCAGCATTGTCGGCAAGTCGGAATCCATTTTGGTCCAACTTGACCCCCGAAACGTTCCCCGATCCATCAATGAGGCATTGCGCCTCATCGACCGCGTTTTTGAAGAACTTTGTCCCCCAGTGGAGCACCCTTGCTCTCCAGGGGTGCTGCGTCTTGGGGTCCTGTTTGAACTTGATAACGTACGTAACGTCGACGTACCATTTTTTTTCACCCTCAGGCGTTTCGACCTGTTTATAGGTTGCGTTGATTCCTGCCATGAGAGCATGACCGGCAGGCGCGCCCCAGAAGGTTTTCTCGTTGATTGTGTTCGTGTAGTCCAAAATCGTATTGGGGTCGAAAGGGGCGTTTTCCGTCCGCTTGATGGTAAGCGTGGGGAGAATCTGCTGTTTGGTCAAAATGAGCGGCTCGCCGCATTTTGTCTGGACCTTTTTGCCATCTTCGACATCTTCGCGGAGCACTTCTTCGTAGGTTTCGGAACTCCAGGAGATTTCCGGCGGCAGTTCGGTTGGTTCGAGCGATTCGATTTCGCCGTCAAACGTTGCCGTGACGCTCCACAATCCGGCGGTCGTGCCATTGGCGAAGGCTTTTTCCCGTTTTGCCGACACTTTTTTGCAGTACAGCCCGTACATGGACGTTCCCGGTGTTGGCAGCCCCGCCGTTGTTCTGATGATGGTGTCGGGGGTGTCCAACTCACTATTCCCCCACACGGTGTAGACGATCTCCATCGTTCGATTGAGCGAGAAGGTTCCATTTTCCTGTTGAAGCGTGTGGTCTCCACTCAAACCACCGCCTTGAATGCTGGCGATTCGTGCCATATTAAACCGCTCCCATGTTTTCGGTCATTTTTCGGGTGTAATCCCGTGTTTCTTCCTGAATTTTCCGCTCCTTTTCGGCTTGTTTGAGAAGCGTCGCTTCCATCTTTTCGATCGCACCTGCCTCCTGAGATTTCTGGTTGGGGTTGGACAGTTCGATTTCCTTTTTGTACGCTTCCACACTCCCCGCCATGAGCGTTTCAATCGGCTTTGTTTCCGTTCCAGCTTGCTTGGAAATGGCGTCCGCCTTTTTTCCCAGTTCCGCTTCGGCTTTTTCCGCCTGTTTTTCCCACCGCTCCTGTTGCCGCAGGGCTTCCTGGTACTTTTTCGTCAGGTTCTGGATTTCCGCGTTTTCCGCGTCGGTGATCTCTCCATCGCCATTGGCCTGAAGAATCGCCTGCCGAACGCTTTCTTCAAGCGTTTGCGCCTGGGCGGTTTCCTTCGCCATTCGTTTCTGTATTCTTTCCAATGCCGCGAGCGGATCCGTCCGAATCGATTTGGCGGTTTGCGCGTCCTCTTTTTCCTCTTCTTTTTTCTGCTTGCGTTGTTGGACGGAAGTTTCAAAATCTTCCAGCAGCTGCTGCCCTTCCTTCTCTTTCTTTTGAGCCTCTTCCCTCTTCCGTTGCTCCTCCTTTTCGCGTTCCAGCCGATGTCGCTGGAGAATCTGCTGCCGGCGTTTTGCTGCGAGTTGATCCAGCTGCACCGTCTCTCGCTGCGCCTGTTCGTCGCTGATTCTCCCCTCCTGCGCTGCCATCTGCAGGAGTTCCCTCCTTTTCTGGATTTTCTCGTCGAACGCCGCCAGTTCCTTTTCGTGAGCGGTTTGGTTTTCCTGGGCGATTTCCTTTTCCAAATCCTTCCGGAACGCCCCTTCTTCCTCGAGAAGTTTTTCCCGCTCTTCGGTTCTTTTCTTTTCCGCTTCAATCCCCGGAGCGTCGCGATCCATGGCGTTTTGGGTTTTCTTTTTTCGCGCCTCTTCAATCTCTTTTTCCGTTTCGGCGATTTTTGCCTTGATTTCGTCCGCGTTATCGACGTACCCGAAAGAGACCCATGTCCCGATCCATCTTCCCCAGCCGACTTCGCCATTTTTCAGCTTTCCGTTGAGTTCATCCAGCCGCCCGCCAAGCGCGTCCAGCTCGTTGTTCAAATCGGTTTCCGCCGCGTCCGCCATCGCTTTTTTCAAGTCGACAAAAGCGCCATCTGCTCCCACCACTTTTCCCGTCGTCTCGTCCAGTTTCAAATTCAACCCATCATATTGACCATTGAGTTTTTCCACAATGCGGGCGGATTCTTCCTTTTCGGCGGCGGAGAGCTTTTCCTTCTGGTTCAGCTGCTCCAGGCGCTGCGTGTAAAATTCGCACTCTTCGCGAGCTTTTTCATGAGCTTCACGGATGCTCCGCATCTTTGCCACGTTGCGTTCTGCCTCCGTATTCGCACCAACGAGGCTCCCAACGAGCGGGACAATCACGGCGATAAGCGTCGCAATCGCAGCGACGGCGGCGGTAATTGCTACTGCCCATGCGGTAATGGGGTTCAGCCCTAGCGAGATGGTCAGGGCATTGACCGCAAAAGTCGCAACGCCCGTAATGGTTGCAAAAATTCCAGCGGAAGCCCCTGCGGCGGTGGTTGCGATTGCGCAGGCTCCAGTTGTAGCAGCATTGGCAGCTTTTGCGACCGTATTGGCGTTTTGTGCTGCGGTATCTTTCAGTTTTGCAGCGGCTCCGGTTGCTGTAGTGGCGGCGTTGGCACCCTGCGCGGCTGTGTTGGCATGAGTTGCGACCGTATTGGCGGTTTTCACTGCCGTGTCCAGGGTTTCGACGGCGGTGGTTGTTTTGCTGAGGTTCGCCACTTCCGCCTGTATCGCCTGCCAGGCGTGCCACGCTTTGGAGACCTGCGAAATCACCGCCACACCTGCCGTTAAACCGGCAAAAAGTTTGGTGACTTTTTCCCCGGCGTCTGCGACCTTCTCACCCACCTCACTCAGCCATCCAGCACTCAGAGCATCCCCCGCCTCACCCGCTGCGGAGGAAACTCCAAAAAATCTCCCCTGGAGGTCTTGCAAAGCTGCCCCCAAACTGTTAGAATGTTGTAGTAGGGCACCCAGTCCAGCCATGGAGCCGCTGACGGCGAGACCTCCTTCCATGAGTTCCTGAATCGGTCGGAAGTTTTTTTCAAAATTCCCGATCTGTTGGTTGAAATTCTGGAAGTTTTCCCGCACGGAGAGAAACGCGGCGTTGGTTCTGTCTTCCGCTTCAATGGCAATAAGGGCGGCACCCTGCTCAACTTTAGCCATGGGGGTATTCCTGTGAAAAATATCTGGTTACAAATTAAAAAATGGCTCTGGTGGTTTTTCTGGTGTGCTTTTTGGGCGTTTGTGCTCCTTGGTTTGGGGAATCCTGCCCAACGGAGTTGGCCGTCCACTTGGATATGGGGGGTTCCGACGGTACTGGAAATAGAAGCATTCAATAAAAAAATTCCATACCACTACCTGACCATGCTTGCGTTTGTATGCTCTGTCTCTCTGTTTTTTATATTAAGTCGGAAATCTTCGGAACGGGAACATTCTAAAAGGTTGTATGAAATAGCCTGGAAAGGTGTTCGGAAGGAGGTTGAGGAAGGTCGTTTCTGGGTTCCTGATGAGGAACGTGAAAAAACGCTTCACCCCATCGAAACGGAAGTCCGACGTGCTTTTTGGGAGGAAATCACCCAACATCCCTGGGATTTTCCCGCCCAATTTCCCGACGCTCAACCAACCAACGACGAATCCCAAACCATGGACCCTTGACCATTCATTTTTTTTGTACTTCGAGGATATTTCCGAACAATTGGGGGAAATAGTCTCTGAAAAAAGCTGCCTGGACGGGAGCCATGAAGGGGCGTGGTTCGAGGTTTTTTTCTCCTTGCCAGTGGAGCCATTTTTTGGTCAAGGCGACGTGTGGCTCTTTGAATCGGCGGACGTGACTTCTCTGGGTTCGTCCTGAACGGTTCCTTTTCGGGTCTGCCAAAACATATCGCCCCACCTTGCCACCTTTGCTTTTCAGTTCGTGGCGGTATCGTTTTCGTCCCATGGGGTCTTTGGTTCCTGCCAGGACTTTTCCGCCGCCACGATGGACACGTGTTCCGTGGCGGATGGAAACGGCAACGTACCCTTCCTGAACCTTTCGATCCCACGAAATCGGCCCGCCCAATTCCAGCGTTCGCGGGTAGAATCGAGCCCGCGAACCACTTTTGGCAACGTGTTTTCCGGGCGGGGCGGGATTGGAAACGATGAGGATTCTCCCATTGTCCGCATTCCAGACAATCGAGTTCCGCAACCATTCATCCTGCCAGCCGGGCTGGTTGGCGGGGTGGGAAATCGGCCCGGTTCCCGGTTTGGAAACGCGATTCCAACGATACGTTCCCTGGTCGACCGGTTCGACCGGTTTTCGTCCGCCACGTCCGAAACCTGCCGCCACGATTTTCTTCCCACGCACCCACTCGGTGGGGGACTTTCGTTGTTCCACCAACGTTCCATCTTTCTTCGGCACATAAAGTCGAAATTCCTGCGTTTTTACCTGACTCTTTGCGCCGGATCGTCGAATTCTTTTTCTCACCGCCCGATACAAATACGTCGCGGCCTGCGAACAACTTTCGAGCTTCTTTTTCCTGATGGCTTCCTTCACTGGCTTGAAATCGGTTATAACCAGCGAATAAACCTTACGAATTTCGAATCCCATTTTGTGGTATCCCTTCAAAAACTTTTTAACGTGGGAGTGGCAGCACTCTTGTTCCCCCGATTCCTCTCTTCGAAGGGCGGTCGTCCTCGACCACCCACCTGATTGACGGGGTGTTCTGCTGAGGGGAACGCGTCTCCCACATCAACTACCTCCCGCCCTACGGGCGTACCCCTTCAAGGAAGGGGAGAGACCTCCCACTCAAGCGCCAAGCGATTCTTCCTTCCGTCCAGAACTACGGGCTACGCCCACCGTTCTTGGCTCCGTAGAATCTCGAACGCAAACTTTTTTGATCGCACCCGGCAGGAGCAAATTCGCCCCCCTGCCCTTGTAAAAATATCGAAACGTGGTATAATGTGGCAAAATATTGGAACCTTTTGCGAAACGCCATAGTGCGTACGCATCGCAAAGGGTGGGCATTTGAACAGGAAGCCATGCGCTTCTGGCATTTGACAAGAACTCGAAGGCGGTATTAATCATGCGCATTGCTATTGGAAGCGATCATCGCGGTCTGAAAATGAAATGGAAGGCCATGGAGCTTTTGCGAACCAATGAGGACCAAGAGGTCGTCGATTGTTTTCCTCTGGAGAGTAACGTTGCGATAGATTATCCCGACGTTGCGAGCAAAGTTGCTCAGATGGTTTCTTCTGGGGAGGCAGACCGTGGTGTTCTGATTTGTGGAACCGGCATCGGGATGTGTATCGTCGCGAACAAGTATCCCGGCGTCCGTGCGGCGGTGTGTTCCGACGAGCTGACGGCAGAGATCAGTCGCAGACACAACAACCTCAACATTCTCTGTCTTTCTGGTGATATGCTGGGCGACCAAGCGCTCCAAAACGTCCTCCATACTTGGATCGTCACGGAGTTCGAAGGCAAGCGTCATGAAACTCGTTTAGAGAAAATCGCCCAAATCGAGGGTGAGAACATGAAATGCTCTTGTCCCTCGAATTAAGATTTTTTGAATCGTCTCAACCCTTTTTATACTGGATTTACCCATGTCGCATATGATTCTCGCTCACGGTGGATTGGAAGAACCCCTCTGCCGTACGGTTTGCAGTTGTCGAAAAGACGACTTCCTCAAGGAAGCCGATTCGTTTGTGAAAGTTCCGGTGTCCGACGCCGATCTCTCCACAGTCTATCGCTTTGGAGATGGCGCATTAAGTCCGCTCGAAGGTCCGATGGATCAGGAAACGTGGAATCGTGTTTTGAACGAGGAGCACATCCTGTTCGGTGGGAAAAAGTACGCGTGGACGATTCCCCTTGCGTTCCCTCTCACGGAGTGTCTGGCGAAAACGATCAAGCCGGGGCAGAAAGTCGCGCTCGTCAATTCGACTGGCGACATTGTGGCAGTTGTCGACGTCTCGGACGTCTATCCGTGGGACAAGGCGGACTACCTCAAGAAGGTTTATCTGACGGAACGCACCGACCACCCAGGCGCGGACATGGTGCTCGTGAACGATGCCGACAAAACATGGCTCCTCGGTGGAAAGATCGAAACTCTTCCGCAGCCCAAAAACCCTGCGTTTGGGAAGTATGTTTTGTCGCCTCGCGAGGTTCGTACGCTCCTTCAGGACAAAGGGTGGGAGCGCGTTGTTGCCTTCCAAACCCGCAATCCGCTCCATCGCGCACACGAATACGCGCTCGTCCATGGTCTTGAAGTTCTTCTGCGCCAAGGTTTCAACGCAGGTGCGTGCCTTAATCCTCTCATTGGAGAAACGAAGGGAGACGACGTTTGCGCGGAAGTCCGTATGCAGACCTACGAGAAGCTCATCGAACTCCGCTCTCTGGGCGAGGGAGATAGCGACACGGCGCTTTGGTCTGCACGCGGCGAAAGCGTCCCGGATCGGGTTATTCTCCTTGGACTCGACATCAAAATGTTCTATGGTGGTCCGAAGGAAGCCGTCATGCACGCGATTTATCGCCAGAACTTTGGTTTCACGGACATCATCATCGGGCGCAAACATGCCGACGCGCCGTACAAAGACGGAACCGCCATTTGGGGTGATTTCGACGCTCAGACGATTTTCGAGAACCTTCAAGGCGACTTAAAAATCAAAAACCTCAACGTTGGTTTTGCGGCTTATTATGAGTCCCTCGGTCGTGTCGATCTCATGGAGAACCACAAGGACGAGAAACCCGTGTTCATCTCGGGCAAAGACGTGCGAAAATCTCTCCAAGAGGGCAAACCCGTCGACCCGCGTATCATGAGAGAGAGCACCTCGTCTATTCTCATCGCCGCCATGGCAAGTGCTCAGGCACCTAAATGAGTTTGAGTTTTTCCAAAATGGATTGAGTCCTCGCAAAAAGTAGGGAGCCGTTGGTTCTGCACTCCACGGCTCCCGATGCTCCAAACTCGACGATTCTGACTCAAGCTCTCTCAAACATTCGTACCAACTCGGCGGTGTCTTCTTTGAGCAACTCACGCTGAACCAACGGAATCTTGACGAACTCCGCAGGCGTCCCGGAAAAATGGATTTCTCCTTGGTGTAGGAAGATGACGCGGCTGGCAATTTTCAGCACTTCCTTGACGCGATGATCGACAATCAAAATCGAAACCCCGTCGCGCCGAACATCCGAAAAAAGCTCCGTACATAATTGAATCCCAGGGAGATCGACTGCCGCATAGGGTTCGTCCATAAGAATTAATTTGGGCTTGCGGATAAAAAGGCGCACGATTTCCAAACGTCTTTTCTCGCCGCCCGAGAGGAGGTGCGCTTCTTTGTCGCAATGTTCATAAAGCTGGAATCTTTGAAGAAGGGCGGTGCAAAATTCCTCGCGTGTTTTCAATCCCGGATTAAACTCCCTCATACCCTTCTGGAGGGCGCTTTGGTTCATGATTTCCATGATTCCCAAAAGATTCTCGCGTGTCGTCAGCTTCGAGAAAATACTCGGCTTTTGCGGCAAATAACAAATCCCAAGCTGCGACCTTTTGTAGAGCGGAAGACGCGAAATATCGCTCCAGTCTTGCGTCTCTTCATCGTACCGAAAAATCCTCCCCTGCGTGGGAAACGTCAGACCAGAGAGCATGTCGAAAGTCGTCGATTTTCCGGCTCCGTTCGACCCCAAGAACGCAACAATTTCTCCCGCATTAATCTGAAAGGATATCCCTTTCACGAGCGTAATAGGTCGGAAAAAGTTGCACCTCTTCACGATATTATCGACTTTGAGAACGGGCTGCGTGCTGGTCATATATCCCCTCCGACTATTTGATTTTGCGGAATTTTCCAAAATTAGGAACAAAACCCCGTTTGGCGTGCGGCCACACCACGTAAAACGCCTTGCCGACAAGCAAACTTTCGTCGACATAATGCTCCGCGTCCCAGCAACGACAGTCCGTGCTGTTGGAACTGTTGTCGCCCATCATGAAAAATTGCCCGTCGTGGAGTGTGAATTCCACCTCTTTTCTCTCGGGGAAATCGACCCAACGCTCGGGTGATTTATAAAAATCCAACGCCGCGCGACCCGGGTCGTGCGTGAATGCGCTACTATTTTCGACCGTGGTCAGCGCCTGAAATCCAAGTTTATAATCGCACGGGAGGTCTCGCGGTCGGCTGTCCATCGCGATATAATAAATGTCCCGGAACAATTTCAAGTGCGACAACTCAACATTGCACGCGAAGCAACCAATTTGCACTGGCGTGAGATCCTCCTCCGTCGGCTTGTCCTCTCCCAAATCTCGATAGGTCGTCGGCGTGTCGAACTGGACCGTGCGACCATTCACCCAAACGACAATCTGATCGTCCACGTTCGCGATGCGGAATTGATACAAATCGACCCCCTTCATGATCGTCTCCGCCTTGCAAACGTACTCCTTCTCGGGATGTTCCTGGTCGTATTCGTAATTCAGCTTCACGTCGCCAAAGTCGGGCTTCGCCGGAATCGTAAGCTCAATGGTGCCGGAGTCGAAATAAACGTTGCACCAGAAGATTTTCCCGGCTCGCACCAATCCAACAGAGAATTTTCCACCAGGGTAATTCGCGCGGACGTCGAGCGTCCCTTCGAAGACCAAATCCCGCACCCAATGGAGACCATAATTGTCCGCACTCATCAAAGGTCGCACCCCCGCCCAATCTTCGGCGGACTCGGCTGGTTCGGATTGGGGTTTTTGGCAATAAAACGAACGTTGGAGCGGGCTTCCGGATGGGACGTTGTACGGCACCGTGTCCGTGATAAGTCGTGGCGCAACGCCCTCAATGACACTGTTTTTGGAAGCCTCCCAGTCTTCCGCCATGGGGAGAAAGTGTTGGTAACTCAACAAACCGACCGAACGATCTTGCTCGGCTGGGGCATAAACGAACCGCGTCCCGTCTGGAGAAGGAATCCACGCGGCAGCCCCCTCGTCGCTTGGCGGAACGGGCTGCCAGCGTGCGGGATAATTTGCGTCGCGCAGCTTTTTGCATTGAAAATCGTTGTCGTACACCATTTGCATCACGGCAAGGATTTTCTCTGGAGGCTTGCGAGCGATTTGGAATTTGGGTTGGAAGTTGTTGTCTCTCGTCTCGGGCATCAGAGGTCGCGAGTAGATATCCCCACCTTTGATTTTTATTGTTTCGTTCGGAAGTCCCACGACGCGCTTGATGTAGTTAGTATTCGCGCCGCCGGGATACAAAAAGACCGCCACATCCCAACGTTTCGGCGAGGAGAATCGATACGGATATTTCCCAACGAGAATGCGGTCGCCCGTGTAGGAAGGGTTGCTTCGTCCGAGCGACGTTTGCTCCCTATAATCCATCAAATACCCACAATTGGGACAGAGCGAGTAGCGTAGTTCTTCGCTTGGGTAGTCTGTTTCGTAGCTTACGCCGACCTGGTAGGGGGCGCCGCACTCTGGGCACGCAACGTCTTTGTGCTTGCCGAAAAGCGTGGGTGCCATTGAGCCGGTGGGAATGACGAAAAGCTCCGCAATGAAGGCGCGAAATATAAACGCCAACACGATCGCAATCGCGACGGATTCCACAAACTCACGAAATCCATTGACTCTTGCTGCCGAATCCTCGGAAGATACTGGGGTATTTGCCATGGAAAAGTCCTTTTATTATGCTTTATTGTCTCTCTCAATGCGGGAGAAGGAGCGCACAACACACGCAACACGCCGCGAGTCGCTCGTTCCTCCGCACACGAGAAGAAATGGGGAAAGAAAAACTACAAAATTCCCGGTTCTTTGACCTCAATTCCCTTGAGTGCCATCTTGAGCGCTTCCACGTTCGGCGCGACCTCGAACGCCGTGTCTCGTGTGATCATCTTCTTCTCGACGAGATCCTTGAGACTCTTCGTGAAATCCTGCATTCCTTCTTGATAGCCGATTCGGATCGCGTCGGCAAGTTTTTCGTCCTCGCCCTCCAAAATCAACTTTTTGATGATGGCGTTGAAAAACATCACCTCGCACGTCGGCACTCGCGACACACCCTCGAGAATCGACGGCAGCAGCTTTTGCGCCACGATTCCGCGCATATTGAACGCAAGGGCGCTGCGGAGCGCTTTGTGCATGTCCTGAGGGAAAAGGTCGAGAATACGCCCAATCGTGCTCGGCGCGCTCGACGCGTGAATCGTACCAAACACAAGGTGCCCTGTCTCCGCCGCCTGAATGGCCGTTTCGAAGGTCTCCTGGTCTCGCATTTCGCCGACGAGGATGATGTCGGGGTCTTCTCGAACTGCGTGCTTCATCCCGATCATAAAATCTTTCACGTCCATGCCGATTTCGCGCTGGTTGATCAGGCACTTGTCTTCCGTGAACGTGAATTCGATCGGGTCTTCGAGTGTCAAAATGTGTTTGCTATAATTTCGATTAATCCAATTCAGCATAGATCCAATGGTGGTACTTTTCCCCGACCCCGTGATACCTGCGAGGAGAATCATCCCTTGCGAGAATTTGCACAAATCCTCGAGCGACGGCGGGAGAAACAACTTCTCGAAGTCTGGAATCGTGTTGTTCACGCGACGCGCCACAAGACCCATGTGCCCGAGCTGCTGAAGGATATTGACACGGAAGCGCCACGAAACACCGTCCACCTCGACGACATGCGCGAAGTCCGCCCCGCCGTCTTCATGGAAGATTTTGCGGTTGCGCTCGTTCATGATTTCGAAGAGCATCTGCTCCATCTCCTCATCTGGAATGGGTGGATGATTGAGCGTTTTGAGCGTCCCACCCACGCGAATATAAGGGGGGCGATCCGCCTTCAAATGGAGGTCACTCCCCTTGAGGCGCACGAGAGCTTTGAAAAACTTGTTGATCTTATAGTCCCTCTTTTGTCGTCGCGAAGAAATTTCTTCCGGTATTGGCGTCGCGTCATTCGACATGATTTTGTTCTCCCAAAACTTCGTGAAAACTCGATTTCATTTGAGCGCTAGTATAACGTTTGTGTAAAGATGAATTATACCTCAGATCCCTCACGTTGTCAAGTCCGCATGGGGCAGATATTTTGCCTCTCTGGAGAAAAAATCTCCGCCCACGGCTATCCTCTGCTTTCCCTATCCTTCTGGATATCCTTCTCCTTCTGGAGCGACAAGATCAACACGGCCAGATCCGCTGGCGTGATTCCTCGAATGCGCGACGCTTGGTCGATCGACGTGGGACGCACTCTGGCGAATTGCTCTTTCGCCTCCATGCGCAACTGCTCGACCCCTAAAAAGTCGAAGTCGTCGGGGATTCGAATCCTGCCCAACTTCTCTGACCTCTCGACGGCAGCGTCCTCGCGCGAAAGGTAGCCGGAATATTTCGCGTCAAACTCCGCTTGCTCACACACCTGAGGAGAAAAGCGCTCCAACTCGGGGAATCTCGCTACCAAATCCGCCCATTTTGACTCCGGACGACGCAAATATTCCTCGGCAGAAACGCACGTTTGCGCAAGTTTTACCCGTTTCTCCTGCAAAAATTTCTGTAGCTCCTCCAACTGCGTCATTTTTTCGCGGAAGCTCTCCCACCGCCGCGCGTCGATAAGCCCCAATTCGTGCCCGAGGGGGGTGAGTCGCCGATCCGCATTGTCTCCACGCAAACGAAGTCGATGCTCCGCGCGACTCGTGAACATCCGATACGGCTCGTCCACTCCCTTCGTGACCAAGTCGTCGATCATCACGCCCAAATACGCCTTGCTCCTCTTCAAAATAATCGGCTCGCGCCCGCCAAGCGTCCGTACGGCGTTCGTGCCCGCGAGCAATCCTTGCCCTGCCGCCTCTTCGTACCCCGTTGTGCCGTTGATTTGCCCCGCGAAAAAAAGCCCCTCCACGCACTTGGTTTCGAGCGTCGGGCGCAATTGCTCCGGCGGCGCGTAGTCGTACTCAATCGCATAAGCGTAGCGCATAATTTGAGCGTTCTCCAATCCCTCGCACGCGTGAATCATCTCGCGCTGAATGTCGCACGGAAGACTGGTCGAGAGACCATTAATATACACCTCGTGCGTCCGCCGCCCCTCCGGCTCCAAATACAATTGGTGACTCTCTTTGTCGGAAAAACGAACGACTTTCGTCTCGATCGAGGGACAATATCTCGGTCCCGTCGATTGAATCTGCCCGGAGTACATCGGCGCTTGGTGCAAATTCGCGCGAATAATCTCATGAACGCGTTGATTCGTCCGCGTGATCCAACATGGAACCTGCTCCACCTCGAGCTTATCGTGCAAAAACGAGAACGGGCGCGGGTCGGCATCCCCAGGATGAATTTGGAGCCTCGAATAATCGAGCGATTTCGCGTGAATTCTCGCAGGAGTCCCCGTTTTGAAGCGTTCGAGTCGAATCCCCGCCTCAAGAAGCGAGAGGGAAAGTTTCTCCGCCGCCGCCTCGCCACTGCGTCCGCCAGGGAAAATCGTCGGTCCGTAGTGGAGCGCCCCACGGAGAAAAGTCCCCGTCGTCAACACAACTCGTGGCGCAAGGTACTCCTCCCCCATTTGAGTCCGAACGCCACACACCCGATACAGCGCGCCAGATTGCCCGCCCGCCTGCCCCCCAGACCGCTCCTCGAGAATGAGCGACTCGACCATCTGCTGCACAAGGGAAAGGTTTTCGAGGCACTCAAGTCGATACTTCATCTCGAATTGATACGCTTTTTTGTCCGCCTGAGCGCGCGGACCATGCATCGCGGGGCCCTTGCTCCGATTGAGCATCCGGAATTGAATCCCCGTCGCGTCAATCACCTCGCCCATAAGCCCTCCCAAGGCATCCACTTCGCGCACGATTTGCCCTTTTGCCACTCCGCCGATTGCCGGGTTGCAACTCATCGCGCAAATCGAATCGAGATTCGAGGAGAGGAGGCACGTTTTCGCACCGAGCCTTGCGGCAGCCGCAGCAGCTTCCGCTCCTGCATGTCCTCCGCCAATAACGAGAATGTCAAATTGCATGTTTTCTACA
>JAUNBK010000097.1 GCA_030527105.1 Planctomycetia bacterium
TCGTAATTAAACTTTGCCAGTTGACGCATCTGGTTTTGATGTTCTGCTATGGCTTCATGACACACCTCCTTCCAACGCTTGTTCCAACTCAATGGACTGTTCTAAGGCAACTTCCAAAAGCCCCATCCACCGTTTTTTTGGAAATTGCCTATCTAAATGACATGGCCTCATTTACCGTTTTCATTGGCGGTTTCCAACATTTTCAACAGTGTTTTGCCGATATTAAGACGCGTTTCAAGTACGCTTCGATCCTCCAATAATATCGCGTAGGCACTTTTACCCACGTCGGAACACAGCGGAGGCGACTGGAATCGACCTGCATAATACCTGTAGTAGTCCCCCCCCTTTTTCCGCAAGGAAAGCTTCGATGTCATGCATGTCCTGTTTCAAATATTCCGCGACAGACAGACCGCAAATAGGATGTTTCGCGTCTAGATGTTCGTAATGGTCTATGGCACACATCATGTAGTATGCGCTTCGCCAGTCTTGCCCCAGAATCGCGGCGGCAATGGGAGTCAAACCCTTGGAATTCGGCTCGTTCAGCAGTTCTGGATCAAGGATATCTGCCGCCATCTTTAACACCCCTTCGGTGCACAATAGATAAGCGATACCATCATGGCAATTCAAATCAAAATTCGGATTCTCTTTCAGAAATGCATCCAGTTTCGGAAAATCGGCAAAGAGAACATATTGAATATACTCTCTGATCGTTGGGTCGGGAAATAATTCGGTCGCTACTTTTTGATATTCTGAGGTGTACTCTTCTTTTATCGCCTCAGAGGAACCAAAAGGGAATTTCCTACCGTAGTCCCTGTAGTACAGCCCCATCAGATCTATCAACTCGTTGACAATATCGAAATTCTTATCCGTCGTGGCATCAATTGGAGAAAGCCCTTCCAAAGTGACGACTTCAACTCCTCTGGCAGGAAATGCCAAGAGTAAAACAAAAAAGCATCCAGTCGCAATGACAAAATTCTTCACCAGAAATCTCCTTTTTGTGTCAATATTTGGTTGTCGTTGCCGTTAATGCGTAGTATATACTACATCTCCGATAAAATCCCCGCAAGAGTCACGGCGACTTTTTGACGGCAAAATCAGTATACGACATTTCGAGAAGCGAGTCAAGGCGGAAAATGGCAAGTGATCGATTATCAGAAAAAATTTGAACGAATTGCGCCACGCGCACAAAAAAGCAAAGGGAAAATGATCGGCGGTCGGACTGTCGGCAACGTGATGGATGAAAAAAGCGTCCGCAGCCATTTTCAAACGTGGGAATCTGGAGGTGTTGATGGTCTATACTCGTTCTCCTTTAAAATTCCCGTTTTACGCGACGCTTTGCGAGCCGTGGTGCGTAGCTCCAACGGCGGACGGCACCGGAAATTTCAACGCGAAGTATTATAATTGTTTCCGCCAGCACGTGAATATCAACGGCGTCATAAACATCGACACACTGGCGACTTGCGTCACATTTCCCTCGACGATCAACGCGCAGACGACGATTAAGCTCCTCAAAAAGTTGCTTTCGCGCCACGGATCGGAAACAGTCATTCACGTATTCGTAGACGACACAAAGTATTGCCATTCCAAACTTTTACGTCGCAAACGGCATTTGCCCGATCTGCGCACGCTAATCACCAAGAATTTGAAAGTACTCGGAGCAAAAACGGGATTTTATAATACTTCTCGTTGAAATTTCCGGTACCGTCCGCCGTTGGAGCGACGCACCACGGCTCGCAATGCGTCGCATAAAACGGGAATTTTAAAGGAGAACGAGTATAAATGCGATAAATACCATAACGAAGCGCCTCCCCAGCACCCTCGGTTTCCTGTAGAAGGAAATTCCATTTCCCATTGCTTGACATGTGACAAAAAAAGGTTATAATGAAGGAGGGTCGGTCTGAAGCGAACACTTTTCGCAACAGAACGTATTAATATAATGCTTCTCGTTGAAATTTTCGGTTCCTTCTGCCGTTGGAGCTACGCACCACGGTTTGCGAGCATCGCACAAGATGGAAGTTTCAAAGAACGATGAGTATAAAGTACTGGGAAGTTTTTGTAATACTTCGCGTTAGGAGTTTCACCTTGAATCCGCAGTCGGATCTGCGCACCACAGTTCATGGAGCGTCGTGAGAACCATATCTCTGAAGTACGATGAGTATAGCCATGCAGTTTCCTCAATCCAGATACACCCTCGACACACCGGGCAAGATCAATCTTTATTTTGACGTTTTGCGTCGATTGGACAGTGGATATCACGAGATAGAAAGCGTCGTAGTGCCGATTTCGCTTTTCGACACGTTGGAGGTGAGCGCGTCGAGCGAGTTGCATTTGGACGTCATATTTTCCCCCGAGAGTGCCTTTTATAGTGCGCAATCCTTGAAAGATTTTCCCACTGGCTCGACAAATTTGGTATATCGCGCGGCACAGCGGCTTCGTGAGATTGCACGTTCCCGCTCGGGAACCCTTCCCGGGGCGCGTATAATACTAACGAAACGCATTCCGACCGAGTCGGGTCTCGGAGGCGGTTCAAGCGATGCGGCAGCCGCTTTGGTGTTGCTCAACGACTTGTGGGAGCTTGGACTCTCGCGAGGAGAATTGAGCGGGATTGGTGCCGATTTGGGGTGCGATGTCCCTCTCTTTCTCGGCGACTTTCCTATCGTTTGTCGTTCGAGAGGCGAAAAGCTCGAAGAAGTCGCGGGCGGAGAAACCTTCCCGGTGCTTCATTTGGTCGTTGTGCGTCCAGAGAAAGGGTTGTCGACCTCCGAAGTTTATCGGAGGTGCCACCCTCGGTCGAAACAAGAAAATCAAGACGCCATTGCCGATTTCCTTGGCGCGTGGCGCGACAATCGTCTTGAAGACGTGGCGCGTCGATTATTTAATAGACTCGTCGAACCGGCTCTTGCCCTCTCTCCAGAGATGGGGCGTGTGCAGGAGCTTTTCCGGGAGCTGCCCGATCCGTGTTTGGGATTTTCCATGACGGGGAGCGGAAGCGCCTGGTTCGGTATCTGTCGGGATGCCGAGCATGCCGCGAGAGCTGCAAGTTTTTTTGAAATGCGTCAATCAGGAACAGTGTTCTCCGCCCACACATTAAGGCGGCGGATAAACAATGTAGAACATTAGAACAAGGAGAAACTCCCGTGAAAATTACAGAAGTTCGCATTAAGCTGATGGAGGAACCCAGCGAACGGTTGAAGGCGTTTTGCTCCATTACGTTTGACGATTGTTTCGTCATTCGCGATCTGAAGATTATCGATGGAGCAAACGGTTTTTTCGTGGCGATGCCCAGTCGAAAACTGACGTCCCACTGCCCCGTGTGTCGGTATAAAAACCCGATTCGCGCCGCGTTTTGCAATCAGTGTGGGGCGAGGCTGCCCATTCAAAATCCAATGAGAGATGAAGAAGGTCGAGCAAAACTCTACGCAGACATTGCTCACCCGATCAACACCACCGCGCGTGAGATGATTCAGCGCGAAGTGATTCAGGCGTACGAGGAGGAGAAAGTTCGAGCGCAGTCGCCGGGATACGTCTCGCGTTACGACGATTACGACTTGGACTACGAGCAGGAGGATGCGGAATTTGAGGGTCGCAGCGCGCAGAGACCCGCGCAGGTTCCGCCCACGCAGTCCGTTCCACCTACACCAGCAGCCACCGCCGCGCAGACATTTGCGTATACTCCCCCGAAGCCGTCGCTCATTTTGGACGACGCGGAACCTATTCGACCTCCTCATCGCCCCGCTCCAGAGAAAGAACGGGAAGATGAGAGCAGCTCGGAGAATAAAGGTTTTGGCGCTGGGATTTTTGATTAATCTCCCCTTTTGGGATGTGAGAACACCTTACAATTTATAATACATTGCGTTGAAATTTCCGGTGCCGCCCGCTGTTGGAGCTACGCACCACGGATCGCAATACTTTGCACAAGACGGGAATTTTAGCACGATGATTACAAAGAACTACGAACGGACGCGGCTTGCACGGATAATAATCTATCCCGCTCACGCGTCTGTCCTCGTTTCTTTATGCTTATTCTCTGTGTCTATCCTCTCTTGAATCTATTCTTCATCGAATCATCAAACGGACGAGTGTGGCATTTGTGGCTTGCCCTCGGCTGTGTTTATCGGTGTTTGTCGTGTCCCTCTGCACCCAGGTGTGGTTCTCTCCCCCCAAACCTCAAGCGATTCTGAAGCCGGAGCAGCGAACACGACCTCAAATGCGCCAAAATCGTCATAAAGCAAAAAAACGCTAAATTTTGGAAAAAATTACCCAATCGTAACAAATAGACTTTTGTTCCCTGAAAGAAAAACCGATTCATACCAATACAATCAGGGATGATAGTATACTGTACCGCGTGAGTGTCCTTTTAGCCGAAAGGATTTGGCGGGACGAGCGGTACTGGTTCAGACAGCAAAGGAAGACTAAGGTGACGAATATGCTCCGGTTTTTGTCATTGCCAAAAGATCATGAGCACAAGGTCGGCGCCGGACCGATAGCGTCGGCGTTAATGGTTTTAAGTTTATTATTAGGCGGATGCAAAGTGGGTCCGAACTATGCGGGTCCCCCAACGCCTCCGACTCCACGAGAGTGGACGCAAAATCACCATGAGGCATCGAAACCACAGATGCCAGCGTTAGACGATTGGTGGGTGGTGTTTGACGACCCGACGCTCAATACGATTCTTGCGAACGTGAACGAGCAGAATCTATCGCTTCGGGCAGCAGCGTGGAAGATTTATCAAGCGCGTGCCGACTTGTGCGCGACGCGCGGCGACCTTTTCCCCGCCATTGGAACGGACGCATCCTACTCACTCCTCAAGACGAGTGGCGACGGATTGCCGCGTGGGACGGACCTCGTTTCTCAATCGTGGGATTGGGGCGTGAGTGCCAACTGGGAAATTGACATTTTTGGGCAAATCAAACGATACGTTGAGGCGGCACAGGCGGAACTCGACGCGACGCAGGAAGATTATCGAAACGTGAAGATGATTCTCATGGCGGACACGGCAAGGACGTATATCGACGCTCGACTCTACCAAAAGAGAATGCAGATCGTTCAGGACAACATTGCCCAGCAGGAAGACTACCTGAAGATTATCGAAGCACGATATCGTGCAGGAAAAGACGACCGACTTGCGTATGCGCAGGCATGCGCCAACCTAAGCTCCGTCAAAGCGAGCTATCCCTCGCTCCAGTCGGGGTACCGAGAGTGCGTGAACCGCTTGAGTGTGTTGATGGGTTGCCCCCCAGGAACAGTCGATGAAATTATGGAGCGCGCGGAACCGATCCCGGTGGCTCCCGACGCGATGGCGGTTGGTATTCCTGCCGACTTGCTGCGTCGCCGCCCCGACATTCGAGGTTTGGAGCGTCGTTTGGCAGCGCAGACCGCGAGAATTGGTATTGCGGAAGCGGAACTCTACCCCAAATTTTACATCAACGGTAGTTTTGGACTCCAAGCCGAGAATTTCAGCGACCTTTTCAATGGACGAAGCACCACAGCATCGCTTATGCCGTCGCTCCAATGGAGACTGCTTGAGTTTGGGCGCATTCGTTGCACCATCATGAAGCAAGAGGGTCTCACGGAGCAGATGAAATACGAGTACCAAGAAGCCGTGCTCGAAGCTGCGGAGGAAGTCGACAACGCGATTGCGAACTTCGTGCGCCTCCAAGAAAGAACGGTTTTCCTCGAGAAAGCGGTTCAAGAACACAAAGAGACTTGGGATCTCTCCAAAAAGTTGTATAACGAAGGTCGAAGCGACTACCTCCCCGTGCTCGATGCGCAGCGAAATGTGTTGGAGTATGAAGAGATGTTGAGTACCGCAAGAGCGAATCTTGCGACCAGCGTGGTTCAGCTTTATCGCGCCCTCGGTGGTGGCTGGCAAGTTGACCCCGTTGCCTCGAGTACGACGCAGCAGATCGATCGATTCCGCAATCGCCACTCAGGTCCCGTTTCGATGAGCGCCCACGGAGAGGGAGTCAATACTCGAGGAAGCGTCCGAGAGCGAAGCGATCTGACGCCGGACGTGTCGACGCCTTCAACGCGAGTCCGCTTGGATGAAGTTCCGACGACGCTCACACCGGGCGTGCACTCAGGAGCTACGCAAGCGCCCGCAGCGGCAGCCTTGCCAGCACCTATTGCCGCTCAACCCGCGCCAGCGACCAGGCGTTCGATAACGACACCCGTCGACAACAGCCTCCCGGTAGATGTTCCGACAGAGTTGCCTGTCCCGCCAGCGCCAGAGGTGGGCGACCCGCTCCTTCAGGATTTGTCGAGCACGAAGTCGACTCGCCACCCTGTGCGTCAAGCGTCTGCGAGTGTGCCAGTATTTGAGATTCAAAAGAGATAACCCCTTGTTGTCGCCCAACCATGTGCCACGGTGTGTGGTTGGACGAGTATCAAACTCCTCCTACCGCCGAAGGAAGCATTGCGTAACGGAGAACGCGGTGCCACTTCGGCGGTTTTTTGTCGAGTGCCAGGAGTCAGAATCTCACCAGATATTACGACACTCTCTGCTTTTGCTTTGTACAGACGCTTAAATTCATTCGAGTATCAGAATCGTTGGAAAGTCTCTCGATCGTCATCGGTCAGTCGGACAAGAAGTCAAGGAACTTTAACAAAATATCCAAAAAGTTCAAAATTTCTCTCCAAAAGGAATAAATTGACATTGCAAAAAAATGGAAAATGCGTCACAATAGGGCAACTTTAACGCCCCCCCTGGGAATCGTCTCGATATGTTCGAATGGATTGCGAATGAGACGACGGATCCTCCGGCGTTGAAGGCGCAACGTGGGGACATCATGGAGGATGTTCCCCGGTTTCAACGCGCAAAAAAGGTAGAGTGGGCATGGATGCCTGCTCTCCTTTTTTCGCATTCCAAACTCACTTTGGAGAACCACGGATGGCATTTTTGTCTTCGATACTCATTTGCTGCACAATCCTCTGTTTTGCGTCTCAAGCACCTGCCGCTAACGTGTTAGGCACGGAAGAAACGACGGCACAAAGGGTTGATGTTGCCGAACGCCCTTTCGACAGAACGGTCGAAAAGCGCCCCTCATCTAGCCATTTTCCCGCAACGCAATCCAACTCAGTGGAGGTTGGCGTTGTACTCCTCGATTTCTATAATGATGCGTGTGGTCCGTGCCGCGCGATGATGCCCATTGTTGATGCGCTTGCCGCGAAGGGATACCGCATTAGCAAGGTCAATACGGATCAATTCCCGCATTGGGCGCAGCGTTTTCGTGTTACCCAGATTCCGTGTTTTGTCGTCATTATCAATGGGAAAGAACACTCGCGTTACGTCGGCGCAACATCCCTCAACAAGCTAGAAAAGATGCTCACTCGTGCGGGTGGGCGTCCCCAAAACGCCGACACTCGTCTTGCTTCTGCCCCATCATCACACCCCATGCGTACCTCTGGTGTATCCGTTACGCAAGTCTCGGCAACAACTCAAGTGTCACAGGCAGCGCAAGCCGCACAGGCAGCGCAGACGTCACAAGCACCGCAGGCCGCACAGTCAAAATCCGCTTGGAGAGGCTTGGAAAACAACGTTCATGTCTCGCAGATTCTGGATGGGAGCTATGTCTTTCCGCCTCTTCCACCCGATCAGCAGCTTGAGCATTTCAACACTTTGGTTCAGCTGCGCTATGGCAAGGAGGGGGCGCAGGAGTTTTTGGCCGCGAGAAACACTCCGCCTAGTGGAGCAACGGTCGCTTCTGAATCTCACGCCTCCGCAGCGCCAGTCCCTGCCACGCCCGTTTCGGTAGCGTCCGGGTCGGCATACGTCTCGCCAACACCAAACTCTGGCGCGTTTCCGCTTGAGCCGATTCATGAAGTATCTCACGAACAAAAGCCCCAAACACCTCCACCCTCTTTTCCCATGGGTACCTCGTCCGATTTCACTTCGAGGTCGAACCCTTCTTTGTCCGAGTTGGAGCGAAAGTACCTCGCTTCGACCGTCCGAATTCATGTGAGGTCCGGCAACGCCCACGGCTGCGGGAGTGGAACCATCATTGATTCGCGCAATGGGCACGCTCTTATCCTCACGTGTGGGCACCTCTTTCGAGGCTTTCGCTCGGACGACAAGATTTCGGTCGATATTTTTGGTGCCAATGGACTTCAAGGCGTGGAAGGAAAGTATATTCGACACGATGAGAATTTAGACCTTGGACTGATTAGCATCCCCGTCACGCGGCCGGTCGAGGTAACACCCGTGGCGGCGCGAGATACGCGTTTCGCGAAAGGGATGATTATTCACACAAGCGGCTGCACAAACGGAGCCGTGCCGACCGTTCGAAATGGGAAAATCACGAACATAAATCGCTATGAAGGTTTTCCAAACATCGAAGTTTCCGATGTTCCCCAAGAAGGGCGCAGCGGCGGTGGCTTGTTCCTCGACGGGCGACTCGTTGGCGTCTGCATGGCCGCGAATGTAGAGGACAAAGAGGGTATCTATATTTCGCTCGCCGGAATTCATCAATATATGGGCGCAATAAAGTTTCAAAACTTTGCGAATAACCCGAAAAACGAGAGTCTCCAACTCGCAGAAAGAAACAATCTGCGCCACCAGATGCCGGTCGAGATGCCGGATGCGGAGCCACCGATTTTTCTCACCGACTTGCCCGAGGCGGGAGGCGGAAGCAAGGCGAGCGTGCCGTTGAAAGCCGCACCAACTGCCGCATTGCCAAGTTCCACAACTGCAACAGAGCTTGGTATGCCTGCCGTGTCGAATACCGCACCAAACAATACTATGCCAAACAGTACTGCGCCAAATACCGCTTCAAATATCCCCACTGTGCCCGCAGCCTCTGGGGCGTTGGGCACGGCGCAAGGCAGCGTCGAGAGCGAGGCGGTGCCAATCACACGCACGGCACTCACGGGGGAACCATACCCCGCATGGCCGCCGCGTTGGCAATGAGCCTCCACTCCTATCGTTCTTGTGCTGCGCGCCCCAACCATCACGACTTATGGGCGCGCGGAGATCGACTTCTCATCCGTGTTTTTCGTCACGAATCGGTGTCTTTAATCACGAATCGAGCGTGGAGCCGCGCCACTTCGCGAGCCAAACCAGCCTCGACGACGGAGTTCAATACATCGTCGAAGTTTTTGTAGGCGCTTGGCGCCTCATCCACCGGGTATTGGCGGCAATTCGTCAAAATGTCGGCGTCCGCAAATTCCTGATCCACCGCTTGCTGGTTCAATTCGCGCACTGCGGCATTCCGACCTCGGATGCGCCCCGCACCATGATTGATGCTGAACGCCGTCTGCTCCGCGTTCTTCTGCGCAACCATGACGGACGATCCAGAGACGGGATTCCCCGGCAGAAGGATCGGATGCCCAGTCTCATAAAAGGGCGTCCCTTCCAAGATAAAATGCCCTGCCGGATACGCTCTTGTCGCCCCCTTTCGATGGACGTACACCGGGCGATTCTCGTGACCAATCGGCTCGCGCCGGATGAAATTATGGCTGATGTAGTACACCAACTCTCCATTCGTGCCGGGGAGTACCTCTTGGAACGCCTCCAAAATCAGGCGATTGATGAGCAGATGATTGACCACAGCCAAATTACCCGCCAGCGCCAGATCGTCTTGGTAGTCGTTCGCCTCGGCAGTCCCAATCGGAGCATAAACCAACTCGGTATCCCCGCCCGGGAAGGGAATTCCCCACAGTTCGAACTTCTCTTTCAGGAGTCGGAATTGATTTTTCGCGAGGATATTGCCAAAGCCACGTGAGCCGCAGTGGGACAAAAACGCCGCGCAGCCGGGTTTCAAACCAAACACCTCCGCGACTCTCTTCGTCTCGTCGGAATCGTCAGCAAGTCGCACATCTTCGCACTCCGCGAAGTGATTCCCCCCGCCGTAGGTTCCGAGTTGGCGCAGCCGGGTAGGGTATTTCTTCCCAAAAAGTCCGCTTGCCTTCAAAAACTCCAAGCGCTTCCTCAACGCGCTCTCAGGACCAAAGGATCCGTCGTGCGCTTTGTGTTGAAAGTCCTCGCAACGCTGCGTCCAACTGAGAGGGATGTCCAAACGCCGACAAACTTCCTCGCTTGCCCCTTCGAGAAGCACAAGCTCCGCATCCTCGTCCGAAAACTTCGGTGCCTTTTTCAAGGAAGCTGAGGAACGATACCCCGTCGTGATGCGCTCCTCAATTGCGTTGATGAGAGCGCGACGCAGGCTTTTTTCCGCAAGCTCCTCGGTCGGAATGTCCAACTGAAGGAGGCTCATGGAACACTTGATATCCACTCCGACTGGTCCAGGATAAAGGTGACTTGGCGAGACCAAAACACACCCGATCGGTGCGCCGTAGCCAGGGTGGGCGTCGGGATTCAGCACGGCATCCGTCACACCAGGCGCACGACGCACAGCAGAGATCTGCTGGAGCGTTTCTTCGTCAAACGTTTTGAGAATCGCCTCATTCCCAACGACTCGCACAGGAGTACGATTTTCGACCGGCAATATACCAAATGCTGGTCCTCGTGGTAAAACATCATGATAATCCATATTGTCACCCATAACAATAAAACAACACTGCCCGAGCCAGTTTTTAATAGAGCTGCGAAAGAAACCGAAAGGCTTTCGAAGCACATCCTTACGAATCCATAAATTCTCATCCCACAACGGAAGGATTTTAGCAGAGATTTCCATAAAAACAAGGGGTACCTCGAAAAATGTTCGGTTTCAGATTCAAGTTGCGCCCCCGTGGTGCGCAGCTCCAACAGCGGACGGAACCGGAAATTTCAACGAGAAATATTATAATATCAACGGAAGACACGAGTATCGAACCCGCTGACAGAAAAAAATCTCAGAAAACCACGCAAAAGGGAAAAATTTTCTCAACTTTGGGCTGGCATTTTCCCGACGGGAAAGCTGTCCGGCGGCGGTCTCGCGGTCGGTTCTATTTTTCATGAACTCCCTTTCGCGGTTCGCGCTGCGGGAGGATTTTTCTGTATGCTGTTTGTATGAGATACGACCGGAGAAAAAATTTTTTGCCTAAGGAAACGCTGATTTAATCCCAGGTCTTGTCAGAATTTTAAAAGGTGCTATAATACTGGGGTGATACGGGGATGGTGCAGATTCAACGTAACGCGGAGGCAGTTGAATCACGACGAACGGACAGATGAATTTCACGGATTTCGAATATTCCCTCGGAAAACGTGTCACGAGGCGTGAGGAATTTCTGCGGAAAATGGAAGAAATTATTCCGTGGACCGCGTGAGTGCAGATGATTCAGCCGTTCTGTCCCGATGGAAAGGGAACGATTGTGGACGCGACATCGGCTTCCGCACCAAGTTCTGCGAAAAACGAGACAGGTCAGTGTGATCTGGAAGCACTCCACGAAGAACCAATGGCACGGCGGCGAACGTGCATGATTCGGTCGCAACGTTGAAACTCCTGCATTCCGATGATGCGGTGGTTTACGGGGATTCGGACCACTTGGGGGTCGAAAAACTGGGAACGCGAAATTGAGCATCGCAAATCGTTGATTCGCAGCAAGGTGGTGTACCGAGGTTTGGTCAAAAACATGAATCAATTCAACGTTCTTTTTGGTCTTGCGAACCTTTTATAATACTTCTCGTTGAAATTTCCGGTGCCGTCCGCCGTTGGAGCTACGCACCACGGCTCGAAAAGCGTCGCGTAAAACGGGAATTTTAAAGGAGAACGAGTATATGTGTTCGAGCAAGTCAAAAAGCTCGATTTTGCGAGAGACAATACGCCCATTTTCCAACGATTTTGCATAAAAATTACAATATATAGATTTGTTTTTGAAAAACAACTTTCACGGAACCTTTCCTGATAAAATCAGGGAATTGTTCAGCCTTTCCTTAATAATCGAAACGGACTGAAACATACCTGACGCAAGAACGATCTGGTTTGAAACAACCACCCCGCGCATGGTAAACCCCTTAAAAGCAAGCCCCAAAACCATTTGACAATGCTTTTGTAATATTGAAATATTGTCGTTTTGCACCGAGTGTCTACGAAAAAAATGAATTTGGGCGAATTTTTTCTCCTGTTCTGCTTGACAACGAAATGTTGACGAGGTACAATGGACACCGTGGTGCCCCCTACAGGTGGCGTTTTTAGAGGTTGCCTAAAACAATTGATGGAGCTAAACTTCAACAAATTTTCCTATAGATGCCTATTGGCAGAGAAAATATCTCGACCTCAAAGGAGGATAGAATGAAATTTTATGTTTATTTCATTGGGGCGTGTTTTTGCATGTTTTCGGATGCAATATGCGAAGAATCGGTGCTGAACCGCCGAGTGTTCCCCGTTGCGCGAGACGGAAAAATAGGGTTTATTGACCAGACCGGAAATCTGCTGTTACCCTGCGAGTACTCCATGTATACGCAGCCTGAAATGAAAGATCCGGATGGGGAATTCAGATTCCGTCAGGCGAGAATGATTGCGAATGACGAATCTCTAGAAGAAATGGACGAGGTAAACTCTCAACACTTTTTTTGCTATCTTCCGGAATTCCGTACGAGTCCCGACAGAATTATTCCGATCCTGAAAGACGGAAAAATAGGGTTCCTGCACGAAAACGGAACCGTCCTTGTGGAACCGCGATACACCGGGGCCTCGTTTTTTAATCGTGGAAGAGCGTGGGTCAACGACGAAACCGGAAAGTATCTTTTCCTCGACACAACCGGCAAAATCCTGATGGACGAAATTGAAGATGCCGGTTTTCATGGTGGGGTCAAGGATCGACATGAAATCTGCTGGGGACAGACAACGCGCCTTTGCCCCATAAAAAAGGACGGCAAATGGGGGTGCATGGATTGGTCCGGGAAACTCGTTATCCCCTGTCGATTCGATGAGATTTCTCCGATTTGCGACTCTACACTGGTGTGCGTTTACGCAAAAGAAGCTGGTGATAGTCGTCTGGTGGAACGTGTCGCGGATCGGAATGGGAATATTTATGATTACACTTTTGAATATGACCTGGATGAAGAAAATTTCCTGCTTCGAAACCGTCAGACGGGTGGTTGCAGAATTTATAACGAGAAAAAAGGGTGGGTTACCCGCCAGGAATACCGAGACGTAGGAATGCCCTCGGAAGGTCTGCTTTATTTTCGAGACACCGAAACCGGGAAATACGGGTATATGGACGAAAATGAAAACGTGGTTATTCCGCCACAATTCTGCATCGCGTATGATTTTCGCAATGGATTAGCTCTTGTTGGTATGGAAGGCGAAGGGCTCGTCATGATGACCGACTCGGCAGGATTCCCTCTCATGGGCAAATTCGGGTACATCAACAAAAAAGGCGAATACGTCTGGAAACCCTCGTGGGGACCGATACCAGAGGAGGAAGTTAAGGAGTAATTGACATGAGCATTCCTCACTCCAAATTGACCCGCCCCACAGAAAATCGCGCAGAGTTTCTTTCCAAGCGGATTAAAGGGGGCTGGTCTGTATTTGCCGCAACTTGGGAAAGATAGGAGGCTTATTGCAAGATTTGTGGGCTATAATACGTCTCCTTCTGCGTTGCGAAGCACCAGAGCCATTGCGTTTGACCACTCACGCGCCAGCCGCCTTCGTCGCCGTGTAAAATTAAGGGCTTACCGCAAATAACAACTACTTTATTGAATGCAATATTTCCCGCCGCGAGGTGGAGGAGTGCGAGGAAGGAACGGTCGGTTTTTT
>JAUNBK010000098.1 GCA_030527105.1 Planctomycetia bacterium
TCGAACCAGTGACCTCCACGGTGTGAGCATGGCGCTCTAACCAACTGAGCTAAACGCCCTCGTGGATAGAGGGAAACAAAGTCCCCCACCAACAAGTGCAGGAATGAGTATAGCACAAATGAATGTTTTGTCAAGGGGGGGAACTCCCATGATTTTGGGGTGCGATCAAAAAAAGTTTGCATTTGAGATTCTCAGGAGCCGAGAACGGAGGGCGTAGCCCGTAGTTCCAGACGGGTTGGAGAATCGCTTGGCGCTTCATCTGGAACTACTGTTGTGTCAATTTTATAAACATGAGTGCTTTGACCCGCAATCTTCCAAACATCTTGAGAGGAAACATTTTTGAAAATTTATAATACTTCGCGTTGAAATTTCCGGTGCCGTCCGCCGTCGGAGCTACGTACCACGGCTCGCGAAACGTCGTGTAAAACGGGAATTTTAAAGGAGAACGAGTATATATAATACTTCGCGTTGAAATTTCCGGTATCGTCCGCCGTTGGAGCTACGCACCACGGCTCGCAAAGCGTCGTGTAAAACGGGAATTTTAAAGGAGAACGAGTATAACCACCAAAATTTGAAGGCCCCCATGATTTTGATTTGAGAATTTGACTTTTTTTGCCCCCACACTTGTTTTCCCCACAAATGTATGTTATAATTGAGGATGTTGTACTCGTTTTGAAGCCACCTGCCCGATTTTGTGTGCGATTTTGTCTTTGTAAGATGCAGGCGTGACTCATAACACTTCGCGTTTGAATGTTTGGTTTTGCCTGCCGTTGTGACAACGCACCTGGAACCTCACTTTTTTGTGAGAACTGAAATTTATTTGAGCGTTAGTGTAAGAAGGTGGAAAACGAGTCGTTCAGTTGTCCTAAGGAGAAACGTTTCATGAGACACCCAATTTTTGCCCTCCGTGTTGGAGTTTTGCCCACCGTACTTTTATGGAGCATCTGCTTCGCAAGCGTTTGCGCTCTGGCGCAGGAAGACGGCACGCCGCCGCTGCGCGTGACGAACTACAACGGTGGAGAAACCATTGATTACCCCGTTGCGCTTTTGTATGGCACGCTTGCCGACGCGGGGGCGACCGAGATCGTGTGCGAGAATAAATCTTCACAAAAAGCAAGTCGAATCATCAAGGGGAGCGCGTTCAAAGGGAAATTTAAGGTTCTGGCGGAATTGGTTCCCGGAGTGAATCAACTCGAGATTCGAAGCGGCGATTTTTACCAAGCGCTTGAGATTCGCTACGAGAGAAACCAAAATCCCACCGTGGTGCGTATCATTTATATGACGGACTCCAGCGGAGAGACGTTGTACCAAACGCCGATTGAGAACGACGCTCAAAACTTCCGTGAGAAATTGGATGCCGCGATGAAAATTATGCAAACATTCACGGCAGAGAGGATGAATGATTTGGGCTTCGGACGCAATACGTTCAACATCGAGCTTGACGACAAAGGAGACGTCATCGTCCATGTTTTTAAGGGAAAACGGACGGCTGAGGAGTATTATGCGCTGCCCGACCAGCAGTGGTACCGGGTGGTTATGGAAGAGATTCGGGAAGAATTCCCCATGGACAATGCGCGCAATCTCGTAATTCCTGCATACACACGCTTCGATCCAGAGCAAAAACGTCCGCTTGGACACACGGCGCTCGGCGGCGGAGGCGGTCTCGCTCTCTTCGGCAGCGGGGACCTTTTCACTTGGGCGAACAACCTGAACGACGTCGTGCGAGCGTTCGAGGATTCGACTCCCATTGATTCCACCCAATTTTTCGACGACTCGGTCGGCAGAACGTGCCACTGGGGTGCGTACTCCACCACCCTCGGTGCCGCGCTGCATGAGGTGGGACACACGTTCTTTTTGCCGCATTCGAACATGCCACACGATATCATGACGCGCGGACACGATCGAATCAATCGTGTGTTTATCGTTCGCGAGGCGCCGTCGCAAAGCAACCCGAATTGGTATGAGTTCCGGGACGATGAGGTCGCGTGCTTCGTGCCAATGTCGGCTTATGCGCTCGTTCGTCAGCGTTGGTTTGTGGACGAGGAGAAGACGCTGGAAGAGATGGGCGAGTTGAAGGTGGAACTCAACGCGAAAGAGAATAAGATTGAGTGTGAGTCGCCCGAGGGGGTGTTTTATGCACGATGCTTCGCGGGCGAACGCGCGCATTGGTTCTATGGTGCGCCGTTGGATGGCGAGACGCCGACGAAGATTTCGTTCGACATTGCCGACATTCTGAAGGATGTGCCGAAAGAGTTGGAGTCTTGGGAATTCATGGTCATGAACGCGAAAGGTGCGACGCGATACATGGGTGTCAAAACGATCAATCGAAAGTAGTTTGGACGCGAATTTTTGAAGGAGAGACAGGAGTATATTTATGCCGATTGCATTGACATCACGATTTCGCGAGGCGCTCGGGAGGATTTGTGAGATCCATTCCGCGCAACGACGAAAGCTGCATGGGGAACCATACGTCAGCCACCTTTTGCGCGTCGGCGGGATGGTGTTGGAGTGGGCAGAGGATGAGGACACGGTTTTAGCCGCGCTTCTTCACGACGCCGCCGAAGATCAGGGGGGCGAGGCGATGCTGGCGGAGATTAGTGCCGACTTTGGAGAGCACACCGCGCTTCTCGTGAGGCAATGCAGCGACTCCCTCACTCCCAAAGGCGAAGAGAATAAGGCACCGTGGCGCGAGCGGAAAGAGAAGTATATCGTCCAGGTCGCGAATGCGGAGCCGGGAGCGAAGTTGATCGCCTTGTGCGACAAGATCGACAACGCGCGATCGATCCTCTCCGAATTGTCCATCAAGGGGAGCGACTTGTACCAACAATTTCATGGAGGGAGAGAAATCCATTGGTACTTTCGTTCCATGTTGGAGGCGCTCGAAGACGGTCCGCCCGTTTTGGTCGCGGAGCTTCGGCGAATCGTGGAGGGACTTGATGAACTGGGCGCTCGGGTATGATTTGGCTCCCCTGCAATTATTCCCCGTTTTTGCGTCCTGAGTTGGCAGGATCAAAACACCTCGTCGAGCGGCACCGCAAGGCGTCGAAACTCGGCGGGGGGGAGTGATACGGTTCCCCAACGCGCGGAAAGAGGGCGACAATGTGCGGAATATACCGCAAGTGGGATTCCGAGGAAGGCGTAGAGATGCTGTCGGTATTCGAACAAACGTCTCGGCTCCACCGGAGAACGGTCCCCCACAATGTCGTAAACAAAAACGAAGAGTCCACAAAAATCGGCACCGAAAATATTCTCCCAACGCGCTAAACTCACGATATCGTCTTGAGTGACCCAGTTTCGCCAATATTGAGGATTTTTTTGTCCCGAAGGAAATCGTCGACCTTTCACGTCGATAAGCCACGAGAAGTGGGCGAGCTCCGACGGGGAGATCGAGTCGCGCGCGAGGGCGTCCTCATTCGCCTCCAACGCGTCGTGGGTTAGGCAGCTCCATGGAATCTCGGTTCTTGGTCGCTTGCAAGGTATGATGAAGTCGAGATTTTTGAGGCTTCGCACCTGATTTTCGGGTTCGAGGCTCCGTCTTCTCTCTTGCGTGGCGAGGCAGGAGAGTCCCCAAAATTGGATGTATGCTTCAAAGGCTTTTTCGTAATGGTTAAACGTTTGCATTGTTCAAATCCCCGCGAGTTTTGCAAAAAATATCCTCTTGTTTTTCGGAATTATAGCAAAAAACTGGAGAAGAAACAAGAGCACGGGGATAAATTTTGTGATATCTTCCCACGAAGACCCGCTCAGGTGGTAAAGAGGGAGGAAAAAATTGCTCACATGGCATGGGAAGTTGCCAAAATGGGTAAAATATAGGGGTTTGATACGGTTTGTTTTGTGAAAATGGAGGGTTTTTTTTGTTTAGAAACGTTTTCTACAAAAAATTTCCCAAAAAAGTGCCTAAAAAAATTTCCCCCCCCTTTTCTTTTAGGTGTAGGTAGGCTAGAATATACCTGCCGAAATATATTTCGATTTTTTTATTGTGTTTATTAGTATGAGCATTGGAGTAAAACTTCCATGAACGATTTTACTCGGGTACCCCCGGAATTTGCCATGGATCTCACGCTGGACGGCTTGGATATGAATTCCAAGGACTTGTCGATTTTGCGTCCGCGTAAGGAATTTGATTGGGACGACTTTTATCGACAGGGGACGCCCCCATGGGACACAGGGATATTGGAGCCAAACTTTAAAGAAGTGGTCGAGTCAGGTGTGCTCCAACGACACTGTTCTGTGTTGGAACTGGGGTGTGGAAGCGGTATTGAGGCGATATACATGGCTCTCAAGCGCTTTGAAGTCACGGCAATCGACTGTTCCGCAATGGCGATAGACCGGGCGCATTCCCGAGCGAGAGAGAAGAATGCGTGGTTGAGAATCGTTCATGACGACATCTTTCGGTTTTGCACTCAATCAAAAGCACACTACGATTTTGTATACGACATCGGTTTCTACCACTATGCCCGGAATTATTTTTTGTCGCAATATGTGGAGATTTTGTGGAAGGTGACGAAGCCGGGATCGTATTTCTTCACGCTGGCGGGGAGCGACGAAGAGACGTTTAGCGAGGAAGATGTGAAGAATTTCTTCCTCCCCACCGTGAATAGAGAAGACATACACGAAGAATTGGGGTCGCTTTTCGAGGTCGTGTACATTAAGGAAGGGACGATCTACTCGCGTGCGCAGAAAGAGCCTTATAAAGCGTGGGCGTGTTTGTTCCGTCGCCCCCTGAGCTAGCGGCTCCGGGCGTAATCAAACCCAAGTTTCGTAATCAAACCCAAGTTTCAACGTGCAAACAAATAATAGGAACGAAGGAATAGAGCAAAGGAAGTCGACAGGATGTTTATCTACGGAATCGGAACCGATATCACTGAGTGCGCTCGAATTCGCGCCATGCTCGAGAAGCATGGAAGCTACTTTTATGAGCGCATCTTCTCGGATTGGGAGATAGAATATTGCCAATCTCAGAAGCAATCGGTGGAAAGTTTCACGGGGCGCTGGTGCGTCAAAGAAGCAATCCTCAAAGCTCTGGGGACGGGGTGGGTGCGCGGCATCGCGTGGAGGGATATGGACATTCGAACTCCAAAATCCGGTCCGCCCTACGTCTTGCTCGGCGGAGGAGTCCTCGCTGCCGCGCTCGTTCGGGGAGTCACGGAGATCCACGTATCCATTTCGCACTGTGCGTCTCATGCGGTCGCGAACGCTGTTGCGGTTTGTGGCGAAGGCGAGTTTCCCGAGGAACGAAGGTTTTATAATACTTCGCGTTGAAATTTCCCGTTCCGTCCGCCGTTGGAGCTTGCGCACCACGGCTCGCAAAACGTCACGCAAAACGGGAATTTTAAACGACGATGAGTATATAATACTTCTCGTTGAAATTTCCCGTTCCGTCCGCCGTTGGAGCTTGTGTACCACGGATACTCGTTTTTTTTGTGAAAACGCAATTTCGTTTGAGCGTCAGTATAGAATACGAAGAATATAGAATAACCCCAAATTGGAGATAAGTTGATGAACTTTGAGCGGCTGAATGAGGCGCAAAAAAAAGCGTTTGAGAATGTAGTGGGCGTTTTGAACTTTTCCTCTGGCGATGTTGTGCCCGCTTTTTTCAAAAGTCTGGACGACATTTGTCTGAGTCTGGATCAGGTCGTGTTTGAAAAAGAGACGCCACTTTGGAGGAAGCTCGCGTGGGCGTTGTGGAAATATCTTGATTCACCGGAGAAACCCGAGGCGTTTGTGCATGATACCCAAGCGAGGAGGACTCTCATCTTCGCATTCCGGGTGTTTATCCCTCAATATCGCGTGTGGCATAGGAACCTTTTGTTCCACCAGACCGATGACGGACTTTTTAATTCATTTTCGGTCGGGCAAATCTTTCGAACCATTCTGCTTTTCAACGGTGGATCGAGCGTCAATCTCTCGGGAGAAGAGAAGGCAGAGGACTTTTTGCTCGAGGATTCTGCTTTGCCGATGGATATCTCGCTTGAGATTCCGCTGCGCAAGGCAATGAGGGAGTACGACGATTTTATTGGATATCGTCCAATCCCCGTCCTCCACACGAAACAAAAAATGCAGCCGTACCAACACGAGTGGACGCACGCCGTTCCGCTTTATATTAAAGGTGCGGGAGTGCAAAGTGGGCGTTATGGGAAAATCGTCTCCATGTCTTTGGAAATTCTCAAAAATCTCGACGACGTTCTGGTCTCAAGAGCGATGTTCGATTTTTCGAGGTTGGAGGAATTATCCTATGATCCGCGAGCGTTGGATTTTGAGCACCCCGTGAATCGCCGTTTGAATTATCACTTCGGCGGGTGGGATCCTACAGATATCACGAACCAAGGCTACTATCGTCGTTTTGTGCTCATTGAGTCGACACTTCAATCGATCCTCTTGAGAGTGGAGACGGAGGGAGAAAAAAAGGGGCGGGCTGATATTCCCCGAGAGGAGTTGGAATTTGAGGCTGCTGCTGTCCTCGCGGGCACCATGCTTATGGGAAGCGCCGTGAGCGGTTGGGGACCTGGCGCGTTGGATTCCTCCGAAACGTTTGCCGTTCTGCTTCCTCGCGTTGCGGAATTGCGCGACGAGTTTTACGACGGTCTCCTGAAAGGAATGTCGGGACCTCATGCCGATCGGCTGCGTGAGGAAGCGTTGGCGCTGCACCAGCCATTTGCGTCTGCGCGGCAATTCTTCAATAGGAATTTGGCAAAACTCCGCGCCCTTCAGTACCAAAACGTCCAGCTTGCGAGGTTGTACGCCTGGATGGGATACGATTGGGCGTGTCGCCAGAAGATCGAGAGCGTCTCGGTTCCGTCGGCAAGAATGCGATGTGAAATGGAGTGCTTGCTCATGAAAGCGCACCTCGAAATAGATCATGATCGAGTCCTCAATGCGATTCCCATGCTCTATCAAGTGGAGGCGACGCTCCACGATGCGATCGAGTGCGGGGCAGTGATTGATCCTTGGTACATTCTTGGTTTTGGCGGGCAGTTTCCCCTCTCGAATGCGGTGGAAGACAGCACGCCAGACCAACGTGCTGATGAGCTTGCGCACCTTGTGGCGTCCATTTTGTCTCTCTACTCGCGCCTCATGAGGGAGACTACGGCGCAGGGGTTTGAGGCAGAGGAAAAAGACCTTCAGTATCGAATGCTCGAGATTGCCCAATGGTGGGATCAATTCGCGACGGTTGGCGTGAGCGACGTCAGAAGCATCTCGGGTCAGGAAACGTACGATTCTACCAACATGGTTGTGTCGGGCTTGCGTGAGTGGTACGAGGCGGGGACGGAGGCGGGAGACATTGCTTTTTGGCGACCGCGCGTTGCCGACTTCTCGTCTGCCAAGGCGTATACTCTCCTGATCGAAGCCCTTCTCGACCAGGACGACACCACTGCGTCCATGGCACTCCTTGCTAATTGGTTGAGTCAGTCGGAACTCCTCCCCCTCGACGAAGATGGGTATTCGTTCCACCCGCTTGCGTTGCGATGGATGGAAGATTTGTGGTATCCCCCGACAAAAGAGCAGAGGCTCCTCTGTCGGCGCGGGGACAAGCTCGTCGATCAGTGGAACTTGGCGAAGCGTTTCGTGGGTTTGATCGAAGCGAATGCCGAGGTTTATGGCGAAGCCCCACGGCTGCATGTGGGAGACGATCCCGACAAACACCGACAAAGGCGTGAGGATACGTTAGAATCGCAAGAGATGCTCGATTTTGAGGCGCCAGACGTGGATTCTTCAGAATTGTACAAGGCGGCGTGGGACGAGGTAAGTTATAAAGACACGACCGACGATGGGATCGATTCGAATATGATGGATGATTCGGCTCTGCGTGGCTCCCTTGATGATTTCCCACTCATGAGCGAGATGGAGCGTATTTCTGATCGTCTCCTCTTCATCATCACGCACGCGCGCTTGTGGAAGATGGCGGCGGTCTTTTCGATTCCGTTCGCCTCGGAACACGACGACCGGTCGGAGATTTTGGAGGATTGGACGAAGCAGGCGGGGGCGTTCCTTGAAGGCTTGCGCACCTTGCTCTCGACGCTCAGTGAGTTCCACATTGAGCAGCCGGATTTTATGAGACCCGTCGCGATGATGGAGTACGAGAAAAAGGTTGCTGTCAAATATTCTCTCATGGAGCGAATTGTTTCCACGTGCAGCGAGCTTCTCGACGCGCAGCAGCTTATGCGGATTGCGGACGTGAAGAATCCCGTCGAAGATTTCCGAACGTGGGAAGAAGCCGTCGATAGCATCATTCATGCGCTTCTTATTGGTGATCGTGCCCACGTCCGGCGGATTTGGAATCGGGCCGTGGAGTTACTTCTCAAAGAGCCGATTCTCTACGTTCCACTCGAACGAGGCGGTGACCCCAACCATTTGATACGAATTCGTACTATCACGACGGCGTTGCAGCGTTTATTGACAAACCTTCCCCTCCAAGGAATGATTGCCGAGACGTTCCGCCTCCTCGAGATTATCCAAGGTATGGAGCGTCAGCACCCCGTCGGGATGAGAGCGATTACGCGGTACGACGATTTGTTCGAATTGGGGTGCAAGGGAATCCTGAGCTGCATTTTGCGCAGTTCCTCGCAGGGAGCGAAACCTTGGGATATATCCACCACAATCCCACTCCTGGACAAGATGATTGATTTGCTCGCTCGTAATTGGACGTCCCACAGTCGAGGCATTCGTTTAACCTCGTTGGACATGTACGTTTCCCCGTCGACCGAGTGGCGCGGACTCCGAAGTTTTATTCAGGAATATGGGGGCGATTTGCTCTCGCCCGTCCACTTGAATTTCTCGAATATCCAAGCGATTCATCACCAAGGGGTGGAGCAATGGCTTAACGCTCTTATTGAAGGCTCCGAGGAAGAGGTCGGGGCGAAATTAGTGCGCGACATTTCGGAGGGAAAGTACAGTCAAAAACGCGCCGAGGTTTTTTTGGACGTCATTATCGAGTGTTTGCTCGAAAGGTATGGCACATTTATTGACTACAACACCACAACCACGCAGTCCGACAAGGGGGAGAATCTCTACATTTTGCTTGATTTTCTCCGCCTGTTGTGCGAGTACGATCGTCTGGCGTGGGATATGCGTCCTTTTGTGACGGCGCACTCTGTGATGGTTCAGGAGCAAAACTACACCATTGCGGACTCGTGGCAGTCCTCTGTTGCGAATCGGACGAACTATGTGGCAAGATCGTTCCTCCGTCGATACCAAAAACTTTGTGATAAATACGGTATCGTCATTAAAACGATTCACGATCGCCTCTCGGAGAAATTTGTGAAGCCGATGTCGGTCAATAAACTCATCGCGCTTTTGGAGCCATCCATTCGCGAGGCGCGCGAGGGGGACGGCTGCCCCTCTTTCGTCCAATTTCTCGACCTTGTCGAAGAATTTTCCGCCCAAGCCACCGGGACGGGGTTTGAGCCTCCGGCGTGGCTCGAGGAAATTGAGGATTTTGTCCAAAAATACAGAAATCGTTCTGAGGACGACGACGAAATGCTTGATTTGAAGGATTTTATACCTGCGTATTTTCCATCGGAGAAGGAAATCAACTCGGCGATCTTCGATCTGGAGTCGGAGTGCATTATGCCGTATGCGACTCTTAATCGCCTTGATGCGAGTGTTGCCATCAATGATGCGGTAAAAACCGAGGACGTTCCAACGGAAAAAGACACTACGCCAAAGAAAAAGAAGGCATCTTCGACAAAAAAGAAGGAAAAAGCGACGCTGGCGGACGAAGAGGACTCTTCGACGAAGAAGGATGTTCCTCCTGCGAGCGACGATTCCGAGGCGGCTTTGGTCAAGAAAGATGCCAATCCGAAGAAAAAGAGCGCAGCTACGAAGAAAAAGGCAACCACTCCTAAGAAAAAATCCCCACAGAAGACCCCCTCGAAATCGTCTCAAGAGCAGCTCTTCGATGAGTTTGGCGATACAATCAACTTGATGCCGTTCATTCCGAATGATATCGATCCTGACTCGGAAGAGTTTGCCACAAATTTGTCGCGTCTCAAAGGAATTTACGAGAGTGGAGAGAATGAGGACTTGGAAAATCGCCTGATTGAGGGGCTCAAAGATATGATCATAGGAACTATGCCTCCAGAGTTTCAAGACAATTTGGGGAATGTGGTTGAAAAAATCTTCAAAAACCTTTCTCCTCGGAAAAAAAAGAAGGGCAAAAAAACAAGCGATCCCAAAAACGAGGAGACCGATGATTCCAACAAGACCGACGGGGACAACGATTCCGACGAGGCTGGAGATTCCAAAAAGTCCAAGAAAACCAAAAAGAAATAACGATAACCATTGCGAATGGAAAGGAGCCCAATGAAAATTTTCATGAGCCGACTCACTTTATTTATCGCGTGTTGTCTTGCGTCGGGAGCGTTCTCCTCGGCGGACGCGGCACAATTCCCTGACAAACATGCGTTGTTTGAAAAAGTCGCGTGGAACTCCTCCTCTGGTGGCGTTCTGCTCTATCGAATGTACTCGCCGGAGCTGAAACCTGGGGAGAAATATCCTCTCATCATCTTCCTGCACGGCGCGGGCGAGAGAGGGAGCAACAACGAGACCCAATTCATTCAGGATCATTTCTTGAATCTCGTCTTTGGCGAGAAGGGACAGCCCGCGTTTGTCATTGTGCCCCAGTGTCCGGTGGAGAAAAGATGGTGCGAGGTGGATTGGTCGATTCGGACAACGCACGAAACGCCCGAGACTCCTTCGGACCCGCTCCGGATGGTGTATGAGTTGTTGCAAGAACTCAAGAAAAACGCCGCGATTGATGCCGACCGCATTTATATCACGGGGCTTTCGATGGGTGGCTTTGGTACGTTTGATTTTCTCGTTCGATATCCCGAGGAAGTCGCGGCTGCCGTCCCGGTCTGCGGTGGGGGAGACAACGAGAAGTTGCGTACCATGCCGGAGTTGAAGAGCATACCCGTGTGGATTTTTCATGGCGACGCGGATGGTGCCGTGGCACCCGACAGAAGTCGCGGCGCGTTCAAGGCGCTCAAGGAGAACGGCGTTGATGTGACTTATACGGAGTATCCCAACGTTGGGCACAACTCGTGGGTCCGCGCCTATAATACGGACGAACTCGTCGATTGGCTATTCAAACAGCGAAAAGTCCGCTAGAAATCCACTAGAAATCCACTCGTTGTACAACCACGGCGTCGAGTCGCGCGTGACGTAAAAGTGTCGCGTGCGTCGACGCTTTCGCGTTTTTTCGGTTTTTTGCCAGATTTTATACAATGCTTCCCTACATTCAAATCGCGCGTCCCGATCATTGGTTCAAAAATGTTTTCATGATTTTCGGCATGGTCCTTGCGTTTTTTTACGCGCCGGACTTGTGGAAGTCCGAGGATCCTGCGCTAATTTTCGTGAAACTATTCTGGGGGCTTGCGGCAGTCTGTCTCATCGTCTCGAGCAACTACGTGATCAACGAGATTCTCGACGCGCCGACGGACAAATCGCACCCGGAAAAAAAGGAGCGACCGATCCCCTCCGGGAAGGTGTGGCTCCCTATCGCATATGCTGAGTGGGTCATTTTGGGCATCTTGGGACTCGCCGCCGCCTATCCTATGGGGAGTGGGTTCTTTTTTTCCGCCCTGGCGCTCCTCATCATGGGAATGGTGTACAACATCCCGCCAGTTCGTTCGAAAGAGTGGGTCTATCTCGACGTCCTGAGCGAATCGATCAACAATCCGCTCCGGCTCCTCTTGGGGTGGTATCTTGTTTTGCCGAATGAGGTGCCGCCTATGTCTCTGCTCATTTCCTACTGGATGGTTGGTGCCTTTTTTATGGCGACGAAGCGATATGCCGAGTATCGTTGGATTGCCGACTCCGTCGCCGCCGCGAAGTATCGAAAGTCGTTTCGGTACTACAACGAGACGAACCTTCTCGTGAGCATGTTCGTTTATGCAATTGCGAGCGCGCTCTTTCTTGGGATTTTTATCGTTCGATATCGTTTGGAACTCATTTTGAGCGCACCATTCCTCGCGGGTTTTTATGGTTGGTATTTGTACGTTGGTTTGAAACCGAACAGCGCCGTCCAGCACCCGGAGCGTTTGTATCGCGAGCGCGGGTTGATGATATACCTTGTTTTTTGCCTTGCGCTTTTTGTCGTGTTGATGTTTGTCGACTTTCCCAACCTGTACGATTGGTTCAATGTGGAACCGTCCAAAATCCCAGCGCTTTGGAGTGTGGAGATGCGCTGATGCGCTGTGGATCGCATAATCGTTACGCATTTTTCCCACCAAAATAAGGATTTTTTCTCATGGAAGGAATTTTGCGCCCGAGTCGCTCGTTGGTTTTCCACTTCGAGCGATTCTCTGCTGTTTCGTTTTTGGTTTGGTCAGTCTGGGCTACTCTCAGGCGTTGAAAATATACGTTTCTCCTCAAGGAAACGACACTGGCGATGGGAGCGCGCAGCATCCCGTTGCGACGTTGGATCGCGCGCAAGAACTCTGGCGCCAGGCGCTAACGACTCCCTCGGAGCGTTTCGACAAAATTCAGGTTTTCCTTGCTGGCTGCGACTATTTTTTGACGCAAACGCTGCTTTTGGAAGAGGCGGACCGTCGGATTCCTTTGACGATTTCCGCCATGCCGGGCGAGAAGCCGATTCTCTTTGGGAGCCAGCCAGTCGCGGGGTGGAAAACGTGGAAGCGAATTTCTCTGGGAGCCGATTCTAACAAGGGTACACACGAAAACTCTCACGATCAGCGTGAAATACTCGTTGCGCAACTTTCGGAAAGCGAGACCGCCACATGTTTTCCATCGGAGTCCTCATTTTTCGCGCCGGGGCAATTGTTTCAAGCGTGAGAGCGCCTCCGTCGGGCACGCCGTCCCAATTTCGACCACCAAAATCCCTATCATGGCGGTTTTCTTTACGTCCACAACGGGCGAGGCGCGAGCGAATTTGAGGAATTGTTCGTGGAACGGTGGGGAGAATTCATAATCCCGGCGACTCCCTCTCTTACGAAGTCGAAGTCCTTCAGGACGGTACGTACCAAATTTGGATGCGCTATGGTGCGATGAGCGCAATATATGGCGTGGATTCTCTCGACGGACGCCTTCGTTCTCGGCTCCAGAATATCTGGAAAATGATTTTCGTGTGTTTTCTCTAAAAATCAAAAATTTCAGGTGCGTTTCGAGGGTGTTTTGCGATATGCGTATTTTTACGGGGTTGTATGATTGTGAATTTTTTCAAAGTGTTTTAGTCCGCTATTCGTAAAAATGACATGTTGCGGAAAAATGAGACCCTGGCGCGTTCCACACTTTTGCATTTTTTGATTCTTTTTAGTGAAAAAATGCGTTTTTTACGTGTTTTTTGCGATCGAATGTTTTTCTAAAAGTGGGTTTCAATGCTGAATTTCCTCAGCAGAGTTGATATTCGTTAATTTAATTGTTTTTAAGGTGTTTTTAACATGTGTTTCACTCTTGTTTTTATTCACTCAAACGCATTTTTCCGAAACGCGGACTAAAACATCGTGCTTTTTGGACGATATTATTTTGAGTCCCTATTTTTCGCTATCTATCGCCAAATGTGATGTTTTTTCTCTGGGAAAATGCGAAAAAATGGC
>JAUNBK010000099.1 GCA_030527105.1 Planctomycetia bacterium
GATAGGTTCCTTCTCTTTGGATAATCTTGTTTGGGAAATCAAATGTGTTCGAGAAACATCCGTGCGCTCTTTGATTCTGCTTGGCTTTCGAGACCGCGAAGACTTGCCAAGTCGTTGCGATTTCAAAAAATGTGCAAACATAAGCATCACCCCTGACACACTTGATTGTAACTTTTTAAGAAACGGTGTCAAGTGGGGGAAAGAGAAAATTTCCAAAAATTTACAAAAAATGGGGGAAAATTTCTCCCGCTGCCGCGCGCCTCAACGCAGCGATTGCGATTCTTTTGCGAACCAGGCGAGCGGTCCGCGTTTCGCCTCAGGAAACCCGAGACCAATGACGGCAGCCATGTCGACCTGTCCCTGCTCGCTCACGACGTCGTCACGAATAATTCTCGCACCTTCCATCGCCATTGCAGCAGCAAGCCGACCAGCAATCTCCGTGAGCGAAATGCGCAGTGTGCCGTCGCGTTGCCACTTTTCGATGATTTCCTGCACGTCGGGATTGAACGCCATTGGCTCAAAGTCTCGATTATGAACGTTCTCCGCCCAATCGTGTCCCCAAGTATAAAACCCTGCGCCCGTTTTGCGCCCCAACAACTTCTTTTTTACCATCGAAACCAAAATAGGAGACGGAAGAACCCGGTCGGGATACGATTCGTACAGGATTTTTCCGGAGTGCCAAACGATATCAAGCCCGATTTCGTCCATGATTCGTAGCGGTCCCCACTCCATTCCGAATCTGGCGGCGGCTTTTTCGACCATCTCCATCGACACACCATCTTGGAGAAGGAGAATTGCCTCGTTGATATACGGCTGAAGGAGGCGATTGACCACAAATCCGGGGCAGTCGCCGACACACAACGGGGTCTTCTCGATAGCAAGCGCGTAGTCGCACAAACGCTGCGTGACCACTTCGCACACCTTCGTGGATGGGATAATCTCCACCAACTCGCGATCCCGAACGGGGTGGAGGAAGTGGAGTCCGATGAACATTTTGGGCGAGGGGAAGACTTCCGCCAAACGCTCAATGGGAATCGTCGAGGTGTTCGACGCGAAAATCGACCCGGGACGCACAATCGACTTGGCATCCTCGTACAACTGGCGCTTGAGGTCGAAAGACTCGGGTATCGCTTCGATGATCAACTCGCACGCCCCGAGATCCATGAAGTCGCACGGGAAAATGTTCAGCACCATCTCCTCGCGAAGCGCCTCGTCTGGGACGTCCGCAAGCTCCATCGCGGCACGGTAGCGCACACTCTCGAGCATGGAGGGGTTGGAGTCGTAAATAAACACCGGATAGCCGTGGCGAACGTTGGCGGCGGCGATTTCTACGCCCATGAGCCCCGCTCCGATGATGCCGATGTTCTGAATTTTGAAAACTGGCTCAGCCTTCTTGACCATGATGAAACCTCGATGTTGGGTTTGTTGGACCAACGATTTTTGGACGAATGTTTTTGCTATATGGTGGCTTCCGCTCAACGAAAATCCGCAAAGAGCGCCGCCTTGGACGTTGAGCACTCATTATAACGCTCAACAGCCTCCTCCTGCGGAAGGATGTGGACGGAAATTCCGTTCGAGTGGACGAACTCAATCGCTTTTTGCGTCAAAAAAACTTCCGTTCCGTAGCTCGTTCCGATAAAAAGGGAGTCGACACGCTGCGAGCGCGCGGCAGTCGAATAGTCGTTGAGGAAGCCGCCACACACGGTTTTGATCTCCTTGCAACGAATTTTCCCCGGATTCTTCCCATAAACGGGGAGCCTTTGGAACGCGCGCCCTGCGGCGTCGATGCAAAAATTCGACTCAAACGTTTCGTCGCCCACCACAAAATGCCCCGCCCGCAGCTCGACATTTGGCGCAACCACGCGCGGCGCACTCGTGAAAATACTCTCCTCAGACTGCGGCGGAAAGCGAATTTCCGTGATCGCTAACGCAACGGCGCCCAGCACCACGGCATCGTCGCCCAGCTGCGACAGCGCAATTCGACGCCGGCTCGGCGCAGCAGGGAGCTTGTCCGCCAAAACGATCCGCTCTATCGTCGGCAAAATGTATCGCGAGCACGCCTCCATTACCCCTCCGCCCAACAAAATGACCTCGGGATCGATAAGATGCCGCACCGTGAGGCACGTGTAGGCGAGAATTTCCGCAGCGTGCTGCACGATCGTGGAGACGAGAGGGTCTTTCGCTTTGAGTGCCCGAGCGAGCGAGCCAGCGCGAATAAGCGAGATGTCCCCGTCGCAAAAATCGACGATGCAAGACTCGAATCCGGCATCCAACGCCTCGCGAATCTGGCGCTCAATGGCGGTTCGACTTGCGAGAGACTCCAAGCAGCCGACGTTTCCACACCCGCACGTGGGGAGGGTAGGGGAGGAGGAGTCCTGCGGGGCGATATTCAAGCGCTCGCGCCACGATTGGACGGGAGCTTGCGCGACGATATGCCCAATTTCTCCGGCTGCGTAAGCCGCGCCGCTCCAAAGTCGCTCGTTGAGGACGATGCCGCTGCCGACGCCGGTTCCGACAAAAATGCCGACGACACTCTTCGCGTTTTGCGCCGCGCCGAGCCACGTTTCCCCCAAGGCACCCAAGTTGCCGTCGTTTCCCAGAGAGACCGGGATGCCGAAATACTCCCGAAGCTGCGTGCCGAGCGAAATGCCCGTGAGATTCATATTGGGCGTGACGACAATGTCTCCCGTTCTCGGAATCACGACGCCCGGGATGGCAATGCCGATGCCCGTGAGATCGGAGAGTTGGAGTGAATTGTTCTCCAAAAGTGTCTCGATGCTCGTCTTTATCGCCTCAATCGTCGTCTCAGGAGGGCAATCACGCGGGGTTTTCTCCTTGATATAGTCGTGAATTTGACCCGATTCGGAGACAAGACACGTTCGGATTTTCGTCCCACCGACGTCCATTCCTACATAAAGTGGTTCTGAAGGAGGAGTTTGCGCGACATCTCGAGCGACATCTCGAGCAACATCTTGTGGATCGCGTTGTTCGTCCGCGTCGATATTTGGATTTTGCGACATGATAAGCCTCTTTTGATTATGAAATTTTACACTCTCGAAGGAAACTGGCGGCATCGTCAAACTGCTCTTGGAGCGAGCGGCGATTTTTGAACCCAAGTTGCTCGACCGCCTTTTGCGCCGAGCACGTCCACGACCCCGCGAGCGCCTCGCGACATTTGTCCCGGTTGAGTGCGCAAGGTTTTCTCCGAATTCGACCAATAATTTCGCCTCCCAAACCAGCGATCCACATCGTCGGAACGGAGACGGGCAAAACGAAAGCCTTGCGTCCAACCGCCTTCCCCATGATTTTCCCCATCTCGAAGTAGTTGAGATTCTGAGGGTGCGCGACGTAATAAATCCCCTCGCCCGGATGGTCGGCAGATTTTTGCGCCGGAAGCCGCTCCCCCCTTTCGGCAGCGAGAATCATCGCGTCGCACATATCTTCCGCATGAATGAACGAAAATCGATATTTTCTCAACGCAGGTATGAAAAAAATCCCACTGAGTTTTATCGCCACGAGCCATTTTCGCACCTCGTGGTCGTGCGGACCAAAAATGATTCCGGGGCGCAAAATCGTGATTTCGAGCTTCGGCGCGAATTGTCGCAACGCCTCTTCTGCCGCGAGTTTTGAGTGCCCATAATTCGAGATTGGAGAAGGCGTGTCGTCCTCCGTGTGCGGGCGAGAAAAGCTCGACGGTCCCGCTGCGGCAAGAGACGAAACATAGATAAACTTCGGCAAGGGATTTTGACGGGCTGCTGCCCGAGCGACCACTTCGGTATCGTGACAATTGATATCCATCATCTGCTTTTTAGAGAGAGCCGAGATGCACGCGGCAAGATGAAAAACGACCGACGCCCCGTCCATAGCCTGCGCGAGGGCGTCTTCGTCACCCAAATCACCATAAACGAGCGTTGCGCCCAGTTTTTCCAAGATATCTGTGTGCGAACTTTTCCTCACGTAGCACACAACCTCATACCCACGCTCCACCAGAAACGGAGCGAGGTTTTGCCCCAAAAATCCTGTGCCACCCGTGATAAAAGCTCTCTCTTTCTTGTCCATAAAACCTCTTGTTTGGGTAAAAAACTAATGTGGGAAAAATGGGGTGAGTTGGTTTTTGAGTTCCTCAGACGCAGCAGCGATAAAATCGCCCTTGTCGAGAACGAGTGAGGCGTTTTTCGTGTCGACAACGATGCCCCCCGCCTCGCGAACAAGAAGGACTCCCGCCGCAATGTCCCACGGATGAGTGCGAAAATTCCATACCACGTCGAATCGACCAGCGGCAACGTACGCCAAATTGAGCGCCGCCGACCCCATTCGACGTAGCGCGTGGCACACATTGAGGAGGCTCAAAAACGTTTGCAAGTCGGGACTCTCTAATTGTACGTCAGCAGGGAAACCAAAGCCCGCGAGGGAGTCTTCAAGGCGCGAAGTGGAGCTCACGTGAATTGGCTTGCCATTCAAGAACGCTCCGCCCCCGCATGCCGCCGTATAGCATTCGCCAAGGGCGGGCGCATAAATCGCCCCGACAAGAAGCTCTCCGTCCGCCTCCAACGCAAGCGAGACGCAGAAAAAAGGCATTCCGTGGACATAATTCGTCGTTCCGTCGAGAGGGTCCACAATCCATCGAAACTTCCCCGGACCACCCAGCGCGTTCGTGTCGGCAATATTTTCCTCACCCAAAATCAAATGGTCGGGGAAATACTGCAAAATTCGCTCTTTCACGAACGTTTGCGACGCGAAATCCGCCTCCGTCACTAAATCAGAGCGACCTTTTTCATAGACGTGAAACTTGCCGACGTAGTCCATCAAAATGTCGCCCGCTGCTCGCGCCGTTTCTTCGCAAAACGTTTGGTACTTTTGTCTCTCGTTGGGATTCATTCCTTTGCCCCTTGCGCCTCTATTGAACGCGTTTCACTCCTGCCCCTCATTTTTCGGTGGAAAAAGCGACAAACTCCCCAGCCCATGAGACCATAGAGAAGCCCCTCCACATTTTTGCCAAAATCAATCCAATCAGGGCAACGCCCCGTGTATCCTTGCAAATATTCCGTCGCGCCAGCGTATAAAATCAACACGACGAACCACCCCCACCAACGCCGAAGGCGCGACGAGAGCATGAGAACCGACAAAATCAAAAACGTGAGCACATGCGCGTCAAGGTAGAGTCCAAAACCTTTCTCCACGAGTTCTTCGTCTATCGGCACGATCGCGAATGGATTCCACACCAGCAACAAAATGGTGAGAAAAATCCAATACGCAACGAAAATCGCGCGAATAATCCATATGCACGACAATTTCATGATTCTCCCTTTCGGAATTTCCTTGAGCCACTAACTCAGCACCCGTTTGACGATATCGATATTGCCAAAGGGCGCGGAGACTTGAATGCCCGCGACGTGCGAGCGAATTTGCTCAATCGCCTCCCGCGCGATGAGAATCCCCTCGGCAAGCTGCGCCTCTTTCGTCTCGTGACGCTCCATGCGCTCCATGATCGAATCCGGCACAACAACCCCGGGCACCTCCGTCTTCATGAAAAACGCATTTCGATAGCTCGCCAACGGCCAGATTCCTGCGATTATGGGAATATTGCACGATTTAACTTGTTCAAGGATTTCGAGCAAAATCTCCGGCGCGAAAACGGGCTGCGTGATGGCAAACTCCGCCCCGGCTTCCACCTTTCGGAAGAATCGATCCACCTCGCGCTGTCGATCAAGCGCCGTCGGATCGAGTCCCACACCCATCACGGCGGCGGTCGGCTTCGGAAGCGGCTTGCCTCCAAAATCAACACCACGATTCATCCGCTGCTGGATTCGCGTGAGTCCCACGGAATCTGTGTCAAACACCCCTGTCGCGTCGGGATAGTCTCCCAATTTGGGTGGATCGCCCGTGATAAACAATATGTTGTTGATTCCGCAAGCCGCACAACCAAGCAATTCTGACTGCATCCCGATGAGATTTTTGTCGCGACTGCAAAAGTGGAGAATTGTCTCAATATTCGCGCCACGCTGAATTCTGTCTGCCGTCACGAGCGGGGAAATCTTGCAGCTTGCACGCGGTCCGTCGGGGATATTGATGCAATCGACGCCAAACTCACGCAGCGCGCGGCACTTTTCGACCGTCGGCTCCAAATCAAACCCACGCGGCGGGACAAGCTCGACGCTCGTTACCCATTGTTTCTCCGCGAGTTTTCGCCCCAATTCCGATCTCTCAGCGAGTGGCTTCGGAGGAAATTCCTCCGCCGAGGGGCTGAGTGCGCCGAATTCAAGCTCCTTCAAACGCGCGTTGGCAAGCGGCTTCACGCTCCGCGCCATCTCGAGAATATGTTCGGGACCAATGCCGCAGCACCCACCGACCCCGCGCACACCAACGGAGATGTAGCGTTTGGCGTACTCCGTGAAAAATTCGGGCGAGGTCATAGAAATCGATCGCACTTCCACCTTTCTCGGGCGCCCCGCCTCCGGCTGAACGACAAGCGGCGCGTCGAGAAGCCCCACGCATTTCTCCACCGGCACCAACATCTCATCGGGACCAAGCCCGCAGTTGATTCCCCACGCGAAGGGGCGCGGATACGCTTTTTCGTCGAGCAAAGCGAGAAAATCCCGTGCTAAATCATGGAGCGGAACGGGCGTCTCTTTCACGTCCGTCTCGCGTGGGCGAAACGACAGAATAAAGGGGACATTTTTCCCCTCTTTCGCGAGTGCCGCAATCGCACGAACGCTCAATTTGAGGGATCGGAGCGTCGTTTGCGTTTCGAACAAGATGAAATCCGCTCCCGCGTCCCACAACGCTCGGATTTGATTCGCCAAAATGGAGACAATTTCGTCGTCTGGGAGATGGTTTTCGCCATCTACCCCCACAGGTCCGACGCTCCCCGCGATGAAAATTTGTTTCTTCGCGTTTTTCTCGCTCGCGGCATGAAAATCAGAAACGGACTTTTGCGCAATTTTGACACCCGCGCGGTTAATCCCCTCCATTTTGTCCGAGAATCCGAACTTTTGAAGAAAAAACGTATTCGCGCCAATTGTGTTTGTCGTCAAAACCTCCGCGCCCGCCTCAAGGTAGCTGCGGTGGATTTTCTCCACCAAGTCGGGACGAGACAAGTTCAACTCATCGAAGCAGCAGTTCGTGAAAATGTGATTTCGATACAATTCGGTTCCCATCGCACCGTCAAAAATGACGACGGAATTTTGAAGCGCCTCTAAAAGCGCAGCGGCGGACGTCGGAAGGGAAGTCATTTCTTTTCCTGTTTGTACGGGTGAAATTCTGTGGTTTAGTGGTTTGGTCCCAAATGAATTTAGGCTTTCCCAAAAAGTGAGGAACCGTGGTGCGTAACTCCGACGGCGGACGGAACCGGAAATTTCAACGCGAAGTATTATAAAACTCGTCGTTCTTTCTGACGCGAAGCACTACACAACTCCACCATTGTACACCATCGTTGGGCGTGTGTCAAGACCGAGGAACCCTTTCCCCACAAATTTTGTCGAATCGGTGGAATATAATCCCCCCCCTTAAAAAACGTATCTCAGCGCCCTTGCAATTCGGTTTTCACGAAGTTTCGAAATCCGTGTGGCGCAAGCTCTAATGGCGACCTGAAACCGAAAATTTTAACGCAAGGTATCATAAAGCAGACCAGATCAGAAGCCTCGCTGGTCGATTGCGCGAGGAAGCGGAAATTTGGCAGTCGACATTCTGGCAAAACTTTGCCACGAAACGGCATAAGTTGCCGGCAAGTCTTGGCAAAACCTTGCCAGATATGTTTTTTTGGAGAAAGATCGCCTCCTCTTCAAAAACGCAGACGCCTTCGAGCCTCCGGCTTGACACACTCGCGCAATGTGCTATACTACACTGTTTTATGGGGCGTGACGCGCAGTGCCGTCGACACTCCAAGCCGGAAGTTTCAAGAAGCCGGATGTTTCAAGGCGATGTTCAAAATGCGAGAAAAAACATGAAAAGAATCGTTACCATTCAGGATATTTCGTGTGTGGGAAAATGCTCTCTCACCGTAGCGCTCCCCATCATCTCGGCAATGGGCATCGAAACAGCCGTGATTCCTACGGCAGTCCTCTCGACGCACACGGCGTTCTCGGAGTTCACGTTTTGCGACCTCACGCCAGAAATACGCCCCATAACGCAGCATTGGAGCCGGGAAAAGTTCCATTTCGACGCGATTTATACCGGCTATCTCGGTTCCTTTCAGCAGTTGGAACTTGTCTCGGAATTCATCGATGAATTCAAGCGAGCGGAAAATCTCATTTTTGTCGACCCCGTGATGGGCGACTTCGGGAGGCTCTATAGTGGCTTCACGCCCGAGTTTGCCAAGGCGATGGCTCGACTCTGCGGCAAGGCAGACATTATCGCCCCGAATCTCACGGAGGCGGCGTTCATGCTGGGAGAGGATTATTTGGGGTCGGGATACTCGCGCGAGGATATCGAACTCACACTTCGAGCACTCTGTCGTCTTGGTGCGAAAACCTCCGTTCTCACGGGTATTAGCTTCTCCCCCGACGAGTTGGGAGTGATGGGGTATGATTCCGAGCGGGATGCGTTTTTCTCGTACTTCAATCGTCGAATTAATGCGGACTACCACGGCACGGGCGACGTTTTCGCAAGCGCGTGTGTGGGTGCGCTCATGAACGATCTCTCCGTGGAGGAATCCTTAAAAATTGCGGCGGACTACACCGCTTTGTCCATTCAAGAAACGATCGACGCTCCCGACGGGCGCTGGTACGGCGTCCAGTTCGAGAGCGTCATTCCGCAGTTGCTCGAGATGATGTCGAGAGCGAAATGCGGGCAAAATGCTACTCGCTGCACAAATTGACGAACGCTTCCTCGACGCGAACGCTCTGCGCCTCGTTGCAAATGAAGCAGCGGTGTTTGCCATTTGCGTCGGGGGTGAAGAAGGTCGTTCCATCGTCACGCACCGAGACGATTCCGCGCTCGGAGAGGGAGTAATAATCGCGCTCCGCCTCCGGTCGCACCACGAAGAGCACGCTCGTGAGGTCCCACGTCGACTGCGCGAGTCCCCATCCTTCTCGGTAGAGGAGATACGACTGCTTGACGAAGTTCTTGCGCGGCGCGTCGTCGTAATCGTTAAGGATCGTGCAGCCTCGGGCGAGGATTTTGACGCCAAGCTCGAATCCGCTCACGACGATTTCCCCCGGCCACTCGCGGAAGAGTTTTTGCGCAGAGGGAATGTCGATAACGACGTTGTACTCTTTGTGCGCGATGTATTTGTCGTTTTGGAACGTAAAAGCTCCTGCCATGGCGGAGACGAGGCGAACTTTTTTCGCCGCAAGTTCGCGACCAGAGAGGGGCGAAATGGCGTCCCCCGGCGTGTCGAGAAGGCGTGCGAGGTTCGTCGAGAAACCAACCTGAACGATCACGATGGAATTGTCCTCCGCCTCCGCGAGCAAGCGACGCAAAAGCGCAATTGAGTCTTCTGGAACGAAATCCGTGGGGCAATCAAACACTGGCGTTCCGTCGGCGTTCTTCAGGTCGAAGACTCGCCCAACGTAGCGTCCATCGTGCTTCTCTTTGCCATCCTTCACGAGACCAATCGGAATGTCCGGGCGTCCGTAGAGCGTATTGAACGCCTTGCAATATTGCGCCGCCTTGAGGCTGCACTTGGTGAGCGTGATGGCGAGAAGCTCGCACTTCTGCCGATCCACCATGTTGTGTAGGATGGCAAGCGCGAGCGCGTCGTCCACATCGTTCCCCATGTCCGTGTCGAAAATGATTTTCACGGGGGTGGAAGGTGTGTCCCGGACGTCGAGCAAGTCTTCCGAGACTGCCGTTCTGACGCCGAGCAATAAAAGAAGTCCCAAACCAAACACGAGGGTGGGTTGCTTATACTTCATTCTTTTTCTCCCTGGTTGAATGCTAATTAAAAACAAAAACATTGCATTGTGAAATTTGGACACTTGCGGCAGTGCAGAACCTCAGGAAAATCTCACCACCATCTTCAACATCGGTTCGCGGCGCTCGATTTTTTGGAACGCTTCGTCCATGTTGGGGAAATCGATCACGTGCGAGACGAATTCGCTTGGGTCCAAAATACCCATTTGAATCCACGAGACGATCTGCCCGTGCGCCTCGCCCTCCATTTTTTTGGAGGGGAATTGATTGAACTGAAGCGTCCAATTATAGGGGCAGCGACTCCAATCGACCTCGGCGTTTTGCGTCTCGGAGATACCATACACGCAGATTTTCGCGCCCGGCTTGATGATGTCCAACCCCGTGTTGATGAACGAGGGAACTCCCACCGCATCGAGAGCAAAATCGACCCCGTCGGGGCAAATCGCTCGAACCGCCTGCGCGACGTCTTGGTTTTTCGCGTTGATTGCCACATCCGCCCCCATTTTTTCGGCAAGGCGCAGCTTGTCCTCCTGCACGTCGAGAGCAATAATGGGTGTCATTCCGATAAGTTTCGCGAATTTGACGAAACTCAGTCCCACGGGCCCCAACCCCAACACGACCAGAGAGCGGTTTGGCTCCATACCAAAAATCCGCATGGTACTCAAGACCTCACGAAACGTGATGATCATAGCAGACGCGACGGGATCAAAGTCGGCAGGGAGTTTTCGCTGCCCGAACATGAACTCGTGAGGAATCTTGCCGTCGGCTTCAAGCGCGTCGGCATCGCTCACGATGTTGAACTCCGCATACGTTCCCCACGCGCTATAATACCCTTGGGGCGGCTCCCCCAAAAACGGCATCAGAACCAAATCGCCTATTTTGAAATTTCGGACTTTTGCGCCGATTTCCACCACGCGCCCGACTCCCTCGTGTCCCAACACAACGGGATACTGATCCACCCCCTTGAATTTCCCATGGATAATTTTCATATCCGTCCCGTTGCACACGCCGCAGCTTTCGATTTTGACCAACGCATCGTACTTTCCATACGTCGGCATGGGCAGCTCCTCAATTCGGCGCGTCCCGTCTTTATAAACAACGTAGCCTTTCATTTCAACCTCTTTTTATTTTTACAATACTTCGCGTTAAAATTTCCCGTTCCGTCTGCCGTTGGAGCTTGCGCACCACAGCTCGCAAAACGTCGCGCAAAACTTCGTGATAACTCAAATTTATTTGGGCGGCAGTATAAGCGGCAGTATAAAATGCGAATATTATAAGACCTCCAAACACCACATCCTCCATTCTAACGGATGGAGAGTGTTGTGTCAAGAGAGACCTACGTGGGAGTGAGTTTCAATCCGTGGAACTATCCATGTTTTCGCACCCCCCTTGACACCATGAGTAATTCGGATATAATGCTGAAGATGTTGGTTCGATGGTTCGATTCCTTTCGATACGTGTTTCTGTCGCGAAGGGGGGGACTTTCGATCATGATAATAAGTCTCCGTAGCACAATAGGATAGCGCGTCGCCCTCCGAAGGCGAAGGTTGTGGGTTCGACCCCCGCCGGAGACGTTTCTTCTTCGTTCAGATTTTTTACTTTTTTTGCGGAAACGGGTCTTGCTATCTTTGCATTTTATGGTACAATGTCTTGTGTAGAAATATGTGTAAGAAGAACTGGAAGAACTATTCGTGAAAATCCAAAAATACGATGGGTATTATTCACCAACCACCGTCGGTTTTGCCGATTGTTGCCATTTTTTCGCGCCATGAGGATGCTTTTGAGCGGATAAAACCCCCCTTGGAATTGTTGTGGGGAAAGGTCGCGTTGGAGAGTGACTTGTTTCCTTTCGAACAAACAAATTATTACGAAGCATCTATGGGCGCGTCCCTTAAAAAACAGTTGCTTGCTTTTTTGCCTCTGATTGATCCCGTTCGTTTGGCGGAGATGAAGATACAATCAAACGCGCTTGAGGAAGATGTTGCGCGGAATGGCAATTTCGCCGACTCGCGACCCATTAATATTGATCCTGGATACGTTGATTTGGGGAAGCTCGTTTTAGCTTCCTCAAAAGATTTTGCTCACAGAATTTATCTTCAGCAAGGTATTTTCGCGGAAATTACCCTTTTTTACTCAAAGGGGGCGTGGAGAGACCATCCGTGGACGTTCCCTGATTATCGTGAGAGTACTTACCACTCTTTCCTTAATCAGTGCAGAGAGATTGTTTTTCGTGAGAGGAAAATCGGGAACGTTAAAATTTCGTGATATGCTCGGAGAACATGGCAGCTGAGCGTACAATAACGCTTATAACCTCACTCAGTTTGAAGGAGAAAGTATCTAAATGAAAATTCAAAATGAAGCCGATTTCCAGACCGTGCGTGCTCGGTGGGGCAAAAGATTGTTGATTCTTGGGCATTACTACGTTCCAGACGAGACCATTCGTCTCACGGATAGGCAGGGAGATAGTTTGGCGCTCAGCCAAATCGCGGCTGCGGAGGAGGATTGCGAGGCGATTATTTTTTGTGGCGTCCATTTTATGGCGGAAACGGCAGACATTCTCGCAAACTCGCCCGAAAAAATCGCGCGGCGTGGTGGAGTGCGTATCCCGGTGCTCCTCGCTGCCCAAGGGGCTGGTTGCCCAATGGCGGATATGGCGGAGCTTGAGGAGGTCGAAAAGTTTTGGCAGAGACTTGAGAGTATCATGGAGGCGGACGCCCTTGTTGTTCCCGTGACGTATGTGAATAGTTCCGCCGCCATTAAGGCATTTTGCGGTCGGCACGATGGTTTTGTCTGCACTTCTTCGAACGCAAGGGAGATTTTGCGTCGCGCCTTTTCTCAACGTGAGAAAGTCCTTTTCCTGCCCGACCAATATTTGGGGCGCAATACGGCTCTTCAACTGGGAGTTCCAGAGGATCAACTCGTTTCGAGGTCGGCTTCGGACGAGGAGTTCCAGAATGCGCGCGTGATTTTGTGGGATGGGTACTGCCCCGTCCATGAAAAAATGCATCCAAATGTGGTTTGCGAGGTGCAAAAAGAACACCCAGAGGCAAAATTGATCGTTCACCCCGAGTGTCGTTCCGAGGTCGTTGCGATGAGTGCTGCTGCAGGATCGACGACTTTTCTCATCCACGAAATCGAGCGCGCTCTTCCTGGAGAGGCTTTCCTCATGGGCACGGAAGCACGCCTGGTGGAACGCCTTCGAAACGAGCGTACCGACCTGAATATTTACCATTTGGGCGAACCTTATTTTTGTGACGACATGGGAAAGAATACCCGGGACTCTCTCTTCCTGACACTAGAGCAGCTTGACTCGGGCGATTTGTGCCGCCGTGTCTCTGTCTCGGACGAGATTTGCGCGCCTGCCACCATTGCGCTCAGGAATATGCTCGACGCAACTTGAGGCTGTGCCCACGGCTTCGAAACTCCGAAACTTCGGAAGAACCGAAATCCTAAAGGAGGGCGGGTATAGAGTTCTCCTGGGTTTCACGATGATGATAGAATAGATGAGATTAAAGCCGAGTGAGGTTTGGGGACTCGTGACATGCTGATGTTTCACAAGAGTCCTCTATTTATTGACAACTTCCAAAAACCTTCGCATTCCCGCGAAACATTTTGCACAAAATTTGTT
>JAUNBK010000100.1 GCA_030527105.1 Planctomycetia bacterium
AGAATTTCCAAATTCTCGGCGCAAAAACGGAATTTTAAATGCGATTGAGTATATAGAGGGTACCCCCGCCCTACGGGCATACCCCTTCGGAAGAGGAATCGATTGGTTTTCGTGCATTTTCTTGAAAAATCAAAAGTGTGAGGTACTTTTTCGGGGCATGTTGCAATGTGCCTATTTTTACGAGGTTGTATGAATATGGATTTTTTCAAAGTGTTTTAGTCCGAAATTCGTAAAGAATGCCATGTTGCGTAAAAATAGAAACCGGGCGCGTTTCACACTTTTGCACTTTTTGATTCTTTTTTGTGAAAAAAAGCGTTTTTTTGGTATTTTTTGCGATCGAATGATTCTGGCAAAAGTGGGTTTCAATGCAGAAATTACGCAGCAAGGTTGATATTCGTTAATTTAATTGTTTTTTGGGGATTTCGACGTTTGTTTCACTCTTGTTTTTATGCACTTAAACGCATTTGTACAAAAAGCGGACTAAAACATCTGGCTTCTCGGACAACAATCTTTAGGCTGTGTGTTTTGTGGTCTCGGTCGTGAAATGTGGTGTTTTCTCTCTGGGAAAATGCGCAAAAAGGGGGCAAAAAGGGCGTTTGTTTGAATTTATACTGGCACCAAATAAATTTGAAGCCCCCCATTTCTCACGTTTTTTGCAGGAGGCACTTGTATTTGGTGGGGGAAAGGTGTATAATGTTCGGTAGCTCCACTTTCGTGTTTCGTTATTAGTTGTGTTTTATCATTGAAAGGTTCTCTATGAACAATCGTATCATCGTTGGACTCGCGGTGCTGTTTTTCGCGGTTCTGAGCCTCCCTGCCGCTTGGGCTGAATCTGGTCGAAAGAACGTGATTCTTATTATCGGCGACGGCTGCGGGCACAACACCCTCTATGCTGCTGCGGATTATGTGACGGGCGAGCCGCAAGGCTTCCCCTTCCAAAAGTGGACGCACCTCGGGTGCTCGACCTACGCCATTAATGGGGGCTACAATCCCGAAACAATTTGGAAGACGTTCGACGCACATCGCGAAAATCCGACCGACTCCGCCGCCTCTGGTTCCGCCATCAATACCGGCAAAAAGACCAAAAGCGGAAGAATCTCTACCGACGAAAATGGCGACCCAGTAGAAACGTTTGCCGAGATGTGTCACAAAAACGGATTCGCGACTGGCACTGTCACGTCCGTTGGAATCTCGCACGCCACGCCCGCGACCGTCGCGGCTCATGATTTGAGTCGTGGGAACGGACAGGTCATTTTTCACAACATGCTTTTCGAGAGCAATCTCGATGTGATGATCGGTTCTGGACACCCGATCCGGCGCGACAATTGCGACATTCGAGACGAACGTCGGGCAAAGTATCAATCGTACGGACCGAATGAGGAGGATTGGAAGAAGATCGAGTCGGGCGAGTTGCCGGAGGGGTTCGTTTTTGTCGATTCGAAAGAAGGGTTCCAAAAGATTGCGTCTGGAGAGGTTCCGCCGCCGCGCAAGCTGCTGGGTCTCACGAACAAAGGTTCGATAACGTATAATCTGAAGGGACAACCCGCGAGCGAGAAGATGCCGACGCTTGCGGAGATTTCGCTTGCGGCGCTTGCCGTGCTTAATCAGAGCGAGAAGGGGTTCTACCTCCAAATCGAAGAAGGGGTGATCGACTGGACAAACCACGATAGGAATTTGGAGAACAATATCGCCCAGTGCATGGCACTCAATGATACGGTGGAAGCGGTGTGCGCGTGGGTGGAGAAGAATTCCTCTTGGGACGAAACGCTCGTTATTATCACGGCGGATCACGCGACGGGCGCGTTTTGGGGACTCAAAGCGGATGAAGAGGGCACGCTCTACGCCACCCCCGTGTGGAAGGGAAAGGGAAATCTTGCCGAGGGGCAGTATTATTCCAAGGGACACACGAACGAGTTGGTACCCTTTTATCTTCGAGGTCGCTGTGCTCAGAAGGTCGACGAACTCGTGCGCGGGACAGACAAGCGCGCCGCAGAACTCTATCGTTTCGACGGGCGCTATATCGACAACACGGACATCATCACGCTCATGCGCAACGCAATGGGAATTGAGTAGTTCTCTCTGACGATTTTGGGGCTTCCTGCGTGGCGAACGGAAATTCGTCCCAACGCGAAGCCCCATCTCGAAAAGGCATTTTCTCACCTTGCCGCCTGCGGCAGATACTCGGGGAGCTTTTTCTCCGCATAAATGGGAGCGAATTGGGTCAAACGCTGCCGACCATCGATCATGGGAAGGGTCAGCATTTCGTGTCCCACGAGCGGCTTTGCGTAGCGGATGAAATCGTCCGAGACGTCGCACCCGTCGGGAGTAATCCACGCTTTGGGGAACGTTCTCTCGCTGTTCGCCACGAGTTGGAGCGGGACTTTGTCGTACGAGACGGAATAAATCGGGCTGGTCTCCCTCAAAATGGTCGACATGAACCCACTCTCCTCTTTCGCGGCAAGCTCGCACGCCTTCTGCCCCAGCGCGTAGGCTTCGTCAAGATCGACGACCGAGGCGTACGCCATGGAATGTCTCTGATCGGTGCCGGGGACGTTCCCGCGCGCGTTGCCTTTCACGCACAACCCCTTCTCGTTAAGGTAGTTGACCACTTTTTGACACACCGTCATTTGGCTGCTGCTGAAGGTGGTGTGGCCAAAAGAGTCTTTCAACTCGCCGAGCGAGCCGACGTTGAAGCCCTCCGAGATCACGACGACGCAGCGTCCGCAGGCACGCAATTTCTCGTTGACCTGGTCGTGCAACTGCTCCAACGAACATGGACTCTCCGCCATATAAATGAGCAAAGGCATCTCTCTGTTCGGGTCCGCCAAACGAGCGGCGGCGGGAATGAAGCCGATTTTGCGCCCCATCGCCTGCATGACCAAGACGGGGTCGGCAGGGGAGGACCCGGCATTTTCCTGATTCGCATACTGAACGGTGTGCATCCAATATTTCGCGACGGAACCATACCCCGGCGTGTGGTCGATCAGTTTGAACTCGCTGTCTCCGACGTCGTTATCGATGGTTTTTGGCACGCCGACGGCAGTGAGATCCAAGCCGCGCACTTTGGCCAGCTCGGCAATTTTGTTCGCGGTGTCCATCGAATCATTTCCACCGTTGTACAGGAAGTAGCCGACGTTGTGAGCCTTGAAGACCTCAATGACGCGCTCGAAATCCTCCGTCTGATGACTCTTGAGCTTGTACCGACACGTGCCGATCGAGCCGGCGACGGGGGTGTATCGCAAGAGGGCTATTTCTTGCGGATTCTGTGCCGAGAGATTGATGAAATCTTCCTTCAATACGCCTTCAATCCCATGCGCGGCACCATAAACGGCACCTATATTTTCGAAGCAGCGCGCCGCTTCCACCACGCCCTGAAGGCTGCTATTAATCACACACGTCGGACCGCCACTCTGCGCGACGACCAGATTTTTTGCGGACATTTTTCTTCTCCAAATTCAAGTAAACAACGCAAATAATATACACACGAAATAGGACGAGAAATTTCGCCCCTTATGCTGAATCGCTATAAGCACACACATCTTTTCGCTTCGGGATTTTGCGCCGCTGCGTGCCGCCAGTGTCCTGTCCAAAAGAAAGGACGAGTGCGCAAAGGAGCCTCACCACGAAGGCAACGCAGAAAAGGACTGTGTAGAAAAGGAAATTCTCGCTAAGTTTGCCACCCCACTGGAGAAGCAACGCGCCAAACACACAGCCAAAAATAGAGGCAAGCGCGGAAACGACACTATAAAGCGACAGGAGCGCCATCGCGTCCTCTCTGCCCGAAAGCTCCAGTTGATATTTCGGCAGACTCACGTTCAAACCAATGTACGCAATCCACATCCATTGCGCGAAAATCATCCAAAACCACGCCCCGGACGCACACGCGATGGCGTAAAAAAGCGCGCCAAACGCCGTGATCGCTTGTGCAGCAATCATCACGGGCAGCGTCCCGAAACGATCGGCATACCCTCCGACGAACGGACCGAGCGCCCCTTGCGCGAAACTCATAAGGATTTTGGAGATCGAGTTAAAAAGATACAACCCGCACGACCCACCGAGCAGCACGTGGGTCAAAATGCTCCTCGGCGCTTGCTCCATTTGCGTCACGGCAGAAAAAAGCGCGCAATAGAGAAGAAGCGTGACAACCCCCGGAGTCCCCAACGGGCGGAGAAGATTCCCAATCCCCACCCCTCGTCGCGGAGTCATAACGACCGCATCATCCTCAACCTTGCTCGTCTGCGCCGCCAAAACGCGTGAGTCGGGCATCCTCCAAAGAAAAAACACACTGAACGCAAGAACGACGATCCCTGACACGATAATAAGCGACGCGAGAAGAATTTCATCTCTCGGCTCCAGCTTCCAATCATTGCGGCACATCGCCCAAATGGTTGCACCAGAAGAAAGCACCAAAGCGGCAGACTCGCCATAGGTTTTGTATCGTTCTTGGACACCCCACATTCTCGAGAAGGTTTTTCTGCACGGGAATATACTCCCCATCCACGACAAATACGCGATGCTTGCCGCGCTGGCAAAAAAGGCGCCGAGGCTCCAGAAAATAATCACTGCCCAGTATGCCGACTGGCGACTCAAAAACCCGGGGAGGATGCAGCACGCCAACAATGCGTACGAAAGGGCTTGAAGCCAAATGGCACCGAAATAGAACCACTTTTTACTCCGTGCCCTCGCGACGACATCCGGCACCTTCCAACAAAGGAGTCTCGCAACAAATGGGGCGAGAAAGAGGAGACTAATAAACACCCCCGAGTGCATCGCGCGGGCGAACGTCATGAAAAGAATGGTGAAAATCGACGTCCACGCACCGCCGATCCCCCAAACGGCAGCGTTCCAATACAAAGCGCGCCGCCAGCGATGCCGTTGGGAAATCGTCGTCATAATAAGGATGTTCTCTCAAGGAGCCTGTGCTTCTTTGTTGAAATCAAAACCCAAAAACGCGGGAGAGATCAGGAACCCGTTTCCGGTACTATCCCGCTTTGGTGAGCTTGGGCTAGAACTGTCTGTGCGTCAATAAACGCGGATAAAGTCTTCGAAGTTCCCACATAGCTCAACTCAGTAGCTCCATCCAAAATATTATAGGAGACAGTAATTTTATTGTTCGCAGGAGTACCCACAGACGACAGCTTTCTTGTTTCGTAATTGGGCACAAAAAGATTTTCCGAACCGTCCGCAAGAGTTCCCGGCTGACCGAGCGTCCACTCGCATGTGACGACGTAATAAGTAACAGGGTCGTCGTTAGGGAGAATCCCAGTCTGCGAACTACCTCGCGATACCGACCCGCTTCCAGCTACGCCATAATAACTTTTCAAACTCTCTTGCGATCTTTGCGTCCCGCTAAAAACGCCAAAATTAGTACTTTCACCGCTGATGAGCCTGTACAATTCATCCTCAGTAGTCGCTGTTCCCGTCCCGCCGTCCAAGGCGGCAGATGCTTGGAGCACTCCAGAGACAGGCGCAGCGCCTGAAGCAACTCCCCAATTAGCAGCATTCGCAGTGGCGGCTCGGAGCGTTACGAACAACGGAGCGGCTCCCGCCCCGATGAGCAACTGGCGGCGTACCCGATTCACGCTGGTTTTTTTCCCTTCTTGCGATGATTTCATACTATCTGACTCCTGCTATTCTATATCTCGTCCGAGTAAAAGTTCCATGATTGTATATTATACACCAATACGTATCTTTTCCAAGTGTTTTCGACAAAAAAAGCCCAAAAAAAGCGAAAAAAACCCAAAATATTTTAAAATACCCAGTTCTTTTGCCTTTCAAGCCCGTTTTTTCTGCCCATTTTAACAAATTCGGTCTGTCTCACTCCGCCTCGCGCAAAAAGGCTCCCTCTTCAACGAATTGCGCTCCAGAGACAACAATTTTCTCCCCCGGCTCAAGTCCCTCCAACACCTCGATTTTTTCCGAGTTGCGAAACGTGCCCAGCACGACTTCCCTCTTTTGGGCACGATGCCCCTCGTCGCAAATCCAAACGTAATTTTTCCCTCGGTCGTCCGACGCCACGGCGTGCGTGGGAATGAGGATTGCGGCGGAGCCGGGCTTCGTTCTTTGTATGACCAAATAGGCACTCATCCCGGGGAGCAGCGTGATCGCGTCCGGATTGATCATCGAAAAAGTCACTTTCCACGCTTTTGTTTGAGGGTTTGCCTCGGTCTCTCCGTCCTTTAATACGGCTTGGAACTCCTTATTCGGCAGGTTGGGAAACGTGACGGAAGCGCTCAATCTTTCCGAAAACGGCGCGCTGTGCAAAATATCCCGCTCAGGAATCCAAATTTCGACATCGAGTTTCGAAATATCCATCATGGTCAAAACGGCTGCGCCGGGACGCACAATTTCGTGATTATTGATGCATTTCGAGGCGACCACGCCATCAAAAGGAGCGCGCAAATAGGTATCCGCCAGTTGGGATTGAGCGATGTGCAAATTGACTTCAAGCCCGGCGATTTCCGCTTTTTTCACCTCAATCTCTTCCTCCCTTTCTCCCGCGCGCGCTTTTATAAGCTCCTGTTCCAGCGAGTCAATTTGGGCGTCCGCCACGCGGAGATTGCTCTGCATTAACTCAATCTCGCTCCTCGAAATTGCCTTTTTCGCGACGAGCGGCTCCGCACGACGCAACTCGGCGGCGGCATAATCTCGCTGCGCTTTTGCGGAAACGATCCTCGCCTCCAAAATTTGGATATCCTCTTTTCGCGCCCCGCTCTTCATGAGGGTCAGTTGAGCGCGCGCGGCACGGAGTTTTGCTTGAGCCACATCCACTTCGTGTTGGAAGTCGCGAGGATCGATGCGCATGAGGATGTCTCCTTTCTTCACGTGGTCGCCCGTGCTCACGGCAACTTCGATGAGAGGTCCCCCAACGCGAAACGAGAGGGTGGAGACACGATCCGCCTCAAGGATAGCAGAAAAACGCCTCGGAATGCACACCTCGTTCGACTCGACGGTTTGAATTTCGACGATTTTCTCCTTCCCCTCGAGTCGGGATTCGACCCGGACGGGCTTTCGCACTTTTTTCGCTTCGTCTCCCACGAGCCACACGGCAACGCAGCACATTCCACCGATGCCGACGAGAAGCGCAAGGATCGTTTTTCGGGTTAATTTCAACATAATCTTCTCCTTCGAAGAAAAGAATCCTCCATGATATTGTACACGTGAAAGCAAGTTCAAGATGCAGGATCAAGCCGCATTTTCTCGAAACACGGCGGAACTCAGGCGAGCAAAGACCAAGGTGCGGGTGTGAGAATCAAGGTGCGTGAGAATCAGAGTTGAAGAATCAGAATGGGACTATCTCGCAGGGAGCGGCGCGGATTCCGACGGAGAACGAAACCCAGCCGCCTGCCCCCTGCGATTTTCGATGATGAGCCAGGCAGAATGCGTGAGCACCCTTTTGGCGTTCAGAATAAACGCTTGCGTGTAGGGAATCCCGGACGGAGAGGATACCGCCTGACGCATAAAAACGGCATAGTGCGTGAGCGGGGAGAGAAAAAGCTGCGTGTTGAGAATCTCTGTCTCCTCCATGCTCAACTCGGGACAAAGCGCCTGAAGCAAACGCGAAACCGATAGGTGGTTGGGAATGATGACGCGCTCCAAAAGATCCCGACGAAAGGGAGAATCAACGGGTCCGCTCAATATCTGGTGGAAAAAGGGAAACTCCCACACGGGTCGCCCCGGCGCGCAACGGTCGTTGAAGAGGAGATCCATCACCTTGGAGATGATTCGGAACCGTCCGTCCGAGGTGTGCAAATCTTCCGCCGAGGTCGAGACGATGTACTCGATTACGCTCTCATGATTGCGCCAACCGTTGGTCGCATACTCCAAAACGGCATGCACCAAGCCGACCTTCCCCCCGAAGTGGTAGTGGATGCAGCCGATATTTTTGCCCGACGCCTCCGCAATCGCCCGCGTCGTGACGCGCAAACCCTTGTCGGCAATCAATTGCCCCGTCGTGTGAATAAGCTTCTCACGAGTTGCTTGCTGAGCAGAAAGGGTCATTGTTTCTCCTGAAAAATTTTTTGGGGGATGAGTAACCTCATAATGCGTGGTCTTTAGTCAAATGACTAACCACGAGCGACTGTGTAAAATGATACCACGTTTCGCCCTTTTTGTCAAGAGGGCATTTAAATAATTTTTTGTAATAATTTGCCAAACCAAGATAAATTGCGCGACGTTTTTTTCGTTTGTACGCAACTCTTGAGGAAGAGATGGGTGTTGGCAAAAACCCCCACTTTTTGTGCTATGGGTGTATTGACAAAAAAATTTTTTCGAGTACATTTAGTCAAATGATTAAGTAGGTGTGTGAGAATAGACAAGAAATTCATTCCGATCGATGTGCAAAATACCCTTTTTCGCCCCATCTATCGGAAGTGCGGTTCTTGCGATTCTTCTCCATGCTCCTCGACAAGGGAAAACAAACAGAGAAGGAATGGCTATGTCAAACGAACAAGTTTTGCACGAGACGCCAAGAACTACTGAAGGGCGAAAACAGCGTGGATTCTGGTTTCGTCTCATTTGCTCCGTCGTAATTTTGGTCTCCTCGATCAGCGCTGCGGTGCTTTTTGGAAGGGCAAAAGCTCCCGATAAAATCAGCGAGATTCCCGAGATGATTCAGGTCGTCCAACTCGAGGAGGCGACGGAGCAAAAAGACGGACTCACGTTCTCGGTCGACGGCGTCGTTGTTCCGTATCGAGAAGTGGACATGGCGACGGAAGTTGCCGGGAGAGTCGTTTTTCTCGCCGAGAATTGCCGAGTGGGAAGGTACGTCTCGAAGGGCGACATCCTCTTCAAAATTGACACGACCGACTACCAAATTGCGTTGGACGAAGCCCACCAAGAAGTCATTCAGGCGCAGCGTCAGATCGACGAGTTGGACGTCAATATCGAGAATTATCAAGCCCAAATGAAAATCGTCCAAGACCAGCTTGTCGTTCAGAATCGCGAACTGGAGCGCGTGACGCGCCTCTCCTCCACGGGCGCAATTTCCGATACCGACGTCGATTCGACCCGACTTTCTACGCTCTCGAAGCAAGAAAGTGTGATCACCCTATCAAATCAAATCCGAAGTGCCGAGTCGCAAAAAGAGCGTCTGAAGGCAAGCAAGAAACTCGCCGAGATTCGGGTCGAAAAGGCAAAAGTCGATCTGGATCGCTGCGTCGTGTCCGCACCACTTTCGGGGGTGGTCGTCAGCCTCGAAACGGAGGAAAACAAGTATGCTCAATGTGGCGAGGTGCTTGTCTCCATTCACGACACGTCCCGGCTCGAAGTCCAATGCAGCCTCTACATGAAGCACGTCGAATGGCTATGGAGCATGAACGAAAGCGCCCTCAAACGGGGTGAGCAAGATGTGCGCAACTTTTATCAATTCGAGCCGACACCCGTCACGATTATGTATCGTCTGGGGGAATCCCAATACGAGTGGAGCGGTCGTTTGGAGTATCTCGACGGACCGGGATTGGACTCACGCACGAGGATGCTTCCTTGTCGCGTGATGGTTGAGAATCCGCTTGAAGTGCGCTGCGCTTCGGGACCAGACGACGCGTCCCCCTCGCTTCTCCCGGGGATGTTCGTTCACGTGAAAGTCGCCGTCAAACCGCGTCGCAAACTTCTGAATCTCTCCGAGATGGCGATCCTCCCTGGCGGCGTCGTGTGGAAGGTCTTGAAAGACGAGTCTGGCGGTGGAATCCTTGCGAAGGCAAACATCACAACGGCACACTCGGATGGCGAACGTGTGCTGGTCTACGCCGTCCCGGACGTTTTGGAGGAAGGAGACTTTGTCGTCACGTCGCCTCTTGCCTCGCCACTTGAAGGCACGAAAGTGAGGGTGCTTCAATGAGAGCTATTTTCTCTTGGGCAATATCCAACCTGCCAGCGATGAATCTCCTCATGGCGGCAGTGCTTGGGATGGGCGCTTACGCAATGACGCTCCTCAATCGCGAGACGTTCCCTCAGTTCGACCTCGATATGATCATGGTTTCCGTGCCGTATCCCGGCGCGACACCAGAAGAGGTCGAGGAGTCCATTTGCCAAAAGATCGAGGAAGGCGTCCGGGACATTCGAGGCATTAAGAAAATCACCTCGGCGGCAGCGGAAAATTCCGGCACCGTGAGCATTGAGCTTCTCTCGGACGTGGACGATCCCAACCGCGTGCTTAACGAAGTCGAAAGCGCCGTGGGGCGGATTTCGACCTTCCCCGCGATGTGCGAGCGTGCTGAAACGCGACTGCTCCAAATGGAGGAGACCATTTTGCGCATTGGAGTCCTTGGTCCCTCGGATTGGAGTATTGATGCGCAGCTCAAACTGCGGGACGTTGCCGAGCGGGTGCGTGCCGATTTGCTCCTCCTCCCGGGCATTTCGCGTGTCGATATTGTGGGAGGGAAGGATTATCAAATCGACGTGGAGTTCGACGAAAACACGCTTCGGAGTTATGGTCTCACGCTCCAGGAAGCCGCCGCCATTATAGCGCAGGAAAATCACCAGCAGGCGGGCGGTTCTATTCGGGGAAAATCGCAGGAAATTCTCCTGAGAAGCGACACGAAACAGGACGTTGGGGACGAAATCGCAAAACTCCCGCTTCTCGGCGTGGCGGAAGGAGCGGTTCTCACGGTTGGCGACTTGGGAAAAGTCCGTGACGAATTTGTCGACGTCGCAAGCAGCATTTCGATTCGGACCGTTTTGGACGAATACGACGTAAACGAGGAGGGGCAGAAAGTCGCGCGTTTTTCGGAGGAGAGACCCTTTTTAGCGGTGGCGATTCAGCGCAACCCGGAGGAAGATCTTCTCGCGATGATCGACACGGTGAAAAAATACCTCGAATCGGCACAAGTCCCCCAAGGATACGACCTTGTCTCTTGGGGCGATAGGAGCGTTGAAGTTCGGGATCGGCTCGCAATGCTTGGCGAGAACGGCATTCAGGGTCTTCTCATCGTTTTCGTTTGCCTCACGCTCTTTCTCGATCTGCGCCTCTCGGTATGGGTTGCGTTGGGAATTCCATTCGCTCTTTTTGGCGCGTGCTTTGTCCTCTACGCAACGGGGCAGACGCTCAATCTCATCTCTTCGTTTGCGCTCATCATGGGATTGGGTATTGTTGTGGACGACGCGATTGTGGTGGGGGAAAACGTCTACACCCACCGCGCGATGGGGAAAACGACTGCGGAAGCGTCCATTGATGGAACCGTGGAGGTGTTTCCCAGTGTTTTCGCCTCCATACTCACCACCGTGATTGCATTTTCCCCACTCCTTTTTGTGGCGGGTTCGATGGGAAAAATGATGTACGTTCTGCCGTCCGTGATTATTTCGATGCTTCTTTTCTCCCTGTTTGAGTCGTCGACGATTTTGCCCGCCCACCTCTCGCACAAAGACAACCTGATTTTTCGCATGTCGCGCACGGTTTTTTACGTGTTTCGCTGGGTTATATACCTTCTCCAATACGTCTCAAAGTGGACCATGCACGCAATGTATTGGTACATTGAGAGAATCTACCTCCCTTCGCTCACGTGGGTGATGAATTATCGCTCCATCTTCATGTCGGCGGCGATCGGAATTTTGATTTTGACCCTCGGTCTTTTCTATGGCGGGTTCGTCCAATTCGTCTTCTTCCCGCGCATGGACAGCACCTCGATCGTGTGCAACGTCCAATTCCCAAACGGAACTCCAGAAGCACTCACGACGTATTGGGCGCAGCGAATTGAGGACGCCTACTGGCGCGTCTCCGACAGAATCCTCAAAGAGCGCGGAGAGCAAGTCTCCGTTCACTCCATTCGCACCATTGGATCCAACATGGCGGGGCGCGGCATGGGCGGAGGAATGTCTGGCGGAGATTCGAGCCACATGGCAAGTGTCGAAATTGAGCTTGTTGACGCCGAAAGTCGTTCCCTCGAGAGCTTCGACATCGTCGATCTCTGGCGCGAAGAAACAGGCGCCGTCCCCGGCGCGCTCGTTTTGACGTTCGACTCCGCATTCAGCGGACCGGGAGGAAACGCGATTGAGTTCAAAATCGTTGCCGCCTCAGAGCATGCGGACGAAATGGAAGCCGCAGTCGAAAAATGCAAGGCAAAGTTGGCGACCTACGATGGTATTTATGATATTCGAGACGACAACATCCCCGGAAAATGGGAATTTCAACCACGCGTGAAGGATTTCGCCGCGACGCAAGGTGTGCGCCAAGCGGACATTGCCGACGTGCTGAGGAATGCGTATTATGGCGCCGAAGTGATGAGACTCCAGCGCGGCAGACACGAGGTGAAACTCATGGTGCGCTACCCCGAAGAGGCGAGGCGTTCGCTCGCGAGTTTCGACGAATTGCGCGTGAGAATCAACGATGTGGAACGACCCATTTCGGAACTTGCGGACGTCACGATCAAGCGTGGGTATTCGACCATCAATCGCATCGACCAAATGCGCGCCATCACGATCACAGCGTCCGCAGACGACACGCGCGTCTCGCCAAACCGCGTTATTGCGGACCTCCAAGGGCGCACTCGTGGGGCGTCGGACGAGTCGGCGTTTTTGCCTCAGCTTATGAAGGAGTACCCCAACATCCACATTCGGTGGGAGGGACAGCGCGAGCAGGAAGAGGAATCGTTCGCCTCGCTTAAAACAGGCTTTGCGATCGCAATGGTCTCCATGTTCATCCTTTTGGCGATGCAGTTCAAATCGTACACGCAGCCGCTCATCATCATGTCGATCATTCCTTTTGCGGGGGTCGTCGTCTTTTTTGGACACGCTCTCATGGGACAGCAGCTCACGTTCATCAGCGTTTTTGGTCTCATCGCACTGGCGGGCATCGTCGTGAACGATACGATCGTCCTTGTCGATTTCATCAACGCCAACATCCGCCAAAACGGTTTGAGCGTCGAAGAAGCGTGCATTCTCGCGGGTCGGCGACGTTTTCGACCCGTGATGCTCACCACGATCACGACGGTGGGAGGGCTGATGCCTATTTGTTTTGAAACCTCCTTTCAAGCGAAAATGATCATTCCAATGGCGTTCACAATGTCCGTGGGCTGCGCCGGCGCGACGATACTCACACTCTATCTTGTGCCGGTTTTGTACTCCCTATACGACCAGTTCTCCAACTACATGACGAGGACGCTTCATTTGGAACACGATTGAGAGTGTATTCCACAGGGAGCCAACTCTCCCACTTTCGAGATGAGGGCAAAACGGGAACTCACCCCGCCTTGCCCTCGCTTAGTGCTTTTCGTTTGAATTCTCGATTTTATTCGCCGTTGGAGCTGCGCGCCACGGATCCCGAGATTTCTTCATTTTTTAGACGCGGCAGTTTTAATTTCCCCCGTCTTCTTCGTCGCAGTTTTCTTTGCGGTAGTTTTTTTCGTTGCCGCCTCTTTGGCTACCGTTTTTTTGGTGGCTGTTTTTTTTGCTGTCGTCTCTTTTGTCGC
>JAUNBK010000101.1 GCA_030527105.1 Planctomycetia bacterium
TCCGACAAGTTTCACACTACGCCCCTCGAGCGAAATAGCAAGTTTGTCCGGACTCATACGAATGCACTGATAATCCGGCACGAAGTACCAACGAAAGAGAGCGTTGCGCTGAACGGCACCGGGCGTGACACTCGCGACGAACGATTTCATCCCTCGGCAAGGGATTTTCTCAAGCCCAATTCCCATCAGTTTCATGCGATAATCCGCCTCGACAAGAACCTGCGCAAAGTGTGTCTCCGGATGAACACCAAAAACACTCACGTTTTGGTAGCCGAGCGCGTTACGCAGCCCATTCACGATAAACGACGTGTCGCCAGGTGTCGCAGTGGTACCAACGCGCGCGAGAAAAGACTGCATTCTTGCAAGCCCTTCTTGCGTGGGATCAATGGAGCAACCAATGAGGTTCGCCTCACGCGACTTGGCAGGATACGCACGGAGCGCCGCCACCATATCGTCGAGGCGCAGAACAGGCTGCCCCGTCGTCAAACCGATTGCACGACCAGACGCATCTTTGTACCACCCCTCAGCAGGACCAACGAGAACAACGTCGCCAGACTCGGGATAAATGAGGACGTGATTGATCTTTTGGAGACCCGCCATGTAGAAAATTTCTTCGGAAACGATTCCATTATTCTCGGCGATTGCCCGCTCAAGACGAGTGAGCGAAACGGCACGTGCGGGCGTATAATCGCGTAGATTTTGCGGGAGGCTTTGCGCCGCTTCCATTTGTCGAAGGCGAATATCGCCAGGGGCGTCGTCGACGAATGTTTTGATTCGCAGAACATTTTGAGCGTCTACCTCGATACCTGCCGCCGCAGTTTGAGCGTAAAGTTCGTGAGAAATTGATGTCAAAATGATGACGAACAGAAAAAATACTTTCAGTCGCTGCGCGTATAAAAGCATGGTTTTATCTCCTATGTAGGCGAAAATCCTCTTATTGATCGTTGGGTGCTGTGGAAAACAGCGTATACCACTGTAGTATATCGTCATGCGCTATACAAGCGTAGAAATATTATTTTGCGGAATATTACAAGATTCTCAAAATACTCCCCGGTATAATCGGCATTATTTATACCTCAATGGGAATATTTTGAGAATCCATTTTTAAGTTGATTTCATCCAAAGCGCGGAAAAAACTCCCGCGCTCTGAGAAAAATAATAAATCAGGCGGAGGGCGTCGGCGCAACTGCTGGAGCGTCCGTCGGACACACAGGAACCATCACCTGAACCGGAACTTCCACTGTCACGACGCGAGGAACGCAGCGGCTCACTTTCACAGGAACCTGTTTCGTCACGCACTGAACCGTGTTGATCGTGCGCGTGTACTGCACCGGGCGGCAGACCGTGTAAGGAACCTTACGCGTCCGGGTTTCGCACACCATCTTGCACACTTTGTGACACACTTGCTTCTGTCGCTCTTCACACACCATTTTGCATGTGCGATAGCAAACCTGCTTTACGCGCGTCTCGGGCACCATCTTGCACACACGGTAGTTCTGCACACAAGTGCGCACTTCGGGCACCATCTTGCACACCTTGTAGGTGCAAACGCGTGTCTCGGGCACCATCTTGCACACACGGTAGTTCTGCACACAAGTGCGCGTCTCAGGCACCATCCTGCACACTTTGTACTCACACGTGCGAACGCGCGTCTGGGGCACCATCTTGCAAACCTTATACGTGCAAACTCTCATCTCAGGCACCATCTTGCAGACCTTATAAGAGCAGGTACGCATCTGGGGCACCATCTTACACACTTTGTAGGTGCAAACGCGTGTCTCGGGCACCATCTTGCACACTTTGTAGGTGCAGATTCTCGTCCGCGTTTCGGGCACCATCTTGCATACCTTGTACTCGCACGTGCGAACGCGCGTCTCGGGCACCATCTTCGTCACGTTGTAAGTGCAGATGCGCGTCTGGGGCACCATTTTCGTGACATTATATGTGCATGTGCGCATGACCGTTTCGGGAACGATGCGGCAGACAGTGTAAGGCACAACCTTCGTGCGGCACTCTTTGCGCCACGTCGTCACGTTATACGTGCAGACTTTCGTGCAGCGCTGAGGAACCATGCGACAAACGGTGTAGGGCACCACTTTTTCCGTGACGCACGGCACCATGCGCGTGCAATTCACTTGCTTCTCGCAGACCTGCGGACACCAAACGCGCACACAACGGACGCGGCACGGGTCGCAAGGATCCTGAACTTGCTTTGTCGCCCAGTAGCCGCTGCAGACGCGAACGGTACGGGTTTCCGTGACCGGTTTGCACACAACCTGACGACAAACGCGCTGGCGCTGTTCCTCGACACGAGTCCACTGCGTGTAGCAGATTTCTCGCTGGCGCTGTTCCGTAACCGGAACGCAAACCGTGTAATTGCATGTGCGTTCGCGTTGTTCCATTACACGACGATAAATCGTCTGTGGGACTTGCTTTTGCACGCACTGAGTCACCGGGACGCAAACGGTGTACTGACGCTGACGCGTTTCACACACGGGCTTGCAAACGGTGTACTGAATTTGACGCTGACGGGTTTCCCAAACAGGCTTGCAGACCGTGTATGGAATTTCGCGCTGGCAGGTCTCCCAGACGGGTCTCTGCACACAATATTGACGTTGGCGCGTTTCCCAGACGGGGACGTTCACGCAATATTGACGCTGGCGCGTTTCCCAAACGGGCTTCTGCACACAATACTGGCGCTGACGGGTTTCCCAGACGGGAACACAAACGGTATAGGGCACCTGACGCTGGCGCGTTTCCCAAACGGGGCGCTGCACCGTGTACTGAACTTGGCGCTGGCGGGTTTCCCAGACGGGTTTCTGCACGCAATATTGACGTTGGCGCGTCTCCCAGACGGGTTTCTGCACCGTCACTTGATACTGACGTTGCCGGGTCTCCCAAACGGGGCGCATGACCGTGTATTGAACATTCTTTGTACACGTTTCCCAGACGGGGCGCTGAACGGTATAATTGATCGTTTTGACGCAATTTTCCCAAACAGGGCGCTGGACGGTGTAAGTACACTCGCGATAACAGGTCTCGGGAACCATTCTCGTGCACGTGACCGTTTTGGGCACGCAGACACGCTCGGTAACATTACGATAGCAGGTGTAATCCTGCCGTTCCCAAACTACCTTCTTACACGTTCTCGTGACGGTGTGACATTCCATCCGGCAGCACTCGTATTCGGGGCACACACGCGGACATGGGCAAAAACGCGCCGCGCCGCAATACCGTGCCTCGGCCGGCGTTGCGCACACCATAAGAAGGAGTATCGCTGATACCGATAATCCTAACACATATTTCATTATTGCATCCTCCATGGACAATAAACTCGATTCCGTTTCGTGTGAGGAACCCGGATCGACCATTACTTTTTGTTCTTTCGGTAATTTTTTTTACATATCTTGAAAAATTCAAGCCAATCGCTAAAACTTCTCTCAACGCATTTAACTACCTATCTACATTATACACCGCCATTTGTCAAATTCCACCCCCCTTTCCCAAATTTAATCGACTTTTTTGGACTTTTGTCGAAAATTAGGGAAAATGTACCGATTGCGCAAAACGTGTATCCTTGTCTGGCGTTCTGCTTGTATCGACTGGATGAATTTGTTGTTCTATTATGATTGTGCGGGCAAATCCCTGCCGCTCCTCGTAATGGTTTGGTTTATCCTCAACGGTCTCTTTTTCGCGTTTCAAAAAATAAACCCGGTCGTCTCATACTATCGGTTTTGTGAGGGGTTAAAAACAGCTAAAATCTGTGAATCACACCGAAATTGTGGATATTTTAAAGTGATTTGTGTTGGAGACTCCAATTTAGGGCGTTCGTGGGTACAGATAGAGCGCTCGTAGCGAGAGGAAAAAACGAGAAAAACTATCCACTAAAAAGAAAAACGACGCGTCCCGAAGGACACGTCGTGAATTCTTAATAACGACGGGAAATTTCACCCGAGGATGAAACTCGCCACTAAAAGGGCGTAACGTTCGTAAAAAACGGTCGTTATAGAGATTGACAGAAACGACGAACTACTCTCCCACGTACGGAAGAAGCGCCATAAATCGGGCTCGCTTCACGGCACTCGTCACTGCGTGTTGACTCGCGGCGGAGCAACCACTCTTGCGACGGCTGAGAATCTTCCCTTGGCGGTTCGTCAGTTTCTTCAACAACTCCACGTCTTTATAATCGACATAAAGCGGGCGAGGCAACTTGCCATTTACCGCAAGCGGGTCCTTTTTCTTCGTACGGACCTTTGCTTTGGCGCGTTTGCGGAACGGCGCAGCTCCCTTCTTGCCTTTTTTGTTAAATCCACCGGCTCGTGACATTAATGAAACCTTCCAAATCTTGTTGAAATTCCTACATCAGCGCACTACTGCGCGCACACATACCTTCGCTCCTTGCTCTCTTCATCAAGGAGCCAGTATAGAACGCGCATTATACCAGAAATTTTGACTTCATCAAGGGGGAGGGAGCATGTATTTTTCCCGATCCCGATGCAAGGGGAAAACCTTTCACAAAGTTGGCGCTCGAGATTCTTCGGAGCCGAGAACGGAGGGCGTAGCCCGTAGTTCCTGACGGAAGACAAAATCCCTCGGCGCTTCATCCAGAGCTACGCTTCGCTCCGTTCTCGGCTCGGGCTGATGCCTAGATGGGCAGGGCAGGAGAGTGTTTCTCCCACCGCCTGTAGTTTCTCCTCACGCCGTTTCGGGCATGAATGTCGGCATCACGATTCCCTTCGGCTGCGGGACATCGCCAAGGCATTGACCGAGGTGGATCTCGGTGTTCCGCGCTCCCCAGTTGTACAGAGTTGCGAGCGCTGCAGAACACGCACTCGGCACGAGAAAGATCGGCGTGGCGCCCATCTCCGCAAGCGCACGATAAATGAGCGCCAACATTTGAGCCTCCGTCCTCATCACTCCAGGTCCCAGCATACAACTGCCTGGGTGCGCGATCGAGGAGAGGAAGCCGTCCAGACTGCCGTCTTCTGCGTCGAGTACAAACGTGCGCCACGCCCCGTTCTCGTTGTGGATGAAGTACTCGAAATCGCCTTGTCGATCCATGGCGCGAAGCTCCTTTTCGAGCGTACACATCCTCTCGGCATCCCGCGCCTCGGCAGGTCGCGCCCGCTGCGCCAAACGCGCCACTTTGGGATCAAGCGAGATCGACTGCGGCGAGAAGTTGGGAATCATCATGTCCTGAAACACAATATAGGGTCGGAACCCAAATCGATTGTAGAGCGAGAAGGAGTCTAAATTCATGGCGCTCGACACCAAATGCAGCGGTTTGCGCTCGTCCTTCGCGAAGTCGACAATCCTGCGCAAGATGATCGGCGCGACGCCTCGACCAAAGAAGTCTGGATGAACGTTCATGATTCCCAAGGAAACGTGCGTGCTTCTTGGATGCACGAAACACGACCCCGCAATCCGCCCGGTCTCCTCGTCAATCGCGATGAGAATGCTGTCGGGAGGGTCGATCGCGCTGTACGTCTCGCAAAAGAGGCGGACACTCTCGGGACCGTTGGCAAACGCTTGGACGCCTCGATTCCTTTCGTACCACGCGTTGGTTGAATCGTGGACGAGCGCGGCGATTTCGTCCCAATGCTGCCGTTCTGCCGTTCGAATGAGAAGGTGGTGTGGTTGAGTCATGTTTGTTTCCGTTTAAAGAAAGCGCGGACAAATGAGGATAAGCCCCATTTCTCCGCGCACAAATCCAAATCACTCAGGTGATCAAACTATTTGAGAGCCTTACGCACCGATTCCAGCTGTCCGCTGGAGCCGAGCTTGTCGTTTTTGTGCTGGATGTAGGCAGCGTAGTTTGCCATGAACAACTTGCCAGCGGGACGGAGGTCGAATTCCGCCGGATTGTCGCGGAAGAACTCACGGTGCGTTGCGCACCAAACCAAACGACCGTCGGTGTCGATGTTAATCTTGCAGACGCCCATTTTCGCGGCCTTGTTGTACTCGTCTTCGTTGACGCCCGTCGCGTCCTTCAAAGCGCCGCCCGCATTGTTGATGCGATCGACCCACTCTTTCGGAACACTGCTGGAACCGTGCATGACGAGAGGGAATCCTGCGGGAATGGCGGCTTGAATCTTCGACAACACGTCAAAGTGAAGCCCCTGCTTGCCCGTGAATTTGAACGCGCCGTGAGAGGTGCCGATGGCAACCGCGAGAGAGTCGCAGCCAGAACGTTCGATGAATTCCGCCGCCTGAGCCGGATCGGTGAGTTTGACACTTCCGACGACGTCTTCTTCAACACCGCCCAGTTGTCCTAATTCAGCCTCCACAACGATCCCTTTCGCATGAGCGCGCTCGACCACACGACGCGTGATGGCGATGTTCTCTTCGAACTCCTCGTGCGAGGCATCAATCATGACGGAGCTATAGAAGCCGCTGTCGATGCAATCGTAACAAGCGTCTTCGGTGCCATGGTCGAGGTGGACGGCAAAAATCGCCTCGGGGAAGACGTCGCCAGCGGTGCGAATGATCGCTTCGAGGAAACGCTTGTCGGAATAAGCGCGAGCGCCGCGAGAGATCTGGATGATGAACGGGGCCGCTTTGGAAGCGTCCTCAGGCTCATCGTTGCTCTTCGTTTTGCCGAGGTTGCCGCGGAAAAGACCAACGGTCTGTTCAAGGTTGTTGATATTATAGGCACCGACGGCGTATTTGCCATAAGCCTGCTTGAACAATTCTGTGGTAGTGACAATCATGAAACCCTCCTAAAGGAAAAAAGACCAACAAAATATACGGGTATTATACCGCGCCTTGCAAAAAATGTTAGTGGGGGTTAGGGGCGTTTTGGACAGATTTTTGTAAAAAAGCCCCGAAGATGGTGAAAAACCTCCTTCCCCCCGCTTGTCGAAATGAAAAAATAGGGTATAATAAGCGCCTGCAACGTTGGTGAGACTCCGTTGTGGCGCCGCGTCTGTAGCTCAATTGGATAGAGCAACGGACTTCTAATCCGTAGGTTGTGGGTTCGACCCCCGCCAGACGTGCTGTTTCTTCTTTAATGTTGGTTTTTTCGAAGTTTTACTCTTCCAACGTGTGCAGGATCGGCTCGAGGTGTTCGATGATCCAACGGTTTCGAGGAACACTTGGGGGAAGAACGGCAACGAGACGATCGCCCCCGTGGGGTTGTCGGGATGCTGCCAGTTGTTTCTCTGTTTGTGGGGGGCGGTTGCCTTTGGACATTTTTTCACCTCAAGCCTTGGCTTTTTTGGGACGATAGTGTAAAATGGCTGTAGAGCAGGGAGTCGGGTTAAAGTTCTTTAACGAAGGAATGTATCAAAATATCGACTGTCAAAATGATAATTATAATACTTCGCGTTGAAATTTCCGGTTCCGTCCGCCGTTGGAGCTACGCACCACGGCTCGCAAAACGTTGAGAAAAACGGAATTTTAAAGGAGAGCGAGTATAAGATTAAAATTCCGATTGTGGCTAGGTACTCCTTTCTTTGAAAGCCGGACTCCCTCGCCCTACACTATATAACACTTTTTTGTCTTTTTCCACAAAAAAATTTGTTTTGGCGGCTTTTTCGCCTTCTTGTGTCAAAAGGTTTTTGATGGAGAAGTTGAGAGGAAATAAATTTTCAACCCGGTAAAACTGCGAGCGACTACGGCTTCTGGTCTCCCTTATTCCATCGCGCTTCCAACCTTTTGGGACAACTTCTCCTCCCAAAACTTTTTACGATGTTTACGAGGGGGTGTTTTTGTGCGCTCATTTCTGTTCACCATTAAATTCCCGTTTTACGCGACGCTTTGCTCTTCCGTGGTGCGTAGCTCCAGCGGTGGACGGATATGGAAGTTGATCTCCTTTTCAGAAAGGAGGTGATCCGACCGCAGGTTCCCCTACGGCTACCTTGTTACGACTTAGTCCCAATCACGGAGTTCATCTTCGGCGCTTAGCTCCAATTAAGGTTGCGTCGGCGACTTCGGATGCCCCCCACTTTCGTGGCTTGACGGGCGGTGTGTACAAGGCTCAGGAACACATTCACCGCGGTATGCTGACCCGCCGCCAGAAAAAAATCTCAAAAACCCACTCAACAGGGGAAAATTTTCTCAACTTTTGGTTGGCGTTTTCCCGACGAAAGAAATGTCCGGCGGCGGTCTCGCGGTCGGATTCTATTTTTCATGAACTCCTTCTCGCGGTTCGCGCTGCGGGAGGGTTTTTTCTGCCTGATGTTTGTATGAAACATAACCAGAGAAAAATTTTTTTGCCTAAAGCTCTTGACAAAATTCGTCCGATACTGTGGAATGAAAACCTCCTTCGGGGGGTTGTTACGCGCCTCTTTTGGTTGGAATTAATAAATGACGATTCGCCTCCGTTGAGAGTATCGCCCGTCGCTTTCCCAATGTTTGGTCGTGGAGGGGGAGTATCGCGGTGCGTTTGACCGTGTACACGAATTGGATTTTTTCAAAAATGGCAGATTAGCAGGCTGGAGGTGCGATTATGGCTGCGATATCATCAAAATTAGAATCGCATGGTACTCAGGTTCAATATGAGTCCGATGTTCTTTGGGCGGGGAACCCGGCAATATGTCCACAGTGGTCATGGTATGCGTGGGTTGGTACGGTTCTGTCTCTCGGCTTGATTGGGTACGCAATGTTCGCAACACAGAAGGCTTTTTACATAACACTTCTTCCTGGTATCATACTGCTACTTGCTTCGTTTTACGCGTTGCTTTTTTCTTTGGCGTGGAACAACCGTGCCAAAAAGACCTGTTTCGTCATAAAAAAATCATCCGTTGCGGTAGAATATAATGAAGTGAGTACGCAATTCTACACATATGACCAGGTGCGTGAATTCGTACTCGATGCCTCTGCTTTTTTACCAGTGAGTTGCATTTACGTGAGCACTCCGACCGGTCGATTCCCCCTGATTTGGGGCGTCTCTGAAATCGGTGATGTGTATGACATCCTCCAAAAAGCACTCAGAGAGCACGGGGACAATCAGGATTGACATGTGTCTTGCAGAAACTCATCGCGGATTGCCTCCCAGCGAGCAGCGAGTTTGACTAATGGCGGGGCGGGGTTCCAGGGCTTGTTAGTGCCGTTCCAGTGGACGAGGCGTACATCCGCATCCTCAAGAGTTCGGCGCTCGAGTACGTGAGCGCGGGCATTGCGGTTGAAACGGCTGTCGAGTTCCTGAAGAGTGTCCCAACCATATTCGCGACCAAACCACGCAGTGCAGACTTCATCCCCCCAGGGGCAGAGCTTCAGCGAGTCTCGGTAGATGTCCAGGTCCCAAAGCGGCGTTTCGATCAGTTTGTCCAGCCCGAGGGTACCGAAGCGGGAGTTCTTATAAAGAAATCCGTTGTTGGTAGTGTTGACGAGGATTCCCTGTGCCCTGGTGTTCTGATAGCGGAACGCCGACCATGCTTTGCCGCCGGTCGGTACCGCTTCGAGTAAGGAGCCAACGCAAAGGGTGTCATAATCGACGTGCAGCACCAGTTCGCGAGAGGCGCATGGTTCGCGCAGCCAGAGCAGGAATTTCGTCAGGCAGTACTTCCGGAAATCTGGTGGATAAAGAGCTTTCTGTTTTTCCGCGACGGGGTTTTCGACGTTTTCCCAGTCGAGCGCACATAGCTTTTCGACCTCAGCCGCCGGCGGTGGAGGGAGTACGCTGTCGAACGCACGGCGGAGTTCGGGCACGTCGAAATTTTCCGGCGTGGTCGTGTAGAGTGTGTAGGTTGCGGACTGCGGAAAGCCGGCATTCTTGCGCAGGCTCCACGCGGAGACGGCGGCGGGAAGCCAGTTGGTACCATGCAGGTATTGTATAACCTTGACTTTTTTATTGAGTTTCATTTTTCGGACTCCATGGAAATATGACATAAATCGCAATTCGGATATTCGACTGCGGCGGTTCGCTGCGCGGACGTGGGTCGCAGTTCGGGAATAAAGTTGAGCAGCGCGGTGACGGCATCCTCGGGATGTGCCAGCAGGTCGGCATACTCAAGTTCCAGTACGTTTTCCGGCAGCGCGGCACGAATGCAAGCCGATCGACCCTCGTCAAGCCATCGTTGGTGTTCGCGGATGGACTCCTCGGAACAGCCGCGAAAGCGCATGTGGAGTGAAATGACGGATTCCAGAATGGGACGACGAATGGAAATTATGCGAACGTTGCTGTGGAGTTTCAACAGGTCTGCGCCGATGGCGGCGAGCTGTGGGTATTTGAGCCCGGCGGGCTTGCCCAGTGTGATACCCTCGACGAGTTTCTCCTTGGCGAACTTTTGCAGGCGGACCAGAAGTGAGGGATAATCCTCCGCCCACGACACGACCGGGACGGGAGCGGCTTTAGTAAAGGTACGATGGAGCCAGATTGCTTCACCACCGTAGATGGGTGCCTTGCCATGTGCCCCTATGAAAACGTTCCCAAGGTGCATCCCGAGGTTCCAAAGCATACCCGCCAGACATGAGGAACCGGAAGAGTGCGTACCGAGGATAAGGTAGAGCGGACCAAGGGCGGATGTGTCGAACGTGGCGGCATCGCGCCAGTGTGTCTCCGGTTTGTCCCGCATCGCAACATCACTGATCCCACCACGCTGGTCTACGAGCCAGTAGGCCGGACAGTAGACGGGGAACGCGCCTACCGCGTGCATTCTTCCAAAATGGTGGTCGATGTGGTGCGCGGTAGTCCAGTCTTGACGCTCGAGGTGCTGGAGGATGGCTTTCATTACGGCGGTACCGCGCAGACCGTAGGCATGGGTTCGGTTGACATTGTAGGGTCGGAAGACGTAGTCATTCACGCGCTCAGGCACTCGCGTTTTCTGGGCAAGATGTTGCCCTCCGTAATAAATCCAAGCGGCATCTTCCGGTAACGCGTCGTGGAACTGCATAACTCTGGACGCGAAATCGCCACAAAAGACGGCATCGTCTTCGAAGATGAGCACGCTTTCGCGCCCCTCGTTCAGGGTCTGCTCAATGATGCGGCGATGGGAGCAGAAGCAGCCCCACGCGCCATTTCCGCCGCGCCACCAGTCCGGTTTTGCGAGACGTACACCATCCATCGCTACATACCGCTGACACTCGCCGAAAATCTCGACGGGATACTGGGCGCGGAACTCCTCCCATTTTTCAGGGCGTTTTTCGAGATTGATACAGTAAACCGCATCATATTTCATCTTATCACCATTTCCCCTCTGGACAGCTCTCTGTTTTCATCGCGATTTTGTTCCCCTCAAGGAATCTATGTGGATGCCTGCCAAGGTAACACCCACACGTAGCACACCGCCCGCGCCACGGCTTGCCAGGAATGGGGCGGAATCGCTCACATGCGGTACACGTGTTGAACACTTTCAGAATATCCTCCGGCGAGCGGGTGGGGCTTCCTGCAGCCTTCCAGCGCGTGACGGCAATGAGATATCTTTTGGCATTCCTCCACAAGGAACGTACGGTAGCACATTGACATGTCATTTGAAACCTGCCTGCACGACAAATCCACGGTTCTTTTCCAATGCGGGGCGCATGTAGGGACGAGGCTCGATAGTCACGAGGTCGTCGGAAGTGAGTCGTCCGCCATGGAGAATCTCATTCCATAAATGCGTAGCCCTCCGCGCCTGTTTTTCCGAGACGAGACGACGCCGAACGGTCCAGCGCCAGACGGCAGCACCGTTTTCGTTGTGTCCCGATGTTTTTTGATGAGATTGCCATCGTTTCGTGTCCGACACGTCCACCGGTCCCCACTGACCGACCTGGTAGATACGTTTTTTCCAGACCGAGGAGGGTTTCGTCCGTCCTCCGAATTCGAGGATGTGCGGCACTTTTCCAGCACGGTTTTTGATCGGTCCGACAATCACGGTCGCAGTCGCCGGATTCACGTCGTACAGGATTCCTTCTCGCAGAGTACCCCGATGACTCCTCGGCGGTTCGCCCGGTTTACTCCGTGTAGAGGTCTTACTTACCTTTCGGATACTCTGCCGTGCGGTCCTGCGCACGCAAGCCCCAGCACGCTTCAGGTTATTGATCACGGGACTCGCGTAGTGATATTGCACCAACTCCGAGTGCCACACGGGGTCGTGTGCAGCGAGGAACTTCTTGAAATCCCAGCTACGCGTCCAAGCCATCTCGAGGTAAAACGCAGCTTTTTTGTTTGTCTTGTAATCACGATTGGCGACCCACGTCTTTTGAAAGACCGGGTCGCTCAAAATAGAAGCCAAATCGCGAGCCATTATACATCGTCCCTATTCATCGAAATACACCTTCCTTTTCTTTCCATTCCTGAATCATCTGGTCGCGGGCGTCGATCCATCGTTGTTGCATCTTCCTGTAGGGTGCTCTGAGTCCGTTCCACGGTTTGGTTTCCCCGCCGTAGTGAACGAGCCGGGCGTCTGCATCTTCCATGGACTTCCCGGTTCTGATGTGCTCCCATGGTATGATGCCGTACTTCCGGGGGAGTGCGTAAAAGCAATCGTTTTCTCGCGAATAGTTTTCCAGATACCAGGCGATCGCCATTTCGTCGTTGCTGTCGAACAATCGAGCAGCCTCCCGGTGTTTGTCGATATCCCAGAGAGGTTCCTGCATTTTCGTGGTCATGTTCATTCGTGTGAAAAGACCATTTTTGACGAGGAGCCCGGCACTTACTCCCCTGCCGGGGTTTTTACCACCGCACCGATGAAACATTCCCGCCATGGCTTTTGTCGCTGGCGGGAACGCTTCTTTCAGGCTCCCGATGCAGAGCGTGTCATAATCGACGTAAATAACGACATCTTCATCGGAGCACGGTTCTTCGAGGAAGCATAGGAACTTGATCCAGCAGGCTTGTGACCATCGCATTGATTCGACGTTCGTCGATCGGTTGAAAAAGCGTTCCGACCTCTTTTCCCAATCGAGTTTGAGCACTTTTGGATAATCCCATTCGGGAGGTCCAATTTTGTCGTACAGTTTTTGCAGAAGGGGGTTTTCCTGCAATTCTGGCGTGGTGGTATACAGGATATATTGGGCGTTTCCCAAATTTCCATTTTTTCGGATGCTCCATGCCACGACGGCGAGAGGTTCCGGAACGTTTCCGTCCATAAAGGTGACAACTTTGATCATTTTGATTCCTTCCATTTGTTTTTGGGGCAATGCTCTGTTTTCATCGCAATCTTGTTTCCGTCCAACAGTTTGTGGGTGTGTCGCCCCAGATAACACCCGCACGCGCCGCACTGTCCCCGCCATGGTCGGTTGGGAATCGGTCGGAAATGTTCGCACTTCTGGCAGGTTGCGAACAGTCGTGCGATTTCCGACGGCGACCGGGTTGGCTTCCCAGCTTTTTTCCATTGCGCGATCGCGCGGAGATATTTCCGCACGTTCTTCCACATCTGACGAACAAAACCACACTCACACATTTTCTTTTGGCACTTTTCGGAGGGCGGTCGTCCTCGCCCGCCTTGAAAGGCGTGAGCCTTTCTCG
>JAUNBK010000102.1 GCA_030527105.1 Planctomycetia bacterium
CATTAACCAAAAATGTCGAGGAAATCAATCATGCTCTTTTATCAAAACACGTTCCGCGCGATGGCGTTGCTCGTCGTTCTTTTGTTCTCGTTTGCGTCGTTTGGCCAGGAAGCCACGCAGACTTCCGCACCCGCACCCGCACAGACTCCTGCGCTGGAAACCACACCCGGCACCGCTGCGGTACCTGCCGAGGCGCGATACCTCCACATGGATCCGTTGGATATTTGGATTATCGCTTTGTTCTTCCTCTCGACGCTCTCGATTACGTGTTTCACGATGCGACGGGCGGGGAAAAGTTCGTCCGAGTTCTTCCTCTCCGGGCGTTCGATGCCGTGGTGGCTCCTTGGTTTTTCGCTCGTCGCGACGACTTTTGCGGCAGACACGCCCAACCTCGTGACGCAGCTCGTGCGCCAAAACGGCGTCTCGGGCAACTGGGTCTGGTGGGCGTTCCTCCCCACCGGCATGACGACGGTCTTTATTTATGCCGCTCTCTGGCGTCGATTGGGAGTTATGACGGATCTCGAGTTTTACGAACAGCGCTACAGCGGCAACAGCGCGGCGTTCGTCCGCGGATTCCGAACGCTCTACCTTGGTCTCATTGTCAACACGATCATCATGGCGAACGTCACGCTCGCGATCGTGAAGATTTTGGGAGTGATGCTTGGTTTGCCACCGATCGTCACGCTCCTTTGCGCCGGAACCGTCACGGTACTTTTCACGACGGCGGGCGGATTTAGTGCCGTTTTGTGGGCGGATTTCGTCCTCTTTCTCGTCTCGATGTTTGGCGCGGTCGCCGCTGCCGTGGTCGTTCTCCAACTCCCTGAGGTTGGCGGGCTGCATGGCTTGGTCACTCACCCTGCCGTGGTGGATAAACTCTCATTTTTCCCTGATTTCACGGACACCTCGGCAGTCGTCTCGCTCCTCGTGATTCCGCTCGTGGTGCAATGGTGGAGCGCGTGGTATCCCGGAGCCGAGCCTGGCGGCGGAAGCTACACGGCGCAAAGGATGCTTGCCGCGAAAAACGAGTCCAACGCCGTTGGTGCCACGCTGTTTTTCAACATCTGCCACTATGCCGTGCGTCCCTGGCCGTGGATTCTCGTTGCGCTCGCCTCGCTTATCGTCTTTCCCTCTTTGGACTCGCTAAAAACAGCGTTTCCGACCCTCCCCGAGAATATGATCAAAGACGATATGGCGTACCCAGCAATGATGACTAAATTGCCGGCAGGATATTTTGGGATTGTCGTCGCGTCCCTTTTTGCGGCGTACATGTCCACGGTCGCGACGCACTTGAACCTCGGCGCGTCGTACATGGTGAACGATTTTTATAAGCGATTCGTGAATCAGAAGGCGTCCGAAAAACGCATGGTGCTTGCGGGGCGATTGTGGACGGTCGGCTTGATGATTTTGGCATGCGTCTTGGCGATGTTTATCGACTCGGCGCAAGATTCTTTCAACATCATCCTGATGGTTGGCGCAGGAACGGGGTTGCTCTTCTTGCTTCGGTGGTTCTGGTGGCGAATCAATGCGTGGTCGGAGATTGCCGCGATGTGCATTTCGTTCCCTGTCGCGCTTTATTTTCAACTGGTGCACGAACCCCTCTGGCGGGCGCTCATTTATGTCGAGAACGCACAGGGAGAGCAGATTTTGCACCCCTCGCTCGATTTTTCGGACGGCATCAAGCTGGTGTTGAGCGTCGCCGTCACCACGGTAGGGTGGATTATCGTCACGTATTTGACGAAGCCGACGGACCAATCGACGCTGCGCAAATTTCTCGAGAAGACCCAAGCTGGTGGTCCCGGATGGAGGCACGTGGTCGAAACGGCAGAGCGCGAGGGGAAGCCGATTCGTTCGGACGGAAGAGCGTGGTCGGTTCCGATGGGACTGCTTTGCTCCGTGTTGGGGTGTATGGGAGTCTATGCCGCGCTTTTCGCCGTTGGCGCATGGCTCTACGGACGCTGGGCGAGTGCGAGCATTTTGACGGGCGTTGCGTGCGTCGGCGGACTCCTTTTATACTTCGCTTGGCGCTTTGTCCCGGTCGATCATTCGACATATGAAGCGTCCGAAATGGACTAGTGTTCTGCCAATTTTATCATTACGATCGTTTTGAGTCGCGGTCAGCAAAACTTCTTGAGAGGAAACTTTTTGAAAAATTGTTTCCTCTCAAACTCTCCAAATTTTCCTCTTTCAGAGGGAGGGGAGCCGTTAGGCTGACGGAGTGTTTTGCCGAGGAGAAAGCGTTTCCCACTTCAGAACTACCCCCCGCCCTACGGCTCGCAAAGCGTTGCGCAGAACGGGAATTTTAAAGGAGAACCAGTATAAAATCACAAACTTGGGGGGGGTTGTTTCTTTTCTAAAATTCATTAGAATAAAGATGGAGGTTTTTGTCCTTTTTCGTCCTGCGTTTTGGAGAGTAGAGTGCTGCTCTTTCGTCCGTTCGACGAAATAAGCGCTCCGATCTTCCACGCATCGACATTTCGCGGAATAGAAAAGTGGAAAAGAAAACAAAAATGGAGAAACGGGACATTATGGATGAATTGACGCCATCCAACTCGGAGGAGCCGAAAGAGCAGGAGCAAGAGAAAAAAGAGAGCAATTCGTTCCGCCGCACGGCGTTTGACGTGGCGGTTGGGCGGTATGTTCTTGCATTTTTGGCACAGTTTTTGAGCGGCGCAACCTCGCGGTGGTATGCGTCCCAACCCGATGTGTGCCAGAGGGTGTATTACGCCAACCACACGAGCCATTTGGACATATTGGTCATTTGGGCGTCGCTCCCGTCGTACGTTCGTCGTGTCGTGCGTCCGGTGGCGGCGAAAGATTATTGGTCGGCGGGACCGATTCGTCGTTATATCGCCACTCGACTTTTTAACGCGATTCTTCTCGAGCGGCAAAATGTCAAAGCGCACCACAGCCCTATCGACGTGATGCTCGAGGAGATGGGCGACAAATACTCCATCATCATTTTCCCCGAGGGTGGTCGGCAATCTTCCGGAGAAATGGCGGAATTCAAGAGCGGACTTTATCATTTGTGCAAGAAGAAGCCGGGACTCGAGTTGATTCCGATTTATATCGACAACATGAATCGGATTTTGCCTCGCGGAGCGTTTTTGCCGGTGCCGCTTTTGAGCCATTTGGTGTTTGGTCCTCCGATTTATTTGGAAAAAAACGAGAGAAAACAAGACTTTTTAGAGCGCGCGAGACAGGCTGTTTTGGACTTGAAGGGGAAGTAGAATCGTGGATTATTTTCAAACGTTTGGATTAATGCTCATTGTGCTCGTGATTTTGGGCTTGACTTCGATGACGGCGTGGATTTTGCAGCGTCATGCGGGGAGCGGAATTGATCCCATCATCCTCGACAAGTTTGGCTCCCGAATCAGCGGCTGGTGGTTGCTCTTTTCGTTTGTCGCGGCGGCGGAATTGCTGGGCGTCGGGGTGGTCGTTTTCCTCTTCGGCGCAATGTCCTTTTGGGCGATGCGAGAATTCGTCACGCTCACTCCCACACGGCAGGCGGATCATCGTCCCTTGTTTCTCATCTTTTTTTTCTGCATCCCGCTCCAGTATGTTTTCGTCTGGCTGCGGATGTACTCGGTGTATTCCGTTCTGATTCCGTGCTACATATTCCTTTTGATCCCCATGATCATAGCGGCATTTGGCGACACGAAGTTTTATCTGACGCGCATCACGCAGATATCCGTTTCGCTTTTGATTTGCGTTTATAGTTTGAGTTTCGCGCCCGCTCTTTTGACGATTCCGCTTCCTGAGAGCAACGGCTCCACGGCAGGGAACGCGGGTTTGTTGTGTTTCTTTCTTCTAATGACGCAGGTTTCGGAGTTTTTCCCCTTTTTTTGCAACTACGTTTTCCCGGTGCAACACAGCATCGCGCCGGAGATTAATACGTCGAAAACGTGGGAGGGTTTCGGCACGAGTCTCCTCGGCACGGCACTCGTTGGCTCGATCCTCCACTGGGCGACGCCTTTTGATTTTTGGGCGGCGGGTCTCATGTCGCTTGCGATCGCTTTTATGGCTTTTGGCGGAACGCTCACTCTCTCCGCGATCAAACGAGACCGGGGCGTCACGGATTATGGAACATTGGTGACGGGGCACGGCGGTATCCTCGATCGTATCGACTCCATTTGTTTTGCTGCCCCTGTTTTTTACCATTTAACCCAAATATATTTTCACTTTTTCCCAAAGGTTGGGTAAATTTTTAATTAGGTGCCCTTGAATTTTCGAAGAAAATCCGCTATACTTAAGGGATTGAGGGAAATTTCCTTGGCAATGCGTTTTGGCAGGTATCATCATGTCATCGAACAAACCGAATAATCCGCCGCGCAAAATGGCGCGCCCGACGCTCTTGCGTCCAGAAAAAATAACGGAAGACGACGCGCTTCGGCAGGAGCAGACCGCAGCGCGCCCCGCGTCCAAATCCACGCGTCCCCGAAAGGGTGCCGCCAAAGATAGTGCCAAAGATAGTACCAAAGGTGGCGCGGCTGCCAGTGGCGTGGCGACGGATCCGTCCGTGGAAGCCTTTTTGCCTCAAATCAAAGAGGTCGTGCCTGAGCCGCCGAAGGAATTGCTGCCCGACACTTCGGTCTACCAAATCGAGGAGACCGAGCGATTCGAGTCGGACGATATTGTGGACAAAGCCGCCAAGGGCGCGCCGCCGTGGGTCATTAGTCTCATCGGACACGTGATCGTTATTCTCGTTTTGGGTCTCTGGCTCATCCACATTCCATTTAAGGAACGCCCCATCGAGTTGTTGGTCGAGATGGTGCCCGAGGTGGAAGAGGAAGAAGAGGAAATCTACGCCGAAGAGGAGGGACAGCAGCTCGAACTCGATATCGAGACGCCCGAGTTGGAGGAGCCGCCGGAAGAGAACACGGAAATGGTGTTGGAGGACACGGAAGTTCCGGATCCCGCTGCGGCGCCGGAATTGGCGGAGACTCCTGCGGAAGAAGGGACGGTCGCCTCCATCACGAAACGAGAGCGCGTCCCGATTGGTCAGCTGCTCAACGGACGCACGCCGGGCGGTCGAAAAGGTCTGGCAGGAAAGTACGGTGGGACGAAAACCACCGAGGAAGCGATGGAGGAAGGCTTGCGCTGGCTCGTGCGCCAACAGCTTAAGGACGGGTCGTGGAGCCTTTTGGGACCTTATTCGGACGGCGTCAATTTTGAGAACCAGTCCGCTGCCACCGCAATGGCGCTCATCGCCTTCCAGGGAGGCGGCTACACTCCAGAGACCACAAAATATAAGCGCACAACGCAGAATGGGTGGAAGTGGCTCCTCAAACAGCAGGATGCCGAGGGAAATTTCTACAACGATGGTCCCTACACGCACGCCTTTTATACGCAGTCCCAGTGCGCGATCGCTTTGTGTGAGCTTTATGGAATGACGAAAAACAAAAAGTACCTCGAACCGGCGCAGAGGGCGATCAGCTACCTCGTCAAAACGCAAGGAAGAGACGGCGGGTGGAAGTACGATCCCAACACGGAGGCGGCCGACATGTCCGTGACTGGATGGGTTGTGATGGCTTTTCAAAGTGCGAAAATGGCTGGGATTGAGGTGCCGCAAGAGACCATGACAAAGACCGAGGGATTCCTCGATCGAATCGCGCAGGCTGGCGGCACGCGCTATCCTTATGAGCGCAATGGCGATCCTACGCGAACTATGACAGCGGAAGCCATCCTCTGCCGCCAATACCTCGGATGGGAACAAGACGACCCGCGTATGGTCTCTGCGCTTGATTATGTCCTCTCGGGTCCCGTGAATTTTCGCCATAATCGCGATGTTTATCGTTGGTACTACGCCACGCAGGCGATGCACCACATGGAGGGGCGTTGGTGGAAGGAGTGGAACGGCGTTATGCGTCAGGAAGTCCCCTCTCACCAAGTGAAATCGGGACGCGAGAAAGGGAGTTGGGACCCCAATCTGCCCACCAGGGACGCCTACGCCCACGAGGCGGGGAGGTTGTACGTCACGTGCCTCTCCATTTATATGCTTCAGGTTTATTATCGCCACCTGCCCATTTATGCCAATGCGTTTGACGCGCAGGGGCTGCCTATTCCGAACGACGGCGAGGCGAAGCCTGAGGGTGCGACAGAGGGTGCGTCTGAGGGTGCGAGTGCCGATGGAACTCCAGATGGGGAGAATCCAGCGGACGCGGAGGATGCTGGTGGAGATAATGCGGACGCGGACGCTGCGTCATAGAAAAACAAAGAGGAATTTATGGATCCAAAAGAAACTGCCGTCATTTTTATCGAGTTTCAAAACGATTTTTGCTCCGAAGGTGGGAAGCTCTTCGGACTCGTGCGGGAGGAGATCGAGCGCAATCGGACGATCGCCAACGCGCGGCGTCTTTTGGAGGGTGTGCGCGAAAAAGGGTGCCTCATAATCCACTGCCCGTTCGTGCTCAACTCGCAATGGGCGCGTGCGATTCGGGCGGACGGAATTCTCGCCAGCATTTTGGAGAACGACATTTTCGCTCGCGATTCTTGGGGACACGAAATTATCGACGCTCTGCGTCCACTCGAGGGTGAGATTGTCCTTGGCGACAAACGCGCCCTCAGCGCTTTTAGTTGGACGGGGTTGGACGAAATCCTTCAATCGAAAAACGTTCGCAATGTGGTCGTCTGTGGTTTTTTGACGAACATTTGCGCGCAGGCGACAGCGCTCAGCGCGTACGACCGTGGCTATCGTGTGCGCATGGCGTTCGACGCTTGCGGCGCGGCAAGCGAGGAGATTCAATCGTTTTGCGTGACGAACGTCGCTCCGATTCTCGGTGGACCAACGACGACCGACGCGATTTTGGCGAGTATTTCCTAACGTCGTGAAAAAAGGATTTTGTACCATTTCGCGTTTATAAAGTAACGAGTTTTTTATGTTTTACGAACCAGGCGAGACGCAATACGATTTGAAGTTCCGTTTTTTGGGAATTCCCGTGCGGGTTCATCCTTTTTTTTGGCTCCTTTCGATATTTTTGGGGATGAGTTGTCCCGCGAAAGAGTTGCTCGTGTGGATTGGCGCTGTTTTGATTTCCGTTTTGATACACGAAATGGGACACGCGATCGTGCTGCGTTCGTATGGTTTTTTGCCTCGGATTGTTCTCTATAGCTTCGGCGGTCTCACGATTCACGACCGCTACACGCGCCGGCTCCTTTGGTACGAAAATATTCTCGTAAGCGCAGCGGGACCTTTCGCGGGATTCCTCCTCGCGGCTCTCGCGTACCTCTTGCTCTGCGGAAACATTCCTCTTTTTCAAACGATTTTCGCGAGCGCGTTCCTTAAAAAAATTTTGTACATGCTGATTTACATTAATGTGGCATGGGGAGTTTTTAATTTGCTTCCCATTTTTCCGCTCGATGGTGGCAATATTGCGCGGGAACTTTGCATGCACCTTTCGCCACGGAGCGGTTTCGCCATTGCGCTCCAGATTTCCATGGTCACGGCAATCATTGCCGCGCTCTGTTTCATCCACAGCGGGATGTTTTTCGGCGCATTCCTCTTCGGGTGGATGGCGTACTCGAATTGGCAAATGCTCCAATATCGTCAAATGTAGCTATCACCAAATGTAGCGGTGTTCGTTGGACGTCGTAATGTGAAAATTTCCTGGAAACGAAAACTTCAAGATTAAGGGCATAAAAAATGAAAAAAAGCAACCGTCGACAATTCCTTCGAAGATCGGCAACCGCGTCCATTGCCGCGATTGCGGGGCTTCGCTCGCTGAGTGTTGCCGCGCCAGCGTTTTGTTCCAACGCCGCGCCTAACGAAAAATTGAACCTCGCCTTTGTTGGCGTGTGGGGACAAGCTCGCACCACAATGGGTGAGATGCAGGGTGAAAATTTCTACGCGTTGTGCGACGTGGACGAAAATCGACTTGGGAAAGCCGCTCAAAATTGGTCCGACGCGAAAAAATTCAACGATTATCGAAAAATGCTCGAAACTCTCGACGACAAAATCGATGCCGTAGTGGTGTCGACTCCCGACCACTCCCATGCCGCGCCGAGCGTTCAGGCGATGCGAATGAAGAAGCATTGCTATTGTGAAAAACCGCTTGCGCACGATGTTCGCGAGTGCCGAGTGATGCAAGATGTCGCGGCAGAAATGAAAGTTGCCACGCAGATGGGGACGCAGCCAAACTCTTGGCCCAATTATTACGAGACGGAGGAGTTGGTGAAATCGGGCGCGATCGGGACGGTCTCGGAGGTCCATGTTTGGACGCAGACAGGCGACGCGACGGGCTATATCCAAGGCGTCGGCGGCAAAAAAGACGTCGGCATCCCGTTGGGAGTTGGTTGGGGAATGCGCCCTGACCAGATGCTCCCCGAAGGTCAGCCTATTCCGCAGGGGTTGGATTGGGATTTGTGGCTCGGTCCCGCCGAAGCCGTCCCCTACCACGATTGCTTCTTCCCCGGCAACTGGCGTCGTTGGTGGCGTTTCGGAAGTGGGCAACTTGGCAACTTTGGGTGCCACTATATGAATCTCCCCGTCCGGACGCTTGGTTTGTTGAATTGCCGAACCGTCGAGGCGTGGGGACCCGCCGTGAATTCGTTCGCGTGTCCGGAATACCTTCGGGTCAAATACGAGTTCCCGAATTGCACACTTTGGTGGTACGATGGCGCGTCGCTTCCTGAACTTGCTGTTGTTTTGAATAAGTACCAGATTCCGGCGAAAAAAAGTGGGATTCTCTTCGTCGGTTCAGAGGGGTGTCTTTATGCGAATTATACCGAACACATCCTCTATCCCGAGGCGCAGTATGCGGATTTCAAGGCGCCGGAGCCGTTCATACCGCGATCGGTGGGACACTACAAAGAGTTTTTGGACGCGTGTAAGGCGAACGATCCGAAATTGGCGCGCTGCCCCTTTAGTTACGCAGGGCGTCTGACGGAGACAGCGCTTCTCGGAACGTTGGCGTATCGCACCGGGGAAAAACTCGAGTGGGATGCCGAGAATTTCCGCACCAATTCGCAAAACGCAAACGAACTTTTGGCGACAACGTATCGCAAAGGTTGGCGTTTATAGTACCTTGAGTGTAGTTTCGCCCCTCAGGAGCCGAGAACGAAGCGCTGCGTAGTTCTGGATGAAGTGCTGAGGGATTTTGCCACCCGTCTGGAGAATCTCGAGCGTGAATTTTGGTGGAGCACCTTTGGGATTGAGCGTCAAACGACTCTCCCACCGTCTGGAACTACGGGCTGCGTCTGGCTTGTGGTGGGTCGTTGTGATGGCAAGGGAGACCGGAAGCGTTAGCGACTGCCTCCCGACGATGTTGCAACCAGCGGAAGCCGTCGTCACTCCCGGTCGTGCCAGGCGGGCTGCGCCCTTCGTTCTCGGCTCGACCGACTCGCCAGAGTCGGAAGGTTGTTTTCGTGCGGTATATCAGATAATCAAAGATGTGTGATACTTTTTGAGAGCATTTTTCGATATATCTATTTTTACGAGGTTGTATGATTATGGATTTTTTCAAATTGTTTTAATCCGCTATTCATAAAAATGCCATATCGCGTAAAAATAGTGGGCTGACGCATTTCGCACTTTTGCACTTTTTGATTCTTTTTAGTGAAAAAACGCGTTTTTTACGTGTTTTTTGCGATCGGATGTTTTTCCAAAAAGTGGGTTTCGATGCGGAATTTCCGCAGCAAATATGATATTCGTTAATTTAATTGTTTTTAACGTGGTTTTGAGGTTTGTTTCACTCTTATTTTTACGCTCTCAAACGCCGTTTTTCGAAACGCAGACTAAAACATCGGGCTTCTCGGACAACAATCATTGGGGTGTATATTTTATAGGCTCGATTGCAAAATGTGAAGTTTTTTCTCTGGGAAAATGCGAAAAAACAGCTTGAAATGGGTTGCTGTTCGAATTCGTGATTTTGCACATCGTTTGATCTTCGTAGCACGACTCCTCGAAACTTCGTGACAACTCGAATCCATTTGAGCGCCAGTGGAGTAGGAGGAATCCTAGTGCTCGTTCGCCAAGCGCTCCATGAAAACGCGCTCCCCCTCGGATAGGCGGGGAACGAATTTCTTGAAATTGTATGCAGGGTTGAGGAAGCAGAAGTCAAAATCGGTCGCGCCGTTGTTGATTCCCGTGATGATGTACGTGTAGGACTCGCGTACTTTGGGTGCCTCGCCAAATTTTGACCAGTCGTAAATCACAAGCCGCGTCGGTATTTCGTACTGTTTGTCGATGAAGATTTCGATTTTGTGAAAGTCGATCGTTGGCGTGGCGCGCTCAAATGACACCTCGAGCGCGTAGCAAGACCGTTCGCCCACTTTGGCGTCGTTGTAGTAGCGGACAATCGCTTCGCTAAAGGAGCTTTCGTCGTTCGAAATTCTCACAAGCTCCTCCAAAAGGCTCTCGAAGCCCAAATCGCGGATGGAACGCGTGGCGCTATTTCGAATCGCTGGGGAGTCCAGCTCAATCATAAGGGTTCGATTGAACATTTTCGGCCCGCTGTTAACGACCATTTTGCCATCATAATGATTTTCCCACAAAATCCATTCACGCCCTTCGACCCTGTGCGGATGCAAAAATCGAGCATAAACGCTGAACGGCTCCTCGCGAATGCGCATGAGAAGAACGTCCGTTTCTCCCGAGGCAACGTTTGTCTCGTCCCACTTGTACAAAATGCACGTGTAGTCTCGTATTTCGCCCGGCAACTCTTGGAGCCTGCGCTGCGCTTTTTTGTTGAAGAGGCGCAGAATATAAAGACCATGCGACCTTTCGTACGCGTTGGGCGTGCTGCTCCCGGCATTGAGCGGAGTCGTCGACATGTTCGGCGGCACATTGCGATTCTCGCCCGGCACATCGTCCACCGAGGGCAACTGTTGGTTCAGTATCGCCTCTAAATCATCGGGGAGTGGAGGCTTTTGGTCCACATGGGGCGCCGAGGCTGGAGGAGGACTGGGGAGAGAGTCCGGCGCAACGAACTGACCAACGCTTCGACGCACTTCCTCCGTCTTGAGCACCGGGGGAGGAAGTGACTCGCCCTCAAGCCCCACCTTGGCGGCTCCATACAGAACCGGTCCGCGCTCCGGCGTTTCGTTTGGAAGCCACCTTTGCTCCCGAAACGTACCTGTACCTTCATTTCGCTGCTGATGAATGCGGAGAATGGGCGAAAGACGACGATTCTCGCTGGACTGCGTCCGCATCTCGTCCATACGCTGCGCGATTTGTTGGATCGACTCCGCAGTGCGCTCGGGATCGACGTTCGGCAGCTTAAACTCCCGACGGACAGGCTCGTTTTTGAGAAACTCCCAACCCGGTGGGTACTCCACATAATACTCTTCCGCCTCGACGGGACGGAACGCATGGAGCTTCTCTGCACGGCGGATATCCGAAACCTCCGTATAAGTATACATCGCAACAGAAGCCACGGCAAGAAAACACAAGCCGTACATAACCCAAACCGTGCGCGCGTATTGTTTTTCGCTATCGTGCATCATCAATCCCTTTTTGAAGAAACGCCAACCGTCCTGGAGGCGCACTTTCCCTCTCTTCTCTAATAATAACACCAAATTGAAGAAAAACCAGAGGAATCGCCGCGTTTTTCTTGATAAAAGAGGATTTTAAGTGACAATAAAAGGGATTGCGAGGATTATGCCGACTGGGGTGAGAGACTGTTGCGCGATGAGATACGAGCCGAGTTGAAAGCCTCCGTATAATGACAACAAAGAGGTGATAAAGAGGTGATTCAGTCCGAGTCACACCTCCGCGACGGACCCCTCGGGCACAGAAAGACGTATCGCCACACAAATTTTTTCCTTCCCCCTTGACACTTTTCGAGAAATGTGTAGAATTTTAGCCATAACTAAAAAACAAGAACTTGGCTTGAGCGGAAACGATTGTTACGAACGAAAAAAACGTTCGTCGACATTCGTTCCAGAGCGAGAAGAACTCGGGAGGATTTCTTCTTGTTTTTTTCATTCCACGTTTAGGGCTGACTAAAATTCTCACAAAGTCATAGAAAACCAAGGGAGGAGTTTGTGGATCAGGGATGTTGCGAGTGTCTGAAGGAACTGCTGCGGTTCGTTTTGATTAGGACGGCACCAGTTCGCGTCGGGATAAAGCCCGGGGAGTTGTTGCGCGTGAAGAAATGCCTGCGCGCGTCGGGGTGCCATGGTGAAATTTGCGTGCATCAGGACGAAGCGTTGCGAGCGCTCGCCCTTCCGTATTTGACGCTGCGCGACACGCCGATCGATTCCTTGCTCCTCTTTTATCACGCGGAGTGCATGGAACGACTTTTGGATCGGCATGAGGTTCGCCAGCTTCTCGCACCCTTTGGATACCCCCTCGCGGCGTCCGCCCCCTTGCGCTTTTTCGAGCGCCTTGAAGAACGCTTCAAGGAAGACACCTTCCCGCACGAGGTCGGCATCTTCCTGGGCTACCCGCTCAAAGATGTGGAGGGATTCCTCTATCGACTCCCGGAGACGCACGTGTCCGGGGCGCGATGGCGCGTTTTTGGCGAGCCGACAGAATCGCTCATGCAGATGAAGGCTCATTGTTGTGTGGAGCAGGCGGCAGAACGTATTTTGGCGACCTCGCCCACCGTGGAGGTTTTTTATAACACACTGCGCTCGAGCTTTCGGAATCGCTCCGTCACTTGAGCTTCGCAACAACATTCAATCATTTCTGCGGTGTCGAACATTCCCACCGTCGCCCTCGTTGGGAGCCTGCTCCACGTGGAGGTTTGACACGGCAGCGTTTTTTCCTTGAAAGGAGTTATATCATGTCACAAATAAAGGTTATCTATGGAAGCACAACGGGAGCAACCGAGGCTGCCGCCAAAGAGATCGCCGAGAAGCTGGGCGCCACGCTGCTCAACGTTGCCGATGCCTCGCCGAGCGATTTTGACGCCGATTTGCTCGTCCTCGGCAGTTCCACGTGGGGTATCGGAGACCTCCAAGACGATTGGGCGACCGCCATTGATCTCCTCAACGCACTCGACTTTAGTGGTAAGAAAGCCGCCGTCTTCGGCATGGGCGACCAATTCGGGTTTGGGGACTCGTACGTCGACGCGATGGGAATCCTCGCCGAGACTTTGAAAGAGCGTGGAGCTGAGTTGGTTGGCGCAACCTCCGCCGAGGGGTACTCTCACTCTGCCTCAAGAGCGGAGCAAGACGGCATCTTTTGCGGATTGGCTCTCGACGACACGAACGAGTCCGAAAAGACAAGCGACCGAATCGACAAATGGGTCGAGGAACTGAAGAACTCGCTGTAGGAGAACAGACCTCTGCGTACTTTCACGCGCATCAGCGTACTTCCGCGCGCCTCAGCCGCCC
>JAUNBK010000103.1 GCA_030527105.1 Planctomycetia bacterium
TCTTCGTCTTCGACGAGTTCTTCCTCTTCAACAAGCTCTTCGTCTTCAATCAAATCGGTATCCGCATCCTCAATCTCCACTTCGTCTTCTTCGTCAGCGGGCAAATCGGTCGTCTCTTCCTCGACAGTAGCGGGGGTTTCTGCAGGAGCTGGCGCCGGGACGGAAGGCTCAGGGGCAGGAGTCACTTCCTCAGCAGGGAGTTCGACAGGCGCGGGAGCCGCCTCGGGAGCAACCGCAGGCGCAACTTCGGGAGCCACAGGGGCTTCAGGGGCTTCAGGAGCAGGAGGAGCAGGGACTTCGTCCGCCTTCTGCGCGGGAGCCGGAGCTTGCTCGGCAGCATCCGCCGCCTTCGCCGTACCAGCAGCAGCGGCACAACAAGCTGGCACGGTTCGGCAGTCGTCTTCCACAACCTGCTCACATGCCTTCGGAGGACAATAAATCGCACGGCGGGCTTTTCCCGCCTCGGAATACGCAGCCGCGAACAAAACAGCAGCCATTCCACCACAAACCACAAACAATTTCATTTGAGTCATTCCCGATTTCTCCTTATTAACATAAAATGGGGGAAGATTTTCTTTAACCCGTTGAGGAGTCTCACGCCTGCGATCCTCCTCGACTCTCTATACTATTTTACCTCATTTTGGTAAATTTGCAAGTACGCTACTCAAGTTTCGTCAAAAATTTTTATCAAAAATATATATTTTCTCTAAATTTCCCATTCCTTCAGTAAATTTTGACACGAAGAGTCCCGTTAAATCCGTTATAACGATTGTATCAAAAAGTATTTCAATACAACTTCCGATACTCAATGAGCACCAGAGTCTCCACTCTCTTTGTCGAGTTCAGCAAGTTTAAACCGCTCACACTGCCCGCAGAAGTCAGTGGTGGAGTGATGCCAACCGAAACGAGCAGCGAGTTTTCCAAACTCCATTGATATCGCTCGCGAAAGCGGAATTGCCCAACCACGGGTGTTTCTATTTCCTCACTCTGGACTTTCCCAACACTCCCCAGAGGCACAATACGCATCGAAATCACGCGATCGAGATGATTGACGTGCATCTTAATCTGCGCATCGGCATACAACCCATCAATCGAAACAAGAGGCATGACTTCCACACCAAATCCATCATCGAAGCGCACCAACTCGGGCTGGGGGGGCTTGCCCGACCCCACTGGGGAAAAAACGTCGCGCGTGTACTCCCTCTGGCGGGCGAGATATATCCGCATCGGCTGACCATTCGGCAACAAACGCGTCTCCGCCGTATGATTCACGAAATCATGCTGCGCGCGGAAAATCTCGAGCAAACTCCTCAACGCGTCCGGCAGAACCACCCACGCTTGCGAACCAAGCGACTCGGAGCGGATTGGCTCCACTCCAGCAGGGATTTTTTGACGCCACAACGGACTGCCGACCGAGAAGACGGAGACTCGAAATTGATGCACCATAGGATCCACATTCACGAATCTCGCAATGACACCCTCAATCTGCTTCTGCACCTCGGGGGTGTGGTACACATTGACGCAGTCGGGCGCAACATTAAGCATCGCGGGTATTTCAGCGTGCCAAATGTCGAACCCTGTCTCAAGGAGAATCCAATCCTGAACGGCTCTCTGCGGCGTTGCGGAATTCGTGACACGCGAAGTGTAGGGCAAGATGTTGTATTTTTTCCAAATTTGACCATGCTCCGCCGGGATGCTCATAGCGGGGACGTTTTGCGCCCAAAGGACGCGTGCCCCGCAGAGAAACACCAAGAGAATAAGAATTTTAATACTTCTTGTTTAAATTTGCGATTTCCGCCCGCCGCCGGTGATACGCACCACTGCTCGCACCACGGCTCGCAAAACGGGAATTCTAAAGCACGGTGAATACAAAACACCCCGCCGCACGTTATTCCTCCTCCAACTGTTCCATGATGGCGTCAGAAAATTTGTAGTTCGAGTAGACTGCCGAAACGTCGTCGTGATCGTCGAGGCGATCCATGAGTTTCATCACTTTTCGCGCCGTGTCGATGTCGTCGATTTCAATTTCGTTTTGTGGTATTCTCGAGATGCTGCACTCAACGACAGGGATGCTTGCCTTCTCCAACGCCTCCGCCACCGAAGTGAAATTTTCGGGCGCGCAATACACCTCGAAAACCTCCTCCTCCGCCACAACGTCGTCCGCGTTCGCGTCAAGAACGAGTTCCATAAGGTCGTCCTCGGAGATTTTTTCCTTCTCAATCACGAACATCCCTTTGCGATCGAACATGTAGGAGACGCAGCCCGTCGCGCCCATTTTTCCGCCGCCGCCCTCGAAGATTTTTCGGATTTCGGGCGCGGTTCGATTTCGATTGTCCGTAAGAATTTCACAAATGACCGCAGTACCTCCGACACCATAGCCCTCATAGAGGATTTCTTCCATCACGGCGTCCCCCGTCAGTTCTCCGGAGCCTTTTTTAATGGCGCGCTCAATATTGTCCCTCGGCATGCCCGCCGATTTCGCAGCTTCGACCGCCAAACGGAGTCGAGCGTTCATGGTGGGATCCGACCCACCCCGCGCGGCAAGAATGATGCTCTTCGCCAATCGGCTCCAGAGCTTGCCCTTTTTGGCATCCACCGCAGCTTTCTTATGCTTGATATTCGCCCATTTTGAATGTCCAGACATATTTTATACTCCTTGAGAAGAATTTAATGATTGCAACTGAGTCTCCACATGCTCTCGCTCCTTTGGATCAACCAAAAGAGAAGATTTTGCAGACTCGTCAAATTTATCCAAAGCCAATTTGAAATGTTCGACGGCTTTCTCACGCTCGCCCAGTGCGAAATAGATGTCCGCCAAATGGCTGTACCCAACCGGGTCGTCCATTTCCGCAACAATCGGCTCCAACAACTCCTTCGCCTTGTCGAAATTTCCCAAACGATAGTGCGCCCACGCCAAGGTGTCGATATAAGCATGATTATCCGGCTCCGCCTCAATAGCGTCCTGCGCATATCGCAACGCGCGCTCGAGATTTTTGCCCGCGTTCGTCCAAAAATACGCGATATCATTCTTTGAACGATAATCATCTGGGAATTCGTCCAAGTTTCTTTCCAGCAACTCCTCCGCCCCTTCGCGCTCGCCAGAAAGCAAAACGAGCGACGAAAGAGAACTGCGGATCTGCCTCAGAATTTCTCGACGCAAAGGATTCGAGAAATCCGTATCGTATTTTTCAATGACGGTCTCACCAAACTTGCGCGCTTCGTCGACTTTTTTGTCGAGGACGAGCGCCGTCATTTCGTAATAATCCAACGCAGGATTGTCCGGGACACACGCACGCGCCTGCTTCAGCTGCTCCAATGCCGCCGCGTGTCGTTCCGCTCCTATCGCCGCCATGGACGCGAGCAAATGAAACAGCCCAGAGATTTCCTTTTTCGGCTTTTGCTTCAAACCCAATTGGAAAAACTCAAATGCCTTGTCGTACTGCTCTTCCTCGAGATGCCAATTGCCAGCGTCGAGACAAAATTGGCTCCTCGCGTCTTTCTGCGCACGATTGGAGGATTTATCGATTGCGACGCGCGCGGCTTCATAATAACGCTGCGCCACGTCCTCAATCTCAAGGACTCGCGCAAAGTAGCCTGCGAGCCACAAATGCTGCCACGAAGTTTTGGGATCGTTGACAGGGTATTTCTCTTGCATTCGGTCGAAAATAGGACGCAAAATCGAAACCAAGGCTTTTTTGACTTTCTCCTCGTCCGCGTTGTCTTTTGAGTCATCGCTTGCCAAAGTCGCCGGCTCTTGCGCATCTTCCGATGTGTTTCCCTGATCGTCTTTCTCGCTCTTGTTGTACTCCGCACACCACAGAGCAAACGCCATGAAGAAACTTTCCTCAGCAGCACCTTTCTCAACGAAAGTCCGCAGCGCTTGGACGAAATAATCGCCATCTTGCATCAAATGAGCGTACTGCAACGCGACAGCACACACCTCCGGCGTGGGTTCCTCCTGCAAGAGACCATCCAAAAGCTCCCTCGACTTTTCGCGCGACGCGGAAGAGTCCTCCATGAGATACTCCTGCGCCAACAGAATCCGCAAGTCGCGATTTTTAGGGAATTTTTGAAACAAACCCTCAAGACAAGGAATCATCGTTTCGGAGACATTCTCCACGTTCAACGCCTCGAGCAACTCACGATAGAAACTGCAGTGTTCGACAAGCGCGTCCTCCATGGGAAGCTCCAGCGCCTTCTCGACAAGTTGCCGAGCCTGGGGGAGGTTCTTGCGTTTATTCTCAATTTTGGCGGCGATAAAAGCGTATTTCGTCTCCAACTCTTGGAGTTTTTTGTCCAAATCCACCTTTTTGGGGACGTCTTTCTCGGAGCCATCCTTGTTGCGAGGGGCTTCCAACTGCGACTTTTCCAACGCAACGGCTTTCTCCAAAGCGCTCTGCGCGAGGTCGCACTCACCCAGCATAACGTACGTGTCCGCCAAGAGATAAAGGTCAAAAAGCTCCTGCTCCTTGAGCGCATTGAGGGCATTTTCCTCAAGCCCAAAGCGCGAGGGGCGCTCCAACGCACGACGAACGATTTCGAAACTCGTCCGAGCTCCCTTGAGATCCTCCGTGACGTACTGCCAGCGCCCCAGCTCGAAACGCAAAAGCACCCTCAGCGCAGGGTACGCATCTTGCGGAAGCGCCCGTAAAGCGGCTTGATACGCCGAAACAGCATTGGAGAATTGTCCCGTTTCGACATAATAAACAGCAATGCTACGGAGCGTGAAAACGTCGAGAATGTCGGGATGCTCCATTTTTTCGAAATAGCGGGCAGCCTCCGCCCAACGATTCTGCTCGCCCGCCAGAGGAACGATGCAACGAAGAATATTTTGGGATTCGCTATACCGCCAAGCTCTCTCATAAGCTCGCAGCGCCTCGGGGAAATTTTGGGCGTGCTCTTTCGCCCGACCAGAAATGAAGAATTCTTCCGCAGTGAGAAAATCCTGCTCTTGAACCGTCCTCGCACGCAAAACAGGTTGGAACTCCGCTGGCACATCAGGGTTGAGTAACTCGAGAACCTTCGTGCGTTCCACACTTGTCTCAGCGGCGGTTCCCCAGCACGGACCGAAGAGTACCGCCCCCGCCAAAATCGACAAAGAGAGAACCCAGCAATGCCGCCTACGTTCTACGCTTTTCTCCCACATGCTTTTCGCTCCTTTTTTCTGCTTTCACGCGCGAATTTGTTCGTTTGTGCAACGACTATTTTGTTTTCTTTGAACGCCGCGAGGGCTGCGCCTCATTCGCCCCCTTCGAGCTTTGAGGTGGATCCACTTTTGCCTCTTGCGCCTCCGTTTTTTTGACAACCTTCTTCGGACGCGCCCCTTTATCAACCACATCCTGCGCGGCACTTTCCTCGCGCCTCTTCTCCTGAGGTTTCTTCTCTTGAGACTTCTTTCTCGAAGGTTTCTTGCCTTGAGGCTTCTCCTCTATGGGCACTTCATCTTGGGATTTTGACTCTTGGGATTTTCGCTCCTGAGGTTTCTTACCTCGCGATTTTTTCTCTTGGGATTTTTTCTCGGGCAACGGCTCCTCCAACGCCTCCTCTTCAGGAAGATTTTCGAATTCGTCAACAATCTCATCCTCAGGCACTTCGCGACGAAAATCGGGATCGTTCTTGAGAATCTCGACCATGTTTTTACTCGTGATTTCTGGCGCTTTAATCTCCGGCTCAGGAGTCTCCATGGGATTTTCTTGCCGCAACTCGCGCCGGACACCAAGCCGCTCGCGGAAGTCTGGCGCAAAAGATTTGAGAAAACTTAACGTTTTTCGCGACTCGGGATTAATGATGAACGAGGAGGCGAGCTGGTGCAGAAGTGACGTGAATTCCGCCCCCTGCGCCTTGCTGATTGCACGATTTAACCCCGTGACTTCGCGCTCTTCAACGTCCTTCGCATCGATAATTCCAAGGACATAAAGGATTTTTTTTTCACTATTGCCGACGGGGATTCCATGGCGTCCCAATGCCGTTTGCGCCACGTAATTTATGGCAAACGGCGTCCCTCCCGGGATCGATTCGAGAGTTGCGTATGCGTCGCGGATGTTCTTTTTGCGAAGGTCGTCCATGTCAAACGCATACTTCTCCTCAAAAACAGCCCGCAGTATTTTCTTGACACGTATGGCGGCTCCGCGCGGATCAGGCAAATTGGGCATCATCTCCGCCAACTCAGTCGCACTGCTCACGCGGACCTCATTCCACCCGGACATGGTATAGAGCAATGCGTTAAACGCCTCCTCCGCCGCCTCATAAGTCGCATCCTCCAAGCAAATCCCGAAGATAAAATGCTCCAATACGCTTCGTGTCGGAGGAGCAATCGGCTTGTACTTTTTCTTCAGCTCCACGTAAAGACGCTTCAATAAATTCGTTCTGTTTGACGCTACCATGTCCCAACCTTTGCAATTTTCGTCAAGTACCAAAAACGAGCGAACTTCTCGTCGCGCTCAAAATCACTGCGCTACAACCCCGATTAAGCAACTCAACCACGGCGCGAACGCCCCCTACACACTACACCGACTCAGACGAGCCTGCCGCCTCTTCCGAACCAACAGCATCATCCGCCTGCACGTCGTCCGGCACTTCACCAGGCACCTCGTCCGGCTCAGTCTTCATTTCACCAATGCAAGATTGTCGAATGCCGTCCGCCTCAAACGTTTCTTTGAGGATTTTCGCGACAGCAATGGAATTTTTCACCCCCTTGTCGAGGACGAACAACACTCGCGGGGTGTAACGAGTTTGAATTCTGTCCGCGATTTTGCGTTGGAAAAAACCAGCCGCGTGCTGCAAGCCTTTAAGGCACAAATTCTGTTTCGCTTCTGTTCCCATAATCGAAACGTGAATTTTCGCCTGCTGCATATCAGGCGAGACCTCCACATACGTGACCGTGACGTCCGAGACGCGAGGGTCCTGAATGTCGCGCAAAATGGACATTCCGACCGTCTCGCGAATCGCCTCCGCCGCCCTTAAAACTCTTCTCGAAGTCATTTCGACTTTTTCTCCTTAAAATGTACGATGAACCGTTTCAATTTGGAAGGCAATGAACATATCACCCTCTTTCACATCATTGAAACCAGCAAGCCGAATGCCGCACTCGTATCCGTCGCGGACTTCCTTCACGTCGTCTTTTTCTCGTCGCAAAGTATCAATCGCATACGTGCCGATAATTCGGCTGTTGCGTACAATACGCACACGGCAGTCCCTTGTGACCACCCCCGCAATAACTCGGCACCCCGCCACGACACCGATTTTGGCGATTTGGAAGGTCTGCTTGACCAACACGCGTCCCAATTCCTTCTCCTGCTCCTCAGGCTTGAGCATTCCCTCGAGCGCGTTCTTGATGTCTCCCGTCAGGTTATAAATGATATCATAACGACGGATTTGGACACCTTTTTTCTCCGCCAAGACGCGCGCGTTCTCGTCTGGAACGACGTTGAATCCCACGATAATGGCGTCCGACGCGTCCGCGAGTTGAACATCCGCCTCCGTCACGCCTCCAACAGACGCCTGAAGAATCCGGATTTGCACCTCATCGTGCTTGAGCTTCTCAAGCTCCTTGCGAATTGCCTCAATCGAACCTCGGACGTCCGTGCGCAAAATGACATTGAGCGTCTGCACCTCTTGACTCCCGAGGGAATCGAACAGCCCTTCCAACGTCACGTGCGTTTTGACCTTGCCCGCCAACTGGCTTTGGCGCTCGACTTCGGCGCGCTCTTCCGCCACACGTCGCGCATCGGCAATGTCCTCCAAGACATGGAACTTGTCGCCCGCCCCGGGTGCGGTGTCCAAGCCGAGGATATTGACCGGTATGGCAGGTCCCGCCTCCGTGTACTTCTGACGAAGATCCAACGTGTCGACCATCACCTTGACGCGCCCGTGCGAACTGCCGCAGACGATCACGTCGCCCGTGTGGAGTGTACCATTTTGGACGAGGACTTTCGCAACGACGCCGCGCCCCTGCTGGACCGAGGACTCGAGACAAACGCCCTTCGCTCGACGCTTCGGATTCGCTTTGAATTCGTGCAGCTCGGCAAGCATCAAAATCGTCTCCATAAGCTCGTCGATACCCTGTCCCGTGAGCGCACTGCACCGAACCACTTCCACATCGCCGCCCCACTCGCTGGGCGTCAGATCGTTGGTGGAGAGTTCTTGCAAAATGCGCATTTCGTTCACGCCCGGCAGGTCGATTTTGTTGAGCGCAACGATAATCGGAACGCCCGCCGCCTTTGCGTGGCTGATTGCCTCTTCGGTCTGCGGCATGACACCGTCGTCCGCCGCCACGACAATCACGGCAATGTCGGTACAATTCGCGCCACGCGCTCGCATCTCCGTGAAAGCCTCGTGACCCGGCGTGTCGACAAAAGTCACCGACTTGTCTTGATACTTCACGTTGTACGCACGAATATGCTGCGTGATACCGCCTTTTTCACCAGACACGACGTTGATATTAATGATTTTGTCGAGAAGTGATGTCTTTCCGTGGTCGACGTGACCAAGGAACGTGACGACTGGCGGACGGAGAACCAAATCCTCAGGATCGTCCGACTGGCTCTCTTCCACATCGTGAATCAAAATCTCTTCGAGCGACTTCGGTTGTCGAATTTCGACCGGGATTCCGAACGAATCCGCCAAAAGCTGCGCGGTCGTTTCGTCCAGAGGAGACGTGACCGTGAGCGGCATTTTAAGCTCCATCAACAACTTGCCCAAAACATTCGCCGAGGAGACACCGATGCCGTCCGCAAAAGTACGAACGTCCAACGGCAACTGCAACACGATATTGCTCTTGCGCGGCGCGGCTGTGTTTGTCGTAGCGGAACGATGCGACTTCCTCCAACGGATGCGCCCCATCTCTTCTTCGTCATCATCCGACGTGAAATTGGTGCGCCCCCGACGCTTCATATTTCCAAGTCGAGAATCCTTCGGCGGCTCTTGACTCGTCTCGTCACCACGGCGAGGAGACTTGCTTTTCGGCATTTTCTTGCTGGGGCGCCCCGTGGCTTCCTCAAGCGGTGGAGGCATTCGAGTCCCCTTCGCGTCCGACACGCGGGGTTTGTCTCCAGGACGCCGCGGCTTCCTCTCGGACGTGCGATCCTCGGGCTTGCCTCGGTCTTTATCACGATTTCGATCCTTGTCCTTGTCGCGATCCTTGCTTCGATCTCGATCTTTATCGCGATCTTTGTCTCTTTCTTTTCCCTTCGCGCGCGTCTTGGTGCCATCTTTCGAACGCCCGTCAGTTGTCTCCGTGGGCTTCGTCGTTCCCGCGATGAGTTCCTGAATTATCGAATCGTCTCCCGAACGCGTCGCGCGGATCGCATCCGCAGACAAACGCACTTCGGGCTTCTGAGCGACCGGCTCTCGTTTTTTGCTCACGGGAGGAACTTTGGCTGCCGGGACAGGTGCCAATCGGAAGGCAGGACTCCCCTTTTGTTCGTCGCGATGTTTCTCTTCTTTGGGAGTGTCTTTGTTTTCCTTCTCTTTGTCCTTGAGGTCGCTCCCTCCGTGGCGCATCGTGCGCGGATTGTGGAGCGAGGGAAACTCAGCAGGTCTCGTCGGAGGAACGGGCACAGCAGACTGACCCAAACGCGCGATTTCTTCCGCAACGGAGAGACCATGCGGGCGAGCAGGCTCCTCACGCGCCCCCAACTTCTTCCCCAACGGCGTGGACGAGGGAGAACTACCTTTGGCAGGACCACGACGACGCTCGCGATTTTTCCGACCCGAGGCGTCTTTGCCATGTCGATCCGTTCGGTCGTTTTTCTCGTGACGACGCGTATCGCGCCCAGAATCCGTTTTCCTCTCGGAATCGACTTTCGCCCCTTCCGACACGGGTTCCGCAACGTCCTGTTTTTCCGGGACGTCCGTCTGTGGCGCGGCTTCCACCTTCGGCGCGGAGTCCTGCGCAGCTTCGGCATCGAGCGCGACAACCTTCTGCGGGAGCGACGGTGTTTCCTCAAGATGGTCTTTCGCCTCGACCCGATCCGCAGGTGCACTCACCTCAACGGCGTCTGAAGGAGTCTGCGGCGGAATCGATTCTTGCACAGGAGTCGTTTCCTGCTTCGTTTCCACTTCGGGTTTTCCCGCAGATTCTTCCACCTTTGTCGTTTGAACTGCCTCATCAGACACCAGCGCGGCTTCATTAGAAACCCGGACTTCGTCTCTTTCGTGTTTTTCCGTTTTTTCCACTTTTTCCGCAGGGGCGTGAGACTCCTCGCGCGCAGGTCGCTCAACCTCTTCTGGCTTCACAGAAACGTCAGCGGGAGGGGGGGCAGACACACTTTGCGAAACAGGCTCCGCTACTGGTTTTTTCGGCTTTGAGGGCAGAGTCGGGACCTTTCGTTCCACCACGCGCTTGGGTGGCTCTGGTTGAGATACATTTTGAGAGATTCTTTCCGAAGATTTGGTTCCCCTCGCAAGCTCTTCACGCAGTCGGATCGCTTCCTCATCGGAGATGCTGGCCAAGGCGCTGCCGCCTTTAGGGACAATACCAATACTGGAACACAATTCCATAATGGACTTTGTTTCCACTTTTAATTCTTTAGCTAATGCGAAAACCCGGATTGACAAACGACCTTCTCCCTGGCGAACAACAATATTCGCCCAAATAAACATGGTTTACATAGAGCCTCCCTCAAATAGCCACTCAGGCTTCCTCTCGAGGGAGTTGCCACCCCACAGGCGGACGATGCTCCAGCAACAAAACAGTACGACGCGAACGTAAGCGCAAAACTCCATGACGCGACGCATTATGATTTTCGTTCTTCTTTAACGGTGCTCTGCTCCTGCTCATCGGCGCGGCGCTCTGCCTCCGCAATGATGGAGTCCACCTCCTCTTCCGACAACCCGCTCATGCGGACCAAATCGTCCGGCTCGATGATCGACAAATCGTCGTAAGAAGTAAAACCTTCGCCGACCAGCAGATCCGCCAGTTCGGGCGTCACCCCTTCAATGGTGCACAACGCATTGACGGCGCGTTCCAACTGTCCCGCCAACTCGTCTTGCGTCATGATTTCGATATCCCACCCGCACAATTTGCTGGCGAGGTGAACATTCTGACCATATCGCCCAATCGCGAGCGAAAGGTTCTTTTCGTTGACGAGAACAATCGCCCTGCCCAACATGGAACAAAGGATAACCTCCTCAATCTCAGCAGGCTGGAGCGCGGAGGAGATGTACTCGACCATATCCTTCGACCATGGCACGATGTCTATTCTCTCGCCCGACAGTTCCTCAACGATATTCTTGATGCGGCTCCCACGGAGTCCCACACACGAACCGACACAATCGATGCGCTGGTCGGCGCTCCAAACCGCAACCTTGCTTCTCACACCGGGTTTTCTCGACACGCTCTTGATTTCAATCACGTGGTCGGCAACCTCTGGAATCTCCTGCTCGAAAAGCCTGGTGACAAAAACGGACCGAGTTCGACTCAAAATGACTTTCACTCTCGATCCCTGCTTGCGCACCTCCGCAATAACGGCACGTACGCGATCTCCGGGGCGGAACGAATCGCCGCGGATTTGCTCCGTTTTGGGCAAAATGGCTTCTATTCCCGGAAGCGTGACGGAAACCATGCCGTTGTCGTAACGATGCACAATCCCCGTTGCGAGGGAGTCCAACTGCGCATGAAATTCGTCGTACACACGGTCGCACTCCGCCTCGCGGATTTTTTGAATCATAACCTGCTTGGCAGTTTGCGCTCCGATTCTTTCGGCAATTTCGGTATGGGGGATTTTTTTCCCATCATAGGAGGCGTCAATTTCGCCCGTTGCGCGATCAATAACGACCGAAACGAGCTGTTCATCTGGAAAGCGTTTTTTCATTGCGGAAATCAAAGCCGCCTCAATCCCCAGAAAAACCGTTTCTTTAGCAATTTTCTTGTCGCGGTGAATTGTATCCACGATTCGAAGCAGTTCATTTGGATTCATTGACGCCCTTCCTTCCTGGCCCGAAAAAATATATACAAATTGTACCCGAACTTGGCGATTTGTCAAGCCAGGGGTACACAAAAAAATAGCGTTTCCGCAACGCACTTTTGGAAAAAAAGCACCTTCGGACCGCTTGCAACGCACAAACAAAAAAACCGCTGCGGGAAGCAAACCCGCACCGGCTCAAAAAAACCGAAATGGAGCGGAGGAGGGTCGAACTCCCGACCTCAGCATTGCGAACGCTGCGCTCTGCCAACTGAGCTACCGCCCCTTCACCTTCATCACTGAAGATGGCACCTAATATACCCCATTCTACACTTTTTGTAAAGGGGGGGAGTCGAAATTTTTCCTCATTTTTTCCCTTTTTCCAATGGCGCGGGAAAAATCGACATGGAGGGGAGTTTGACGTGGGAAAATCCCCCTCCCCCCAACACCCCGTCAGCCTAACGGCTGCCACCCCTCTGAAAGAGGGGAATCAGGGCGAAAACGCCATGGACCGAGACACCCTTTTTTGCCTTCGTGCGAAATATTTCAATTTTTCGAAAAAATCCACGTCAAAACGCTTGCAAAAAATTTTTTTTCGATTACAATGGAGTGATGGTCTTATGAATATATACTCATCGTCGTTTAAAATTCCCGTTTTACGCGAGGTTTTGCGAGTCGTGGTGCGTAGCTCCAACGGCGGGCGGAACGGGAAATTTCAACGCGAAGTATTATGAAACACAAGGAGAATTCCGATGAAAAAGCGAGCCTATTTGTTTGGGATCAATGAATACACGAAACTTGCGCCGTTGAACTTTGCACGAAGTGACGCGGAAGCTGTGGCGGGTGCGCTGAAAAAATCGTATGGTTTTCAAGAAAATGAGGTCGTTTTGCGCACGTGCAAGGGGACGCCGTCCGAGATGCCACTCACGGCAGAGGCGGTGTTGGATACGATCCGTTGGACGGAGGAGGTCGAGCTTCTCATCCTTGGTTTCTGGGGACATGGCGTTGTTTTGAATGGCGAGCGATATATTTGCCCCATCACGACACAAATCGACAATATTGAAGGAACTGCCGTTCCGCTCAGCAAGATTTTGGAGACCGTTCGACAAATTCCTGCGAAAAAAGTTTGCATTCTTTTAGATTGTTGTCAAAGTCGTCTGGAGAAGGGGCGTCCGCTGGAAGAGACGCCGACTTTCGAGCGGGGCGAGGCTGAGCGTCTTGAGCAGATGGTGGGTGAAATCTTCACGAGCCGGGACATTCAAATGAGGGTGAATGCGTCGCCGAGGCGGGAAAACACAGCACAGCCGTCGGGGCAAACGGTCGCGATACTCAATGCGTGTTCGGATGGCGAGCGGGCGTACGAATGGA
>JAUNBK010000013.1:0-50856 GCA_030527105.1 Planctomycetia bacterium
TGTCCGCCAGCCATTTTTCCTTCGCTTTTTTGTGCGCGTGGCGCAATTCGTTCAAATTTTTTTCTGTTAATCGATAATTTTCCATCTTCCAGCCTTGACTCCATTCGCAAAGAGTGGTACACTGATCTTATCGTCGAACAGTCCGTGCGACTTTTGAGGGAATTTTATTGGGGAAGTAGTATATGTCGAGGAGAATGCGTCTTCCCACCAAATTCCCATCTTTCAGAAGGGTGGCAGTCGCAGGCTGACGGGGTGTTTTGCCTAGGGAAAGCGTTTCCCACCTCAGAACTACCCCCAGGCACCGAGAACACAAACTCGCTCACGGTGCCTCTTCGAGCTGCATAAGACCAAGATCGATAAATTGCCCTCCGGTTTTTTGTCGGACATGGACGGCAACGGTGTTTGTCCCTGTCCGAAGGACGCCTTTCGCGACATCCGTGAGATCGACGTACAAATAATTGGGAGTGAATTTTTCGCGCTCCCATATTTTCACGCCGTTGAGATAAACCTCCACATCTTCGTCATGATAGATACACAAAAAGAGTCGATGATTGACGTCGAATTCGAATTTCTCGGCGTTGAACGTTTTTCGAAGCCAAATGTCCGGCGTGTTCCAAATCGTACGAACGACGGAATTGATACTCGTTCCGCTCCCGAATCCCCCCACACTTTTGCGCCAATTGGAGTCGTCGAAATCCTCTGCCATCCAAAGTTCGTCAGGTTTTTCGAATGTGTATCTCCACTCGACACCGTCCTTTTGCGACGTCGGCAGAATCTCCCGAATCTGCGGCGCGGGTTTGTGTACCATGCGATTAATCGACGCGACCGTTTCGCTATCCATCTTTCTCTTCTTGCGATCGTACGTCAAAAAACCACTGATCTCCTTTTCGATATCGATATTTTGCGCGTAAACGGCAGCCGAAAGACCGTTGTTCTCATAATAGCGCAGGTTGTATATCAAGTCTGAATAGCGCTTTTCCAATATTCTCTTCTTTTCGGGAGAAATCGTCTCGACTTTCTCATCCGCGTGCCACAAATGCTCCGGAATCCCGAGTCGAAGACCACCGAACGCGCTTAAAATAGAGGCTCGCCTCCCATCCGATTGGAGCATGGTTGGTCCCGGATAGGCTTGGACGTCTCGCACGTCGCCGCAGCCGGGATCATTTTTTCCGTCGCCGCAATTGACGAGACGCGTTGGGTCCTCCGCGCGAGTCCAATCCGCCACGGCAGACGCGTTGAGGCTTCCGACTCCCTCCCCCAGAGGAATCCACATGACGATGGAGGGAAAATTCCTCAGCATTCGAATGATTTCCGACCACTCCCGATAGAAATTCTCCCCACTCAATCCGCCGCCGGGCATGTCTTGCCAAACGAGCAGTCCGAGTCGGTCGCACCAATAATAAAAGCGCCTCGACTCGACTTTTTGATGAACGCGCACGAGATTCATCCCCATCTCTTTCATTGCAAGGATATCGAATTTGAGCGCCTCGTCCGTGGGTGCCGAATATAAACCATCCGGCCAGCAGCCATGATGAAGCAGCCCGAGTTGGAAAAGATATTTTCCATTCAAAAGAATCCTCGTGAAACCTTGCGCATCTTTGCCAATCGAAATGGTACGGATTCCAAAATAGCTCTCCGCCTCGTCGACTTTTTGCGCTTTCACGAAAAGCTCCATACGAAATACATACAAATTCGGATTGTCGAACGTCCAAAAAATAGGATGATTAATGACAAACGCGCCCGAGAATCGTTCCTTTTCCACGATCGTGTCGAACGCGGCAACGGGATTTCCCCCCATGTCGAACGCCTTCAGCCGACACAACGCGCCATCGGGAGCTTTCACCCTCCCAAAAACATACACAGCACCATCCAAAGTGGGCGCGAATTTGCGAGGAAATAAACGTCCCGCCGCGCTCCAAACCTCCAAAAAATGCCCCGTTTTCGACACCGGCTCAAGCCACACACTCCCCCAAAGACCCGTGACGGCGGTGTGTCCCGAGTTTTGAGGTGTGCGACTTTGTCTCCCGCGCGCGATCGGCTGCGTGTCTGTCGGATCCGTCACGAAAACGACGAGTGTTTGATCCTTCTGCGGGAGCAAAGCGTGCGTGATATCGAACCCGAACGGCGTAAATCCCCCCGAGTGCGTTCCGACCTGGACGCCATTGACGAACACTTCCGCGCGCCAGTCGCACGCTTCGAAATGGAGAAAGATGGCTCGATCCCTCCACTCGTCCGGGATTTGAAACGTGCGTCGATAGTGGAGTCTCTCATCATGCGCGACGGATTTTCGCACGCCGGACAATTTGGATTGGATGGGGAACGGAACCACAATTTTCCCCTCGAATTCATTCGCGGCGCGCTCATTGATTTTCTCAATCGCATAATCCCACAGACCGTTGAGCGAGAGCCACTCCCGCCGCACGAAATGGGGTCTTGGGTACTCCGGCTTCGGATTTTTCGGATCGACGAGGCTCGCCCACTCGCTTTCTAGTGGGGAATGGTGGAGCGCCCACTCTTCTCCGAACGCATCCGAGGTGAAAACGTCGAGACTCCCGGTGGTCGAGTGCGTCAAAACTATCAAAATCGAAAGCATCAAAATCGACGCCACAAACACAATCAAACAAACCTTAACGACCGAGAAAAAACGCATCCTCGACTCCTTTTTGAGGGACACTTTGGAGGGACATCAGCCCAGCGGCACGTGGTTGTTGCTGGTCCGACCTATCCAATTATATCTTCGTGTCCAAAGCGGATGCGATAATACTTGTCGACCAGAGGGAGAAGCGAGTCGTCGCCCGTTTTTTGCCAAACATCGAGAATAAACTCGCGCGCCGTCTGTCCTTGGAGGCGTTTGAACCCTTTTTTCTCGAGTTCCTTCTCAAGTTGCGCATAAAAGAGGACATTGTGGTGCCGTGGGGAATGCGTCCTGCGCCCCTTTTTGCCGCGTGCAAGTGTGGGGAAAAATCGCTCCGCACCCCAATGGAGTGAAAAAAACACCGCTCGGGACGACACCCTAAAAACGACATATAGAACAGGAATCAACAAAAAGACCAAAATCGCCCAGAGCCAGCCGCCCAAAATGCTAAAAAATGGCAGCTCCAAGAGCGCGCTATGTATCGAGAGAATCTTTTGAATAACCCACCGAATGGTTTCGTTCTGGAGGCACCATGCGCGTAACTCGAGGAGCTTTTCTTGAATGGGAGCGTAGATCGTTTGATTCTGCGTCGCTCGATTCATACGCACGACGTAATCCCCCCAAAGGACATCGAGCCAATCGAGAAACCCGTCTATCTCTTGGATCCACGACTTCTTTTGCTCCTGATCGAAAACAAAAACAGAGGTCGGATCGAGTCGCAACCATGCGCCATGCTCCCAATCAGACGCGCGCCAAGGCGAGCTTTGCATGAGCGCCTCTGGAATATCCTCCCGAGGAATCCACGCTTCCGTCCACGCATGAGCGCACGAGTGTCGAACGGAATAATAACGCCCGGTCGAATTTTGCTCCGCCGTCGCATACCCCACAACGACGCGCGACGGAATCCCTTGCGCCCGCAGCATGAGCGCAAGCGCCGTGGCATAATACTCGCAATGTCCCGAAGGATTGTTGCGCATAAAATCCTCCACCGGGTCGAGTCCCTCCTCGCGTGGCTGCGCCTGGGTGCTATACGTGAATTCCCCCGAGAACGCAAGGCGACGCGAAAAATATTGCGCCAAATCGTATGTGGTCGCCTCTTTCTGCCCCTCGTCGGTATAAATCGCGTACCACTCGTTCGATTTCGCAATCAGGGTCGGAAAAACATGATCTGCCGGCGGTTCCAACGCCGTGTAGAGGTTCGGAAACTCCACACATGGCAAAATATCCGTCTGCAACCGATTAAAAATCGCGGGCGTCAAAAAGGAGTACCGGTCGATCATCGAGTCTTCCTTAATTCGCAAACGATCCATCCCCGCGTCGAACCAAATATCGTCAATATTCCGCCGAGGAACCGCATAAAACGGCCAGACCATAAAAGCATCCATTCCGCCCTCTCTCACGCGCGTGACTTCAACCCGTGTGAGAGAATCCATCAAACGCTCTGGCGGCGGGAGAATCCGAGACGATTGCACGTGAGCACCGCGAAATCGCCGACCCACTTGCGACGGATTGGACCCAGGTTGGAGACCATGGTGGAACCAAATCCCATTGCGATAGAAATTCATCGACATTCCGCGCAAATAAAGCTGATCCGGGATCGGATCCGTCGCGCGCCCTTGATCCATCGGGTTGCTCCACGTTTCCGTGCCATCGTCCTGGAAAAGTCGGACTTGAAACGCCTCTGCGTGATTCTGGTGCAGGTTGCCGAGCGAGCCGAGGCGAATCGAGTTTGCGTATCCGGTGGAGCGTCTCGTTCTCCACCCCAAGCCGCCGTAGCGCGCGCCGACGGGGCGAGGGAGGATCGAAAAAATCACGATTCCGATAAAAAAGCTGAGGAGCGCGAGTCCCAAAGCCCCCCGACGCCACCGACGATGAAAGAACGCTTTGTCCAAACCCGAGTCGAAAATGGCGGTTTCTTGCGAAATCTCCTCCGCTGTGGGAATCCGCTTCGGGTACGGCTTCCAAAGTTCGTTTGCAAGTTGAGGGTTTTCGATTTGGAGCATTTTCCTCCGGCGATTGGCGACCGCCAAAAACCAAACGGACGTGAGTGCGGAGAGGATATAGAGAATGAGCAGGACGCCAATTCCGAGACCGCGAGAGTACGCTGCCGCAACGACCGATTGTTGGAAGCTAATCGAGAGCAAAAGCCAATAGTTGACGAGTGTTCTCCTTCGAAAAAAGAGCACCATCTCCATATACGACAAAATGAGCGCGACCGTCTGAAGTCGGCTCCCATCGGCGGAAAAAAAGAGGAGGTACGCCATCCAAAGGAAGATGAGGAGCATAAAAATGTTCGACGTCAAATGATTGAGCGCCAAACGGGGCAACAATCGCGAGACCGCAATCGACGCAACGGACGCGAAAACCACCAAAAACGGCGTCGTGGCGTCTTCCGTCACTGCGCCAAGCATGAACGCAGCAAGTGCAACACTCACTAATATTGAAAGTTGCAGCAGTTGTTCACTTCGACTCACTCTTATCTCCTCGTGGCTCATCTTTCTCCAATGGAGGCACCCTCTGAGAACCATTCCACGGATGCACCCTTTGTGTACTCATCGCACGTTGGATATCTCCGGTTTTATACTCGTCCTCCTTGAACATCTCGATTTTCACAACGTTTTGCGATCCGTGGTGCGAGAGCTTCCAACGGCGGACGGAACCGGAAATTTCAACGTGAAGCGTTATAAAACTTCACCAAAAAGCGTGAACGCGCTCGTCTTCGTGATGCGGATATTCTGCATTGTGCCGACCAAATTAGGCGCCCCGTCAAACACGACAATTCGATCGCACGGCGTGCGCCCCGTGAGTTGAATCGTCGACGGCGCTAAACTCTCAAGAGAAATCAACCCATCCGAGTCGGCAGTGTGGGCGATTTTTCGCGCGGATTTGCTCTCCCCCTCCACGAGAATTTCGACATTTTTTCCGAGAAAGGTTGCGGAATCCTCCTCGCTAATGCGGTTTTGAAGCGCAAGAAGGTCGTTGTTTCGCCGACGTTTCACCTCTTCCGGGACGTCGTCCTCGTAAAGCTCAAACGCTTTCGTCCCTTCTCTCGGACTGAATTTGAAAATGTAGCTGTTCTTGAAACGCGACTCCTCGACTAAACGCATGGTAGCGTCGAAATCCTCCTCCGTCTCGCCGCAGAAGCCGACGATAAAATCGCTCGTGATCGACGCGCCCGGGACGGTCTCGCGAATTTGAGCAAGCGCCTCGCGATATTTCTCAATCGTGTAGCCTCGATTCATCTTCTTAAGTTGCGCATTGGAGCCACTTTGCGCCGGGATATGGAAGTACGGCATCACGAAAGGAAGATCCCGCACGGCTTGAAGCAGGTCGGGCGTCATGCTGTTCGGGTGGCTCGTGACGAAACGAATCCGCTCCAAAGAGGTTCTCTCCGCAAGATCATTCATGCGCTCGAGCAGCCCCGAAAGACGCGCCCCCGACGAAGGATCTTGATATTTGCTCACGGTCTGTCCAATGAGGGTGATTTCTCGACACCCCTGCTCAACGAGAAGAGCCGACTCGGCAAGAATCTCCTCCGCCTCGCGACTTCTCTCCGGACCACGCACCAACGGCACGATGCAATAGGAACAAAATTGATTGCACCCGAACATCGCGCGAACGTACGAAAGATACGGATTGTGCCGCGCCTGCGCCTCTCGAAGCGGGTCGTACGACTCGAAACTCGACTCCACCTCATGACGCGAATGCGCCTTACGATCCAAACTCAACTCGATCTGCGGTCCCTCGCCACGCTGAATCCTGTGGATCAACTCGGGAATCAACGCGATCTGCCCGGGACCAACGACCAAATCGACATGAGACGCACGCCGAAAAATCTCCTGATTGTCCTTCTGAGCCATGCAGCCAATGACGCCGATAATCTTGTTCGGATTGTGCTGTTTGGCAAATTTTAGCCGACCGAGCGCGCTGTAGATTTTGTCCTCCGCATGTTGTCGAATGCTGCACGTGTTGAAGAGAACGATATCCGCCTTTTTGGGAGAATCGACGCACAAAAACCCCTCGCGCAGGAGAGCGGCAGCGACCAACTCGGAATCGAGCGCGTTCATTTGACAACCGACGGTTTCGATGTGAAAAGACAACATATGGGATCGAAATAAAGAATCGAGTGGAAACGAAAAAAAAGCCGAACCAGCACAACGTACCAATTCGGCGAGGATGGGCGGTACGGGACTCGAACCTGTGACCCCTAGCTTGTCGAGCTAGTGCTCTAACCAACTGAGCTAACCGCCCCCTAACTATGATCCGCATTGTAGCAGAAAACACCTTTTTGTCAATGGGGGGAGAGTGTATTTTTCTCCTATTTTTTATAAATCGTTGTCAAATCGACTGTAGGGAATGAACTGCTTGCTAATGTAGTTTGCGAGCCGACCGATGAACTTATGGCGGAATTTGTACTCGTTAATCTCGGTGCTTGAGACCTTATAATTGCGTGGATAAACGTATTCGTCCAAATATTCCGGCTCGTAGAGAACGTCGCCCGTGCGGACGTCGATAAGTTGGACTCCCACATCCGCTTTGCCCTGGAGGACTTCCGTCCCGGCAATGTGGTTGAAGCTGAGAATATCGATCGCAATCACCTGATCGGCTCCGACCGCCTTGCCTATTTCGACGAAATTCATCTCCGCCTCCATATTGTCGCAATACTCCTCGACAGCTTGCTGTTTGACGACTTGGCACTCCTTCGGTTTTTTGATTCCTGCGGAGATTCTGGAGTTGAGCGACTTTGCCAATTCGTTCGCGACGTCGCCATATTGGTAGGAGGTCGAGGCACGAGGGCGACAAACGATCGCGACCTTTCCCTTCATTTTGTCGCACGGAGGATCGATTTGATCCCCCTTCCACATGTACGCGAGTGTGCCAAATGCGCTGGCGCAGCCCGTGGCGGTCGCGAGGAGGAGTAAAAGAACAAGGGCAAACGTCGATTTCGTTTTGCGTGTGTATGGATTCATCTGGGGAATTCCTGTCCGCTTAAAATAACTATGTGCGATACATATATTCATTGGCGAAATGTTAGCATATTTTCAAAAACCACGCAAGAGCGATTTCAAGAAAAAAAGAGATTTTCGTCGGTTTTTATAGAAGCACGGATGGGGGGAAAGCCCCGCCACATCCGTGGCTATGTAGTTTCTTATTCCCACGGAGTCACACTGATGATTCCAAGGTCAATATACTGCCCACCACGCGTCTGTTTGCAATGGATCGCAATCGTGTTTTTTCCGGGGCGCAGTGCCTTGGCGGCGTCGCCTTCGAGCGTGAAGTTGGTATAATCCGTGACGTACTCAGTGGCAGAGAATACTTTCACGCCATTAATGAAGACTTCCACATCCTCGTCGTGATAAAGTTTCAACGCGATTTGCGCCGCTTCATCCCATGCCGGGACGTCGATCGTTCGACGCAGCCAAATGTCCGACGAGTTCCACACCGTGCGGCACGTCGTGTTTGGTGTCATCTCCGTGCCAAATCCACCCTCGCCTTTTGCCCAAGCCGAATCGTCGAACGCCGCGCTCGTCCAGTCGTCAGCTGGCTTTTCGAACGTATAACTCCAAACCTGCCCTTTCGCGGCAGAGGTCGGAACCAGCGTTTTGACGATAGGCGCGGGCTTGTACAATTGGGCGTTGATTCGTGCAACGTTTTCGACTCCCATCTTGTCCACCTTGCGGTCGTAGCTGAAGAGACCATTGACTTCGATCTCAACGTCCGTCGTCTGCGTGTAGACGGCAGCAGAGAGACCCTCATCAATGAGCGCGCGCAGACGAACGATAAGAGCATTGTAGCGATTCCGCAAATCTTCTTGATTTTGGAAGCTCACATAGCCCCAGTTGCCTTGCTTTTTCCACGCATTGTCCGGACACGGAAGACCAAGACCACCGAACTCGCCAAGGACAATCGCGCGATCTTCCTGAACGGCAGGACGATTGGGCCCCGGATAGCTATGCATGTCGAGCACGTCGCCGCAGTTTCGATCCGTCCAACCGCTCGCGCAGTCGACGAGTCGGGTAGGATCGTTCTCTTTCGTCCATTTGACCACATTCTGCGTGTCGAATTGTCCCCAACCTTCGTTGAAGGGCACCCACATAACGATCGAGGGTGAGTTGCGGAGGGTGTCGATAATTTCTCCCCACTCGTGGTAGAAGTTCGCTTCGGATTCTGGCTTGCGCGTGATGTCGGGCTGAGAGCCGCCGATGTATCGATCGCCGCTGGGCATATCCTGCCAGACCAGAAGTCCGAGCACGTCGCACCAATAATAGAAACGTCGCGGCTCGACCTTTACGTGCTTGCGGAGCATATTGAAACCCATTTTTTTGGTGATTTCCAAGTCGAACTTGAGCGCTTCGTCCGTCGGCGCGGTATAAAGACCATCCGGCCACCAACCTTGGTCGAGTGGACCATATTGGAAGACAAACTTCTCGTTGAGAAGCATTCTCATGATGCCGTCCTCGGTCTTGCCGAGCGTGGAGGTACGCATTCCGAGATAGCTTTTCACGACGTCGAACGTTTTGCCCCCGTCCAGAAGTCGATACTCGACGGAATAGAGGTACGGATTGTTGGGCGTCCAGAAAATCGCGTTGTCAATTTTCCCAGCAGCGCAAAACGCTCCATCTTTCACGACCGCTTTCGTGTCGAGCGCAACGTTTCCCTCGGCATCCTTCACGAGAATCGCAACCTGCGCCCCATCTTGCGCAACCGCTTTTCCACAAATCGCAACGCTCCCATCAATCGTCGGGACGAGCGCGCCGTCGACCTTCTTCGCGGCATAAGCGGCAGCGTTCAGGAGGTAGCCCTCTTTTGCGACCGGCTCAAGCCAGACACTTCCCCAAATGCCCGAGACGGGTGTGTACCAAATCCCGCTCGGTTTGCGTACCTGCTTTCCGCGCGGCTGCCAGTTGGTGTCGGTGGGGTCCCACACCACGACGGTGAGATTTTGGACTCCATCCGCGTTGAGATACTGCGTGATATCAAAGGCGAACGGGGCGTAGCCACCGACGTGCTTGCCGACGGACTTGCCGTTGACGAAGACTTCCGTCTGCCAGTCGACCGCCTCGAAGTGGATGAGGATATTTTTCCCTCCCCAACCTTCGGGGAGTTGGAACTCTCGCGAGTAAGTCATTTTGTTTTCTGGACCGACGTTTCGTTTGACGCCAGAGAGAGCGGACTCAACGGGGTACGGGACGAGGATTTTCCCAGCCCAATTGTTCGCGCCTTCCTTCGTTGGGGAGATGGCGAGATTCCACAAACCATTGAGCGAGAGCCAGTCGCCGCGCTCAAACTGCGGTCGAGGATATTCTGGCAACGGTGCGACAGGATCAACCTGTTCCGCCCATGGTGAGAGAATGGGATTTTCCTGAATTTTCCATTCTTGCGCATAAACGCTCCCGATGAGGGAGAATGCGAGCAATCCCACGAAAAAACTACGTTTCATATGGACTCCTAAAAGTTAAAAGTAGTGAAAAAAACCGACTCACCCATTTTAGCCGGATTTTCCTCAGAAAAAAAGGGGGGAGGCTGGGATTCGACAAATTTTTTGCCAGAAAAATAGAAAACATCAGACCTTTGAGCCAATTCGACACCGGGAGAACCACTAAAATGTGAGGTATGTAGCGAACAGACTCGTTATTTTTTCATAAAATTGTCAAAATTTCCGCCTGTGCGACTTGACACACGTGTTATTTTGTGTAGAATGCACCTCATAGGGACGGGTCTTTGTTAGTGTTGTTTTGTACGGCTTGGAGTTTTTTACAGGCAGTTTTACCCCCCAAACCCACGGAAAGGTGGTAGTTTATGCGCAGCATTTTTTTGTACTCAATTTTTGCCTCCACGTTCGTTTTTGTCTTGCCTGGTGCCTGCTGGGGTGAGGTGTTCGATCTCAAAACGGGTCGGATTCACTCCTACTCTTTCGATACAGATTATTCCGACGGTTTCGGAACTTCCGACGGCACGGCAACCGGCGCGGCAACGATCGCCACTGGCGGTCAGATAGGGGGATATCTCTCGCTGACGGGAGGATACGTGACGCTCGCGAATTCCACCGGAACCAATTTCGGCGTCAACAAAACTATGGGCGCTTCGATGTGGTCTCGAACGGCAGAAGCCGACAAATGGGCTATCCTGTTCGCCAACGGAGACTGGGAAAGTGGGGAAAACCAGGGTGTCCGATACTCAAATTGCTATGGGACATCTGGCGTGTACGGGACGAATATCAATGCTGCCGACGGAACCAATCGTATCGACTACCGAATCAAGAGCGTTTTTTCCACCAACTCGTGGCAGTTTCTTGGTTTTTCTCTCGATGTCGATGGCTATTCGTGGGTCTACTACGGTCGAAGCAACGGCTACTTCGTCTCCCTGCGTGGCGACGCAAGCTCCTTGGACGACACGGCATTGCAAACCTCCTATGCGTGGCACGTCGGCGCGGATGGCGTCAATAACCACGCCTACACGGGCGACATTGATGAGCTTAACGTTTGGAACAGAGAGCTTACCCCTCAGCAAGCGTTTCGTTTGTATGCGGGTGGTCTCAAGGGCATGTCGACCGAACAAATTATCAATGCGACGGCTCCGACGACGACCATCCAGTCTGGCGCGTGGAACGACAACACGACGTGGAACGGCTCCTCCTCTCCTCTGGGGGGCGAGAGCGTCACGGTGGCACACGAAGTCACTTTTTCGAGCGACGCAACAATCATGTCGAACGTCACTCTCGTTGGCGGGGGGAAATTCAATTTCTCACCAACGAATTGGTTGAGTTTTAGCTCGATGAATTTCGTCCAAAATGGTGGCGAGACAGCTATCTCCTCCGACCTCTTCAATGTGGGGAATCACACGGGCGACGAAACGAACATCGTCGTCAACTCGGGTGCTTTCAGCGCTAATATCATGCGCCTCGCCTCGAATCGAAACAAGAACGACCAGACGAACATGAACGCTTCGCTCACACTTGCGGGGGACTCGACGTTTTCGTCGAACTATTTCGTCGTTGGTTTCGGATCGGAAAATAAAGGATACGTCACGATTAAGAATTCCGCAGTCGTTAATTTCAACGCGCAGGTCGTGGCGGGCGTTCGTGATGGATATGGTGAGCTCAACATTCAGGACAACGCACAGGTCTCTTTCAGTGAGAAGCATGCGTATTTTGGTTCCCTTGGGGTTTCGAACGATAATTACTCCAATGGTGTGGCGGTCTTGAATGTTCGTGGCGGAAACGTCGAATTCAAAGGAAATCTCGTTTTAGGAGAAGGGGGTAACGCCTCGGGCACCTTCAATATGAGCGGCGGAACCGTTTCGGTCGTTAGCAACACGGAACTCAGCAGAGGGAACGGCTCAGGGATTCTGAATTTCTCTGGAGGCTCCGCGACGCTCAACTCCTTGCTCTTTGGGGGCGATTCCTCGACCAAGGCGGAATTGAACAGAATCGGTGGCTTGGGAACATTGAGCGCCTCGTCCATCACGATGAGCACCGTTGGTGTCGCAAATTTCCTCATTGACGCCACTGGCATGTCGGCGCTCAACGTCTCAGGAACGGCAAACTTGGCAGGGACGGTTGCTGCCAAAAATCGTGGTGGATTGGGACTCACCACCGCGTCGGAGTATTGTTTGATCGAAGCCGACGCTGGGATTTCGAATTTCACTGCCACAGACGACGCACTTTGGAACACTCGAGGAGACACGAATCAAATTTGGGGCTTTTTGAATCCGTTGCGAAAGGTTGCTGATTTCGCGATAGTTGACGGAACGCAGACACTCAATTTTCCAGACACGCTCACGACGGGATGGTTCTCGCTCCCCGAGGCAGAAGGGAAAATTGCAAATGTCGAGCTTATCTTGGACACGATGCCTGACGCCACTCAAGCGGATTTGTTCCTGGAGTGGCTATCCAGCGGTCTTTTCGAAGAAGGCACACAGGATTTATCCTACACCGAAGATGGCGTCGCGCTCTCTGGGATAGCTTTGAGCGATACGCTCTTTTTATCGTGGGACCTTGAGCAATTTAACTCTTTGAACGCGACGGCGTTTGCGTTTTCGGGATTGAATTTGGAGATGACCAACGCTGTTCCAGAGCCATCGACATGGGCGCTCGTTTTGTTGGGAGCGGCAGGATTGGCGGGACTGCACGTACGAAATTCCCGCCGCAAGTTGAGCGCATGAGATAAGAGGTGCCCTTAAAAAACTGGGCGCCAAATTTCGCCAAGATTATAAAAAAAGCGCGGAATCGTCGAACGGTCCCGCGCTCATTTTTTGATTACGAATCACGCCTTATCGAGCGCAACCGCAATCCGAGGAGGTGGAGTAGACTCCGCCATAATTGTTGTAGCTATTGTAGCTATTGTAGCCGTTGTAGCCATTATACCCGTTGGAATAGGTCGTTCCGTAGGAAGTGGCGCACGGGTCGCAGCAATCGTTCGTTCTGTAGTTGTAGTTATTGTAGCAGCAACGCGCTCTTCTCCAAGCGTGTCGCCTCTTCCAACGCCAGCAGTGCTTTCGATGGCAGCAACGCTCGACACAGACCGGCTGGCAGACAGGCTGACAGGCAGGCTCGCACGCCGGGAGGCACACGGGCGCACACGCTGGAGCGCAAGCAGGCTCGCACGCCGGGGCGCAGTTGCCGTTAGAATAATTACCATTGGAATAGTTGCCGTTGATAACGCCGTTGGAGTAGAGAGCTCCGTTGCTGTAGGTTCCGTTCTCACCCTGAGTGGGGAATTCGGTGGCAGCCGGTGTTCCATTTCCGTTGGTGATGGTCTCTCTACATAGACTCCCTCTCGATAGTCTCTGCCCCATTGGCGACCTCAGCGGGTTTGTTCGTCACAATGGACAACGTCTCTTCCGTCGTTTCGCTCGCCCACGCATTCCTCGAAACGGAATCGTGCGTCGCGGCATTCACTCCCTGAGTTCCTACAAAGAACAAACCTGCAAGAAACAGGGCGCAAAACCCTAAACTCTTCTTCATCTTTTGAAATCCTTCCATAAAAATAGTTCGTGATACATCAACTCTTGGGCTACGAGATTTTTTAATGGCGGTGTTCTATCTCGATTCCCGCTTCAATTATAGCAGGGGAGTCTAGAGAGTTCAAAAGAACGGAGAAAAAGAGAGATGTCTCAACAAACCGAGAGCCGTGCGGTGGAAGACCCGCGCCCCGGCTCTCGGTTATTATTTTGGCGGGGAAAACTATTTTTTCCCACCTTCCCAAATGGAGAAAATTCCCCAAACAGGGTGCTGGTCGAAAGGAATGCCCCCGGTGCGTTTTGGCAGCTCTGCCAAGTTCCAGACACCACCGTCGATAAACTCGCATGTGGCATTCGGCAGGAACGCGATATTTTCCGACGTGAGTTGGTACTTTCCCCACGTATTTGTCGGCAGACCTTCTACCGACCAAGAGAGGTTTTTCTCAAAGCCTTTTCGAATAGTAACTTTGTCGGGATCTATACCCCAATGTCCCATGAGAATGACGTCGTCCTCCTTGTTTTGTGGAATTCCGGCATTCTTCTGGGAGCTTTCGGCAGCCGTCTCCTTCGCGGTACGAATCACGTCCGGCACATACTGAATCTCGTTAGCCTCGTAGGTTGGGAAAAGATTCATATTCACGGCGATAAACGTGAACGCATCCTCTGGCGGAGCCTTTTTCACTCGAAATTTTGCCGCCAAAGGTCGGAATACGAAAGGCTTCCCTTCGTACCCGACGTAAAATACCGCATGACGATCAACTTCCATGGTCGTGGAGTCATAAATGAACGCAGGCACCGGGTCGTTCATGTTCTGATTTTGAGGGAAAATGGCGACGTGGCGAAACTGGCGCCCCGTCTTCTCCGTGAGACGCGACGTCAACTCATCAAGCATACGAGGCGACGAGGTATACACCCCTTGAACCGCCACGAGATCGAACTGCGCCAACACGAAAAGCAATTCCTCCAATAGCCCGGGGTACTTCAAATCCTTGTCGTCCCACGGATCAATGTTGAACGACCCGAAAAGGACGGAATCCTTTTCCTCATGGAAGCGACGGAAGGTCACCTTGCGACCAGGTCTCGGGTCATCTCCCGATCTTGCCGCTTCGAGAGACTCGGTGAGATGATCAACAGCAGCCGCCGATCCCACCGCTGGCTGCCCGTCCGCCGTCTGCGACTCTGGAGCATCTTTTAAATCCGTAGTCAAAACGGGAATATCGAGCGACTCATGCTCTATGGATTGCCGTCCGACGGAGTGGGTTCGTGGCGGCATTCCGCCCGCCGCAACCTCCTCTTCCTCCTCACCTTCCTTCTTAGGGATAAGTTTCATGGCATTTTTCAACCCAAGTTCCGTGACACCAACCACGCCGTTCTTGTGTTGCAATCGCTCATCTTCGCCTAACTCTGGAGGATATGCAGGTATATCCGTCTGCTGATCCTTCGCTTTCGAGGTGATGACGATTCGCTCAAGGTTGCTTGTGTCCTTCCACATGAAAACATCAAAGTGACACGTCGAAAAGACGTACCCTACAACCATCAAAAATAAGGCAATCGGAATATATTTTAACATAATAACGCACTCCCGCTTCACAATTATACAGGGGATGAACATGTTCTAGCAATGTTTGCAGTACAACCCATTCTACCATAAGAATTGTCAAAAGGCAAGTAGTTTCACAGAATTTTTTTGGAAAGATCTTTAATCTTTTTTTGGAAGTTCTGATTGTAGGGATTGTGAGGATTTTAACGCCTGAAAAAATTGGAGACACTGGCTGCGTGGGGGAGCTTTCGCGATATTCTCGTTCCGCCAACTCACTCCTGCACGCTTCGCGCCGCTGTGTCACTCCCAACAAACGTGTGGAACGGAACGTGTTGGGTATAATTTTGGAAATCGCTTCTATTCAACAAAACGCACGACGTTATAATCGTGGCAAAAATGAGAATCAAAACGCCATACACAACGCGTTTGCTCAGTGGGATTCCGAGAAGGGTGGCGATTAGGGTGAAAAAGGCAAGGCAGCCCGCGAGCGCGAAGATTTCCGTGCCGCAGATCTCGAGCATGTTTCGGACGGAATAGCGATAAATCATGTAGATTTGCGGATGATTGCGCTCCAAACGCCACTGCCCGTCGTACACCAACGGGAGCAATGGTCTCATGCGGTGGAGCAGATCCTTCCCATCTTTCGATTCGTCAATAATGTTCGGCAAAATTTCGACCGCCCGACCCATAACATCGAGGCTGTCTCCATAGGATTCCTCATGAAAGAGCGATGAAATGCGCAGCAATCGACTCATCTCGTCCAAGCGCAACGCCTTCTCCTCTTGCATGTTCGAGAGGTGCGTGCTCAATAAACACTCCAACGCGAGGGACCGAAACTCCGTAAGCTCCTCGACTTGCTCAGCAGAGAGTTTTTTCTCGTCTCGCAACGCAAGAAAAACGTCGTCTTCCTTTGGGTTCGGCACCTCCATGGAAAAAAACTCGACTCCCGCGCCGGGCAAAGGAGGCGGCTCCCAAAAATCTGGACGACTCACCTTCTCCGCAAGCGCGTCCAACTCGGGGAGAAGATGCGCGCGCAATGACTCCAACTCCTCCTTCGCAACGGCAGGGATTCGATAGATCATCTGGTGCTCCAAAATAAGCGGATGGCTCGCCCCATAATACACGAGATAAACATCGAAAAGACCCGACGACGCCTCGGGAAGAGTGAGGGAAAACTTTTGAGACGCCCGACTCATCACGACGGGACGACACGCAACGAGCGACTCGCCCGACCAAACGCCCAGCATGAGGGGCTGGCGCTCGAGCGAACACGAAACTTGAAACGTCGGCTCCTCATCGTGCCGCAACACTCGCGGCGTGGGCAAAAGCTGCGTCATTAAATGCGTGCGTTCGAACGGAATGTCGTTTTCCCAAAAGGAAGGCGACTCAAACGAGACATTGCGCACAGGGAGCGCCTCGAGACTGACGTCGAGCAACGACGGAACGAGCGGCGGGGCTGGTGCCTTTTTCACGTGGATTTTCCCTTGGAACTCGTCGTTCGTCGAAGAAATTCGCACCGAAACGCACCGTTCGATCTCTTCAATGTCGTTGGGAATCCTCACGTCGAGCACTCCGTACTTGTTCGTCTTTTCGCGATGGCTCCAGCGCGACACGCCAGAGGAGTCCAACAGCGCAACCTCAAGCTGCGTGTTGGGAAGCATGGATCCATAAGGTCGCCTCGCTTCAATATGATAAGCGCACGTCGAAAACGGGGCGGCACCACCCTGCCCCTCGACGAAAATAGTCTGTGGACCAAACGCCTGGAGGCGAATAGCGTCGTCAGGAATAGCCGTTTCTTGCAACTCGGAAAAAACGTATCCGACCAGCGCAAAAAGGGACACGGAAATCGCAATGACGATCATCATCGCGTTCGCGCGCAAATCCCACGCATGGTCCCTCCACCACTGAAGCGGTCGAATTTTGAGCGACCGTCGATAGAGATGGACGTACGCCTGTTGAAAAAAACGGCCGATATCCATATTCTCCTCCCAAAATCACACGGACGCGCGGAGCGCCTGATCCAAGTCGGAAATCAAATCTTCGGGAGCCTCCAATCCAACCGCAATGCGGATAAAATCGGAAGAAACGCCGCACGCGATGAGTTCCGTCTCCGACAGTTGCTGATGCGTGGTGGAAGCGGGGTGCGCCACGAGCGTGTGCGAGTCGCCAATGTTCGTGACATGGCTCATAAGTTGGACGTTCGTGAGGAATTTCTTCCCCGACTCGATTCCTCCTTTGATGCCAAACCCAATGATTCCACCGTAGCCGTTGAGGTACTTTTTCGCGTTGGCGTAGCTCGGACTCGAAGGAAGGCCGGGATAATTCACCCACGAAACGTTTGGATTTTTCTCGAGCCACTGCGCGAGTTGGAGCGACGTGTCACAAATTTTCTTCCAACGCAGCGTAAGCGTTTCGACGCCTTGAATGAAGAGCCACGAATTGAATGGCGCAATGCAGGGGCCCATGTCGCGCAGGAGACACGTGCGAATCCTCGCGGCAAAAGCCGGGTTGAGAATCGTGCCGTCGTCCGCTTTCATCGAATCGCCTCCGAAATGGTCGTAAAAAACCATTCCATGATAGGAAGGATCCGGCTGCGTGAATTCCGGAAATTTGCCAGGCGTGCCGTACTTTTTCCCCGTCCAGTCGAAGCGACCAGAATCGAGAATGATGCCGCCCATTGATGTTCCGTGTCCGCCGATGTATTTCGTCAAGGAATAAATCACAATGTCCGCGCCGTGCTCGATTGGGACAAGTCCAATGGGCGCGCACGTGTTGTCCACCACAAACGGAATTCCGTGGCGGTGGGCAATCTCCGCGATCATCTCAAAATCCGGGACTTCGTTTTTCGGGTTGCCGATACTTTCGCAATAAATGAAGCGTGTGTTGTCGTCGATTGCCGCCTCAATCTCGTCCGGCTTGGAGAGATCCGCCCAATGGACATCTATACCAAGTCGCTTGATCGTGTGATGATAGAGGTTTGAAGTGCCGCCATAAATCGCGGGGGAAGAAACGATATTCTGCCCCGCCTGCGTCACGTTGAGGAGCGTGAGCGTGATCGCTGCCTGACCACTCGCAAGCGCAACACCACAAAGCGCGCCATCCATTGCCGAAAGGCGTTTCTCCAAAACGTCCGTCGTCGGATTCATGAGTCGAGTATAAATGTTCCCGGGCGTTTCGAGTTTGAATAGAGTACTCGCATGTTCCGGAGAATCAAACGTGAACGCCGACGTTTGATACAATGGGACCGTACGCGAGTTGGTGTCTTTGTCGACCGTGTGTCCTGCATGGACAGCTTGTGTGTCTTTTTGCATTGTGTTTGAAAAAAAGGTAAAAGTTAAAAAATAAACCAACTCCCCACCTCAATCGAGGAGGGAGACGACCACTAAAAGAAATCGAGTTCGTCGGGATCGACATTAATCACTTCCGCATCGACAAAATCGGCGCGCCGGACGTGAATCGCATTCCCTTCGACATAAATCGCACGAAAAGGTCGCACGGGGCAAATATGCTCGCAGCCGCCGCAGCCGACGCAAATATTCTGGTCGATCTCCGGAAGCGTGAGTCCAACCTTGTTGAATTTTTTATCCCCCTCGGGAAACGGAATCATCCTCACGGCTTGCGTTGGGCAATGCTCGGAACACGCCCCGCACGACGTGCCGTCGATATTCACGACGCAATTCTCCACGATGAATTGAACCTTGCCCACCTGAGTGTAGTGTTTGTCCGCCATTTCGAGAATGTCGATCGCACCATTTGGGCAGACTTCCGAGCAAATCGTGCAATCATAAGCGCAAAATCCGCGCGTGAAATCCATCCGCGGGACGAAAATCCCACCGACGCCGTACTCCAAAAGCGCGGGTTTGAGGACGCCGGAGGGGCATTTCGTGACGCAAAGGTGGCAAGCCGTACAATGGTGGAGAAGGTGGTCGATACTCTTCGCGCCGGGTGGAGCGAGCGGAACTTGGCGCTTGAATGCGTGTTTCCCCGTTTGATAAATCTTCCCCTCCGCAGCGTTCAGATTGGCGCAGCGCGCAGCGGATGCCGCTCCGACGGACGCTCCTGCCGCAAGAGCCATGAGAGAGAGAAATTCGCGTCGATTCTCGTTTGGCGTCTCGACGACATCTTCTTTTTCTCCCTGCTCTTCTTTTTGCGCCTTTTTCGCCGTTGGTTTTCGAGGCGCTGACTCTATCTGGTAGGAGTACGAAATGGCGCCAAATTTACACGTTCCGAGACAATTGAAACACGACACGCATCGGCTCGCGTCCACGCTCTTCTCCTTCGCGTCGATACAAGACGACTTGCAGCGGGAGGCACATTGCCCACAACTTTTGCACAAAGATTTGTCGATTCTCACGCGAAATATGGAGACTCGCGAGAGCAAGCCCAAAAGCGTCCCGACGGGGCAAATGGTGTTGCAATACGTGCGTCCGTTGCGATACGCGAGAATCCCAACGACGAGAAGGACGCCGAGGGCGAAAACGCCCGCCGCCAAGGTGTGGATCATAGCGATAACGAACGTGAACGTCGTGCTGTCGTGCGCGGAGGCGTACCACGCGAGGAGGTTGTTGGCGCTCAAATATACGGGGCGGAGGAGGTTGTTGGCGATTCGTCCGTAGTTGCCGTAGGGATCGAGAAGACTCACGAAAATCGTTAAACCAAGCGCCCCCGCAAGGACGAAAAGCGCCGCCACGCACCAGCGCAACGCGGTTTTGGGTTTTTGCCACCCGTATTTCTTCTTACGATTGATTTTTCGCGCACCCCACGCGATAATGTCTTGAAGCACTCCCAACGGGCAGATTATGGAGCAATAAATGCGTCCAAAGAGAAGCGTGAGCAACAACATCCCGCCGAGAACGACGTACGGATTTTCGAAAAGCTGAACCACCGCCCCCCTCGTTTCGCGCCACAAGTTGGACGTGTGGGAAGACGCTGGCGGGGCGGGGGTTGTGTCTGGCGTTGCGCCTGATGTCGTCTCTTGAGTCACTTCTGATGTTGCGGCAGGCGTTGCCTCTGATGTCGCCTCCGTGCCACCATATTCGTCGGAATATCCGTCTGAATACTCGCCTGCGTCAGCATATGGATCCGAATCGTCGGACTCCTCCAACACACCAGCGTCTTCGGCGCTTTGCGGGGGAATCTCCTCCGGCTCATCGAATCCAAAACCAAACTCGGCACTCTCGTCGGCACTCTCGCCTGAATCTCCGCTAGGATTCTCCCCCTCAACGACCGCATCCGAAACGGCATACGACGTCACGACCTCATGCACGCCCGGGTGTAGGGAAGTTCCCGCGCTATTTTCGCCATTCTCGGCGTCTTTCTCGGGAGCCGTCGTTTCGGGGACTGCCGCCTCGGGCACCTCCAACACAAACGGCGGAAGAGCCTCGGCGTGCGTCCACGCGCGCATCACGGCGGGGACAAATTGGACTTTCGCCGTCCAACTGGTTCCGAGCGGCAGAAGCCGGGCAAAATCCATGAAATAAAACGTGATCGTGAAAAAAAACAGCGTGGCGAGCGCGACTCGCAATATTTTCAAGTGGTTCATCGTGATTAATCGATCTATTAAAGTTGTGTCTACTTCTGCCTACTGCGCGCAATTAGGTCTTGAATTGCCTCGAAAATCCCATCCTCGTCAAGTCCGGTCTCTTGCAATTGCTCGTTCCGAGACGCGTGCTGAATAAAAATGTCTTGAACTCCCAACCTTTTCACGAGAGGGAGAGGAATCTCCGCCTCCGACAGCTCTTCGAGGACGGCAGCCCCCAACCCACCGATGCGCGTCCCCTCCTCAATCGTGAGAATCCAACGCGCCTGCTGCGCCAATGGGACGAGCGTTTCGACGTCCAACGGCTTGATGAAACGAGCGTTCACGAGCGCCACGGACGAATCGCCCATTCTCTCCAACGCCTGCCACGCCAAAACACTCTGGACGCCGCACGCAACGACAAGTCCGCCGCCAACTTCGCCCTGGCGCAAAATCTCGCACTTGCCAACCTCCGCCGGCGCGCGATTTTGAATCGGCAACTGAGGCGTCTGCGTTTTGGAGTATCGGATCGAAAAAGGATGTTTCGAATTCGTCGCCAACTCGAGCATTTGATGGAGGTCGACATCGTCCGCCGGAGCCGAGACGATAATGTTCGGCAGGGCACGCATGTAGGACAAATCGAACGTTCCGTGGTGCGTCGGACCGTCGGCACCCACAAGCCCCGCGCGATCCATGAGAAGCGTGACGGGCAAATCCTGAAGGGAAATCTCCTGGAAGAGATGATCGTACGCTCTCTGCATGAATGTACTATAAATATCGACAATAGGTTTCATGCCGGATTTTGCCATGCCAGACGCCAACACAACGGCGTGCGACTCGCAAATCCCAACGTCAAAAAACCTCTCGGGGAATTTTTCGCGAATAAGCTCCAACTTATTCCCTTGGCACATCGCCGCCGTGATTACAACGACGCGCGGGTCTTTCTCCATCAGCTCCAAAATTTTTTGACTCGCCAACACGGTGTACGACCGGTCGCTTGCGTGATTCGTGCGCTTGAGCGGCGGCGGAGCGTGGTACTTCGTCGGATTCTCTTCCGCCGGGAGATACCCATGCCCCTTTTGCGTGAGGACGTGCAGCAGCGTGGGGGATTTGTATTGCCGAGCCATGCGAAGGAATTTTTGGAGCTGCCGAATATCGTGCCCGTCGACGGGACCGATGTAACGCACCCCCAATTCCTCAAAAAGCATTCCGCCATGCATCCCTGCCTTGATGGCGCTTTTGAGGTAGTGGAAAAAACTTCTCGTGGGTCGCCCCACCACAGGGATCGATTCGACCATTCGTTTGAAATCGGACTTAAACTCCGTATAAAACGGATTCATGCGGAGGGTGTCGAGGTAGCGCCCCATCCCACCCACGCGGGGACAAATCGACATTTTGTTGTCGTTGAGCACCACCGTGATGTTTTTCTTCAACTCGCCCAAATGGTTCAATCCCTCAAAAACGACCCCATTCGCGAACGATCCATCGCCAATCACGGCGACAACGTGCCGCTCGGCATCCTCCTGCGAGTCATCAGGATTCTGCGCGATTTTCGACACCAAATCGTCCCCAACGAGCAGACCCAGCGCGGACGAGATGCTGCACCCAGCGTGTCCCGTCATGAATAAATCAAACGGACTCTCGGCAGGGTTTGGGTAGCCCATCAAGCCTCCGCGCGTGCGGATGGTGGAAAATAGTTCGTTTCTTCCCGTGACTAATTTGTGGGGGTAGGTCTGGTGCCCAACATCCCACACGAGTCGATCGTAGGAAAAATCAAACACGGAATGGAGCGCCAGCGTCAATTCCACCACGCCCAAATTGGAGGCGAAATGCGCGGGGCGCGTCTCCACCACCGCGAGAATCGCCTCGCGAATCTCCGCCGCAAGCTGCTCAAGCTCCTCCAACGACAAGCGCTTTAAGTCCGCCGGGGAATGTATTTTCGAAAGGAAGTCTGACATAAATGTGTGATAATCAAGCAAAAATCGCACTCACGCGCCGAACGAACGAAACGGGAAGTTGTAGCCACGCCCAAACGAATTGCGATTTACGATGTTCCCTCTTTTTCGTCCTTATTCCCCCCAGTCTTTCCCTCGTTTTTTTCGCTCGGTTTCTCTTCTTTTCGTCGATATTTCGGAGGACCCAATATCTGCTCAATCTGCGCCTCGTCCAACTCCTCGCGAATCTCCAGCGCTTGCGCGAGGGCGTCGAGTTTGTTTCGATTCTCGGCAAGCATTTCCGCCGTCACTTCCGACGCGTGATTCAGGATTCTCATGATCTCTTCATCAATAATCTGCGCCGTTTTGTCGCTAAAGTTTCTTTGCGTCGACATCTCTTTTCCAAGGAACGGATGCTCGTCACCCACTCGAAACGCGGCGGGACCGATTCGCTCGCTCATTCCCCACGCGGTGACCATTTTTTGCGCAAGCTGTGTGACGTACTCCAAATCCCCCTCGGCTCCGGCAGACAACTCGTTGAAGACGAGCCGTTCCGCCTCGCGCCCTCCGAGAGAAATGAGGAGTTTTCCCTCAATTTCTTTTTGGCTAATGCTGACACGATCCTCCTCAGGGATAAGCTGCGTAACGCCCAACGTTTTCCCACGCGGAATAATGGATACCTTGCTGATGCGGTCTCTTCCGGGCGTGAGCCACGCAATGAGAGTATGCCCTGCCTCGTGATACGCGGTGGCGCGCTTCTCTTCCTCGCTAATGACTTCCTCTCGCTTCGCACCCATGAGAACCTTGTCGATTGCATAGTAAAAATCGGACATCGACACGTTGTCTTTGTTCCCACGACACGCCCAAAGTGCCGCTTCGTTCACGATATTTCGAATATCCGCACCCGTGAGACCCGTCGTCATTGAGGCAAGGCGCTCCATGTTCACGTCGCTTGCAAGCGGAACCTTCCGCGTGTGGACTTCGAAAAGCTGGAGCCGTCCCTTTTGTGCCGGACGAGAAACCATGACTTGGCGGTCGAATCGCCCCGGTCGCAAAAGCGCGGGATCCAAAACGTCCGGACGATTCGTCGCCGCTATGACGATAACGACGTCGTTGGTCGCAAAACCATCCATCTCGCTGAGGATTTGGTTGAGTGTCTGCTCGCGCTCGTCGTTTCCACCGCCGATTCCGGTGCCGCGGAGGCGCCCGACAGCGTCGATTTCATCAATGAAGAGAATCGCGGGAGCGTTGGCGCGCGCCACGTCGAACATATCGCGCACTCGACTTGCCCCCACGCCGACGAACATCTGGATGAATTCCGACGCGTTGATGGAGTAAAAGGAGACGTCTGCCTCCCCCGCAATGGCACGCGCAAGGAGCGTTTTGCCGGTTCCGGGAGGACCGCACATCAAAATCCCTTTGGGAATCCGCGCGCCGAGGCGTTCGAACTTTTTCGGGTGCTTGAGAAAATCGACCACTTCCGCCAAATCTTCCTTCACGCTCTCGAGACCCGCCACGTCCTTAAACGTCACGGGTTCGTCCCCCTGCTGGTATCGCTTCGCGGGACTTCGACTAAATCCGAACATCGACCCGCCGCCGATCTGGTCGCGCGCACGTCGGAATTGGAACCAAATCATTCCGACGAGAAGAAACGTGACGAGAATCGACGCAAACATGAGCAGGTTCATCGTGTTGAACGATTCGTACACGCCATAATTCCCCCCGAGTTTCTCCGCCAGCCGCTGATCCAGCTCGCCGCCCGACTCAATGGGGGACGGAAGCGTCGTCACGAATCGCTCGGGAAGCGTTTTCTCCTCCGGTATTTTGGGGTCTCGTTTGGAGGTTTGGTTTGGATTTCGCGTCGTGGTGGTTTTGGTGGTTGCAGGAGTCGTTCCCCCTTCGCTTTTTTCTTGCGTCGAGGCTGCTGCTGGAGCGGACGAATCGTTCGATTTTTCCTCCGCATCCCTCTGTGACTCTTTAATCTTGCCAGAAAGACGAGGGCGCGACGGGTTTTTTGTCTTGCTTTTTGTCGTCCTTCTCGTTTTCCCACAGGATTTCCCCCTTCTCGCTGAGCTTGACGACCGGAGGTGTCACAAACTCGCCCGTCAGTCGGGTGGCATCCTTCACGACCGCTTTTTTCACGTTCCCTTTCTCGAGTTGAGAGAGGAAATATCCATAGCTGACTTCTGCAACTTTATTATTTGCGGAGCCGAGAAAATACCAAATAATCGCGCCGACAAGGAGCATGAGAAGCAGCGTCCGCAAGACCCCCGGCTGCGGCGGAAAATCGTCGCTGTGGTTGTTCGGCGGCGTCTTATTATCGGCACCGTTTGTGTTCTTGTTCTCGTTTGTATCGTTGTTTGTTTTGTTGTTGCTTGGTTCTGACATAAGGCAATATGAAATGGTATGTAAATGATATGGAAATCGATTCCGTTCGAAGCATTTCGAAACAGCCCGCTTTTGTGAGCGGCAGGATTTGTCGCGCGACGCACACCCCCCGGGGCGATCCAACACAGGTGCGGCACCTCCCCAAGATGAAAGTCTAGCGACACAACATCCTATTGTACCCTATCTTTCCAATGTTGTAAAGTAGCACGTCCCCAGAATCGGAATATTTGGCAAAAAAAACTGGTATTTTTCTTCCTCACAACATTTCACAAAAGCATGTCTTGCGAAAGATTGTGAAAAAAACGCAAAAAAAGTCGCCCCGCCACTTGACTCCCCGCGTCGTTTGGTTTATATTGAGGGGAAAGCGGGCACGAGCGCTTTTGGGACACCTTCCATGTTTTTTCTTGGTTTTTCAGGAGAATTTTTATGAAACGACGAGATTTTCTTGCTGCTGGAGCTTCCGCAGTTGCATTGGCACTTCCACTCAACTCTATTTTCGCTCAGGGAGGGGAAAAGAAAAAACTCCTCTACTACGAGCGTTCGACCGGATTCATTCATCCCTCCACCGTGATCGACCCCGCGACGGGCTTGAGCGTGACGGGTCGCGTCCTCAAGAAACTCGGTGCCGCGCTCGGATACGAGGTCGTCTGCACCAAAAATGGTCGCATTTTTGACGGCGACTTGGATCAATTCGACGCCTTCCTTCTCTACTGCTGTGGAACGCTCACTGGAGAGCGCGGCGAGAAGGACTCCTTCCCCATGTCGAAAGAGGGAGAAAAACGTTTCTTTAGCGCCATTCGCGATGGCAAAGGCGTCCTCGGCTTCCACAGCGCCACCGACACGTGCAAGTCCGGCGGTCCCTCCGCCTTCGAAAATTGTCCTGAAGACAAACGCAACGACTACACCAAAATGATCGGTGGAGAGTTCATCGTTCATGGCTCGCAGCAGGAAACCACCATCCGCGTCGTGAAATCTGGCGAGCTGCCCTCCTTCAAACCTTTTGGCGACGCGCTGCGCGTCAGGGAAGAGTGGTATTGTTTGAAAAATTTCAATCCCGACATGCACGTCATCATGGTTCAGGAGACCGAGGGGATGCGCGAAGCGTGCAACGATCGACCGCCGTTCCCGTGCACGTGGGCGAGAATGGAGGGAAAAGGGCGCGTGGCGTACACCTCACTTGCCCACAACAACTCCACTTGGGAGACGGATTGGCTCCAAGCGATCGTTTTCGACCTGATGAGATTCGTGACAAAAGACTTGGAAATTGATTTGACGCCCAACATTAACGAAGTGACGCCCGGCGCGTACACCCTCAAACGCTAGCGGCACAGGAGCCCCCGCTTGCAACCACGGGGGAATTTTGTTATCATACCATTAGTCGAAGGAAAAGTTTCCAAGAACATTCCCTTCTTTTTTTACCTACCTTAAGTGAAAGGAATTTTTGAATGAAGTCCATTTCAAGACGCCATTTTATGAAGACTGGCGCGGCGGTCGCTTTAGCCTCCACCGTCGTCGCGAGACCGGGGCTTGCCCAAAGTGCGGCTCCAAGCTCTAAATTGAACATCGCCGTCATTGGCCCCGCGAATCGTGGGGCGGCATCGCTTGCCGAGATGCTCAAGGAAAACGTCGTTGCGTTGTGTGACGTCGACGCGCGCTACCTCGAAGCGGCCAAGGGAAAAGCCCCCTCGGCCCAGTTATTCTCCGACTTTCGACAAATGTTCGAGAAAGTCAAGGATATCGACGGTGTGTGCGTCTGCACGCCGGATCACACACATGCCGCACCGAGCGTGATGGCGATGCGTGCCGGAATCCATTGCTACTGCGAGAAACCGCTTGCTCACGATGTGCGTGAGTGCCGCGTCATGCAGCAAATCGCCGAGGAGAAGAAACTCGTTACCCAAATGGGGACGCAAATCCATGCTGGTGAAAACTACCGTCGTGTTGTGGAGCTTGTCCAAAGTGGTGTCGTGGGTCCCATTGAGGAAGTCCACGTCTGGTGCGGCAAAGGTTGGGGACTCCCGCCAAACGCAACTCGCCCAACGGATACTCCCCCTGTGCCCGACTACCTTAATTGGGACGCGTGGATTGGTCCCGCTCAGATGCGTCCGTATCATCCTCGCTATGTCCCGGCGCATTGGCGTCGTTGGTGGGCGTTCGGCAACGGTACCATTGGCGACATGGCATGCCACTATATGGACTTGCCGTTCTGGGCGCTTGAGCTGCGCGACTGTCTCACTGCCGAGGCGATTGATGGTCCTCCCGTCAATCTGGAAGGCTGCCCGCTCAATCTCACGGTCAAATATACCTTCCCTGCCCGCGAAAAATTCCCCGCATGCACGCTCTATTGGTACGACGGCGACAAGAGACCTGCCGCTTTGAAGCAGTATGGCGTTCCAGAGCGCGGCGCGGGCGTCCTTTTCGTTGGAAAAGAAGGCGTCATGTTTGCCGATTATGGCTCTCACGCGCTCTATCCGCAGGAAAAGTTCCGCGATTTCAAGCGTCCCGACAAGTCGATTCCGGCATCTATTGGTCATCATAACGAGTGGCTTCAAGCGATTCGCGACAATCGTCCAGAAGACTGCACCTGCAAGTTCGGATATTCTGGGCGCCTGACTGAAACGGTACTCCTTGGCACTGTTGCGTACCGAACGGGGAAGGAACTCCGTTGGGACGCCGACGCGATGAAGGTGACGAACGTTCCCGAGGCGAACGACTTGATTGCGATTGAATATCGCGATGGGTGGATTCTCTAACGATTCCCGATGATCCGATTCCCTCAAGGTTCCAACCTCTGGGAGGCACCTTGAGGTTTTTTTTATTGTTTCACGCCGATTAGACCGATTTTCGCAGATGAACTTTAACGATTTTATCGACAACACCCAAAAAATTCTCCATTTTTCCAATTTTCCTGTGAGAAATTCCTTGACAAACATCCCGTGTTGGTGTAAAATGGGGCTACGTTAAGTTAAACTTAAACAGTGCGAGAAAAAGAGGTATCCACATGAACGCTTTCGCAAAATTTTGGCTTGCTGCCGTTTTAATTGTGTCTGTTTCTGCGTTGGGGAAGTTGTCGGCGGCGGATGTGACGCTGACGAAGACCCAACCGACGGGAACTGATTGGAACAATGCGAGCTACTGGTCCAACAACGCAGCACCAACCGCTGACAATGACTATTTTGTCACTGGCGGATATGCTTTGCGTTCCCCCGAAAACACATCGGGAGTGGATGTCAACGTTTTTGCGGGAGGCTCACTCACAATCGGTAACAATGACTCCACTGGCACTTTTGCAATGAAAGCAACGGGACAGACCGTCAGTAACCTCATCCTCCACAACGGCATTATCAGCAACGCCAAGGCTCCAAATGCGATTGTCACTCTTGCTGGAAGCGTCACAGTGACTGGTACGAACGCGAAGATCGAGTCCCGGGGCAATCCAGACACTCGCAGCCTGTATCTTCGAGCAAAGATATCTGGCGCAAATGGTACGACATTGACCTACGAAACGGGCAGTGCTGCTAGCAAAATCTGGGTGCTCAATCCTGATAACGATTTTGCTGGTACCGTCGTTTTGTTCGCGAACTCTCACACTTATCTCTACAACGACGGCAACACAACCGATACGGTTGGCAAGCTCGGCGCCGACACTGTGTCGCTCGTGACGAACTCCGGTTCAAAGCTGCACGTCAATGCCGACCAGACGTTTAGTTCTTGGACGACAAACTATTACAGTGCAACGCAAGTGCGGGAATTCGATATCCCAAACGGGGCGTATGTCGTGGAGACGAAAGCCGACCAAGACGCTCTCGCAGTGGCGGGTATCAGCGCCCAAATCGGCGACACCATCACGATTACAAACTCCACTCGTACGGCGCAGACGTATTATCTCACCGAGCAGGCTTGGGAAGACGCTGGTTGGGATCAGACAGGGGCATGGGCTGTCGGTTCCGCAACTGGAGAAGTGAGTACCAACATCCCCACCTTGGGCGACACTGTGCACGTTGCCTATACCATGCGCACACGCGCCAGTACCTCTGCGGTGACGCAGAACCTCCTCGGAACGATCTACATTGATGCTGGTGGAAGTTTGGGCTTGAAAAACGCCGGTTCGACTATCGTCAACATTCCAGATCTCGTTCTCAACGGAGGAGGGGTTGGTAACTGGAAGGAAGGAAACACAACCAGTATCCTTACGGGAAACATCCTTGTTGAAACGAAGAGCTCAGTAACACACGATCCCAACCGCTCCGTGGAGATTCGCTCAACGATCACCGGGACGGCAGACCTTAACGTCACTGTCAACAATGGCACGGCAACACGTTCCAACTTGATTTTGACTGCTGACAACTCCGGCTACACGGGGCGCTTCCTCGTCGGCGCAAGGGCGCAGTTCGAGACGACTGCCGACAACGCACTCGGACGAGGGGGATTCTCCACCGCCGGGAACAACAAAATCATCCTCGGAGGTGCGCAATCCGTCCAAGCCATCGACATTGCGGGCACCGACGCAAATACCATCACGGTCAAAGATTCTCTTGCCGCCACGACGGTAAACATCACGGGTACGACCACGACTTTCGATGATGCTGGTGGCACGCTCTCCTTCGGAACTCTCAACATCGATCCAGGCTCCACTTACACGCAGGGAGATTTCAAAAGCACTGTCACTTTCGCGAATGGTTTCAGCGCCGAGACGTTGCGGCTCAAGTCCTCCAATGTCGTGGTCACGGGCGGCGACGTTGTTATCGGAAAGGACGACCTTTCCACTTCGCTTTGGGTGCCGACGGTGGGGGAGATTTATACTGCGTCAGGTAACTACAAAGTCGCTCTCGACCTGAGTGGCGCGACTTCGTCCACAATTCAGGTTGATCACTTCGAAATTGTCACCTCGACCAGCGGACCGAACGCCGTTCCTTTCGCTGAGGTAACGCTGGCTCCCAAGGCGATGATTCGCGCGAACTCGCTGTCAATCGCCTCCTCCAATGCCACGGGTCTGTATTGGGAGATTCGGAACAACATCCTCACCTTGGGTGCCGACACGACCACCATCGCTGTGGACGATATCTACGTCGGCGGCGGCACATTCTACAACGAGGATGGTGGTGCGATCGAGGGAACGAAAGGGCAAGGAACGATCCAAGCAGTGGCGAACGGCAAAGTGACTCTCACCGGGACGGACGGCGTGAGTGCGGCGAATATGTATGTCGGTTCCGCACTTATCTGGACGGGCGGTGGCGGCAAGGGGGTTGTCGACCTGCGCGGAATTACGGAAGACTCCGTCATCAATTTGAACCAGCTCTCCCTTGCGCGCAAAAGCTCGGATGCGGGGAGCGCGATAGGTATATTTTCGATGGACGCCGGCACGGTCAACGTGGAAACGCTTACACTTGCAACAAGCGACAACACGGGTACGACCGCCGCCGCCACCTTCAACCTCGAGGGCGGAACCCTCAACGTGAAGAATGTTCTCCAAGGAACCAACACGGGTAAGGAAGTCGTGAATTTCAACTTCACCAACGGCACGCTCAACGTGGAAAATTGGGGCACCAGCGATATTCCACTCGCATTGAACCAAGAGGGTGGATCGCTCACAACCTCTGCTGAAGAAATGATGATTTATGGAAACTACATTCAAACAGCCGGGCGTTTGCTCCTCGACTTGGGAATGCAGAAGGTGATTGTTAATGGCGAGTTAGCGCTTAAAGTGCTCGCGGTGGATATCGCGGATGAATTCTTTTTCGATGAAAATGCACTTTACGAAGTCGCACAAGTCCAAAATGTCGAAGATTTCGTTTTGGAGGACTACCTGAACGATTTGGTTGTCGTTGGCGAGGGACTTTTGGAAGAGTACCAATTCTCGCACGCGATTCTCGGCACGTCGCTCTATGTCGGAACACTCGATGCGGTTTCCGCTGCGGTGCCGGAGCCGTCGTCGTGGATGATCCTCCTTTTGGGAACGGCAGCGCTCTTGGGGATGAGACGCTATCGAAAACAGTACGTTACTGTGTAACAAGTGGATTTTTTGGGGGAAAAGATGCGAAGGGGATTCACGCTCGTGGAGCTTTTGGTGGTGATTGCCATCATTGGTATGTTGGTGGGTCTGCTCCTCCCTGCCGTCCAGCAGGCGCGCGAGGCGGCACGGAGAATGACCTGTTCGAACAATCAGAAAAACCTTGTGCTCGCGCTACTCAATCACGAGTCGGCAAACAAATCCTTCCCACCTGCCAGAATGGGCGGGGATGGAACCCTCCCTGACGAGGGAAACAAGCAACCTGCCGACGAGCGCTACGCGTCGAGTGGTTTTTTGCAAGTCCTCCCACAGCTTGAGCAGCAGGCGTTGTACGACGCGATGAACTATGGGAAAATTTTCCCCGCGACGAGCGACTCCACCGTGAGCGACTGGACGAAGGTCAAAAGCGACGTTGAGAACAATTGTCTCATTCAGCGCCCGCCCGTGTTCGTCTGCCCCACGAGCACGACACTCCCGACGCTTGAGAACAACGCAAAACAAGCGACTGGTTGCTACGCGCTCTGCGCCGGGACGAACGGTCCATCGTGTTCTTCTGGACCGATTAGCAATCCTGTGAAGTACTACAACACAGGCGTGTTTTTCTATCGAAAGCGCGTCAAAATAAGTGAGATTCACGACGGCACCTCGCAAACCATCTTCCTCGGCGAGGTGATCGACGGGCACCGCCCCAGCTCCACCAACACGTGGTTTCTCGGGTCGCGCCACTTGGATTGCTTCCGCACGACCGACAATCCGCTCAACACGCAGTACGAACAGGGCGTCGTCCTCAATATGTACGGAAACAAAGCCTCCGGCGCGTTCGGGAGCAACCACACGGGCGGCGCATATTTCGCGTTTGGCGACGGGCACGTCACGTTCCTCAACGAGAGCATCGACCTTACGTCTGTTTATCGTCCGCTTTCGACACGCGCGGGGAAGGACTCTGTCGAGGGAGAATACTAACGAAAGGAAGCGACAATTATGCGATATCGATCGACGGCTCTTTTCCTTGTCTTCTCATTGTGTTTAGTTTTCGTGCTGGGGTGCGGCGACGGACGACCGAAGCGATACCCCGTACGCGGCGTCGTGACGGTCGATGGAAAACCTCTCTCGGGCGAGTTCGTGGGATCCGTTCGTTTGATTCCCGTTGCGGGCGGGCGTTCTGTCCAGGCGCAGTTGGATTCCGAGGGAAAATTCACCCTCGGGTGCTACGATTCCGACGATGGCTGTCCGTTGGGGGAATACAAGGTCGAAGTGAACGTTTCCGAGCAGAAAAACGCCAAAATGCGCTATCTCGTCCCGCCGCGATATTGGCGACACGACACGAGCGGGCTGGTCGTTAAAATTGAGGGCGAGAAGCAGAATCTCACAATCGACGTCCCTTGGCTTCCCCAAGATGCGAAATATCGAAAAATGGTCATTAACATGAACGAGTGAGAAGGTATGAAAACGACGATTCAATTCCTCGGACACAACGCGTGGCTTGTTCGATGCGATTCCGCACGAGGCGATTCCGCACGAATATTGATTGACCCCTTCCTCTCGACCAACCCCATCGCGGCACTTCGAGCGGAAGAGGCGGAGGCGGATTTTATCCTCGTCTCGCACGGACACGCGGATCATCTTGGCGACACGGTTGAGATTGCCAAGCGCACGAACGCGCAGGTCGTTGCGATAGCGGAAATTTCCGGCTGGCTCCAAAATCAAGGCGTCGCACACACGCAGAGCATGAACCTCGGCGGCTCGCTCCTGCTCCCCTTCGGGCGCGTCCTCATGACCCCCGCGCTCCACTCCTCCACCCTGCCCGACGGCTCCTCTGGCGGCTCCTCTGCGGGCTTCCTACTCATGCTCAATGGCGGTACGAACCTTTATTTCGCGTGCGACACAGCCCTTTTTAGCGACATGCGCCTCATTGGAGACCGTGGCATACACACTGCCTTCCTCCCGATTGGCGATCGATACACGATGGGACCTTCAGACGCGCTCGAAGCGGTGAGACTTTTGCGCGCGCAGAATGCCGTCCCGTGCCACTACGACACGTGGTCGATCATTCGACAGGACGCAGGCGCGTGGAAGGCGCACGTGGAAGCGCAAACGACAACGAAAGTTTTTGTGGCGGCACCCGGCGCGGCTTGGGAGCTTGATTGATTTCCCCGCGTCTTTATTTTGCCGCCTTCCCACCCACCTTTTTTCTTTACGAGGAGAATTCAATGAAATCTACCCGACGTATATTTTTGAAAACGAGTCTTTTGAGCGCCGTTCCGATTTTCGTACCAGCCACTCTCCTCGGACGAGACGGCTCCGTCTCCGCCAACGAACGCATTTCGCTCGGCGGAATCGGAATCAACCACCGAGGCGGCTACGATTTGTCGTTCTTTTTGAATCAGCCGGACGTTCGTTTCGTGGCGGTCGCCGACGTCGCGAAGGATCGCAGAGTGCGCGCCAAAAAACAAGCAGAATCCGTACAAAACACCACAGACGTTGCAATGTATCGCGACTTTCGCGAGTTGCTCGACCGCTCCGATATCGACGCAGTCCTCATCGCAACGGGGGACCGGTGGCACGCGCACGCCTCGATTTATGCCGCTCGGGCAGGCAAGGACGTTTATAGCGAAAAACCGTGTGCGATATCGATGGAGTTGTGCCAAAAACTCGACGAGACGATGAGCTTCCTCGGGACGGTCTTTCAAGGCGGAACGCAACGGCGCAGCGTGCGGAATTTTCGCTATGCGTGCGACCTTGCGCGCAGCGGTCGACTTGGGAAAATCCACACCGTCCATGCGTCGATTTATTATCTTCAGCTGCACACACATTGGCTTCCGGAGGAGCCTCTCCCGCCGCAGGAGGAGTTTGATTGGGATTTGTGGCTCGGTCCCGCCCCCTGGCGCCCCTTCAACTCGGCATACGTGGGTCTCGGCACGACGCGCCATTGTGCGTGGCGAGGGCATTATGATTTTGACTCTGGCGCGAAACATCTTGATTGGGGCGCGCACACTGTCGATTTGTGCCAATGGGCGCTTGGAAAAGATGGTACCACGCCGACTCGTTTTTGGGCGGAGGGGAATCGGATGTTTGCGGAGTACGACGACGGCGTTCTTTTGGTCATGCGCCCCGACGGGTGGATGGGGTTGGGAACGTGTCCCGTCCGTTTTGAAGGGACTGATGGTTGGGTCGAGACGGGCGACAGCGGAAAAATGCTGCTCTCCGACGATTCGTTCCATGCCGTTTATGGGGACATTGAGGGAACCAACCCACGCGACCACATCCGGAATTTTCTCGACTGCGTGAAGACGCGCGAGCAGCCCGTGTGCCATGCGGGCGTGATTCGATCGTCGCACGTCGCGTGCCACGCCTCGGCACTCAGTTGGATTTTGAATCGCGAGCTAAAATTTGACCCAACGAGCGAAACGTTCCTCAACGACGACGAGGCGAATCGTCTCCGCCGTCGCGAGCCGCGCGCCCCGTGGGAAGTTTAATGTCGTTTTGTTTGAACCCCGTTTGTGTTTTATTCTAAGGAAAGATTATGATTAAGAGACTGTTTTTTTACCCTGCCCTGTTTCTGTTTCTGCTTTCGAGTGCGATTCTCTCGGCGCAGAGTGTTGCCGAAACGCCCGTCTCGAAGTTGGACACGGAGTGGTGGAAGGCGCGCCACGAGGAAAAGGTGGCACTCGCGAAAGAGGGAAACGTCGATATCGTTTTTCTCGGCGACAGCATCACCCACGGGTGGGAGCGCCCCGCTGGCGAGGCGATTCGAAAAAAGTATTATGACGATCGAAACGTTTTGAATCTCGGCTTCGGCGCAGATCGAACCGAGCACGTGTTGTGGCGCATTCAGAATGGCGAAATCGACGGAATTCAACCCAAGTTGCTCGTCCTTATGATCGGCACGAACAATATTGGGCACCGAACCTCCACGCCGGCGGAAACGGTCGCGGGCATCAAAGCGATTCTGGACGAGTTGGTGGCTCGACTTCCGCAGACGAAAATCATTTTGCATCCCATTTTCCCACGCGGCGCGACGCCCGGTGATGAACTTCGTCAAAAGACCGCCGAGGTGAACAAGTCCCTCCCAGCGTTGGCGGATGGGGAGCGGATTCTGTATGTTGATTTCAACGATCAATATCTCACAACGGATGGTATTCTCACGCGTGAAATCATGCCGGATCTTCTTCATCCGAACGCCACAGGGTACATCACTTGGGCGGAGGCGCTCGAGCCATTCATCCAAAAGTACGTTTATCCTTCCACCACGCTCCCTGCGGAAAAAATGACTCTCGATTGGTGGAAGACACGGCACGAGAAGAAAGCCGCTCTTGCTCGCGGTGGGAATATCGATTTCGTCCTGATTGGCGACAGCATCACCCACGGTTGGGAGGGGAGCGGGAAGAACATTTTCGCGCAGTATTATGAGCCGCGCCGGGCGCTCAATATTGGCTTCGGTGGCGACCGGACGCAGCACGTCGTTTGGCGTTTGCAAAACGGCGAGATTGATGGAATCGCCCCAAAAGCCGCCATGATTATGATCGGAACGAACAACCTTCACTCCAATTCCGTGCAAGAAATTGTGGAGGGGAACAAAGCGATCATAAGAACGCTGCGCGAGAAACTCCCCGAGACGAAAATCATCCTGCTCGGAATCTTCCCGCGTGGAGATGATGCGGCGTCGCCCGATCGCAAAAAGGTGGGTGAGATTAACGCGAAACTCCAAAAGCTGGCGGATGGAGAAACGATTTTCTATTTGTCGTTCAATGAGAAACTCGTCGCCGAAAATGGCAACATGGTGGGAGAGATTATGCCCGACAAGGTTCATCTTTCGGAGGCTGGCTACCGCATTTGGGCGGAGAGCTGCGAGCCGTTGGTGAAAAAACTCGTGGACGCGCCAGCAGAGTGATGCAGCCCAAACGAAATGCAGGGACGGCAATGCGGGGGCGGCAGAGTCCAGAAAGCGCTCTGCCGCCCCCGTTTCGCGTTCAGTCCTCCAACTTCACTCTGAAGAAGAAGGAATAAAGGACAGGGACGACAAAAAGGGTGAGGAAAGTCGCGACGATCAGCCCGAACATGACGGCGGTCGCCATCGAGTCGAACAAGGGATCCTTAAGGAGCGGAATCATACCGACGACAACCGTCATTGCCGCCACGACGACCGGGCGCATTCTCTCGACCGAGGCATCGACAATCGCCATGTAGGGGGAGTCGCCTTTCTTCATCTCCTCGTCAATCTGATCCATAAGGACGACGCCGTTTCGCACCACCATCCCCAACAAACTCATCGCCCCGAGAAGCGCCATGAAGCCGAAGGGTTTGTCGAACAGGAGCAAACCAAACGTGATTCCAATCATGGCGAGTGGGAACGTGAGCACGATAATGAGCGGTTGGCGCAGGTCATTAAACAAAGCGACGACGATAATTGCCATAAAAATGAGCGCGATGGGGAGTTGCCCCAAGACGGAATTCGTCGCTTTGAGCGATTGTTCCTCCTGCCCCCCCCACTCGAGGGAGTAGCCCTCGGGGAGCGGGATTGCTTCGATTTTGGGTCGAACGTCGGCGAGAAGTTCCGTCCATTGAACGTCGAGCGCGTCCGCGCCCACCGTGATTGTCGGGAGGCGATTCCTACGGCAGATTTGTCCCTCCTCCCACACCAAAGGCGTCGTCGACGCGATCTCTCCCAAGGCGGCACTCTGGGGCAATAATCCCCAAATGGGCGCGTTCTCGATCGTCTCGATGTTGTTCCTCTCCGAAGTGAGACCTCGAACATAAATGGGGAGGTTTTTGTCTCCGTCCGGGAAGGAGGCGACGGGGAGACCCGACGTCGCCCACGTGAGCGAGAGGAGCATGTCGGAACGCGACAGCCCCGCGCGCTTCCCTCGAGTTTGAGAGAACTCCGGCATCAAGGCGGGTTTAAGCTGACGCCAATTGTCGCACACATTTCTCGCATAAGGCGAGTCGTGAAGAATCGCCTCCGCTTGGGCACTCAAACTGCGCAACACCTTTGAGTCCGGACCACGGAATCGCACCTCCACCTCGTGCGGCGTGATAGGTCCCATGGCGAATCGATGCGTGAACGCCATCGCCTGCGGGTAGTTGTCCTTGAGCCACACATCGACGTGCTTGATCCAACGATCGACATCTTGAATACTCTCGACGTTCACGACAATCTGCCCGTAGCTTGAATTCGGGAGCTGCGGCTCATACGGCAGGTAGAATCTTGGGGGACCACCACCCGCAAAAGTCGTGACGCCCACGACGTTCTCAAGCGTGAGGAGGTATTGCTCGATCCCCTTCATGTCCTGCGAGACAGCATGAATCGACGCGCCCTCCGGCAACCAATAATCGACCATGAATTGCGTCCGCTGCGCGCCAGGGAAGAAAATTTGCTTGACGTGGCGAAACTCGACGACCGCTGCCGCAAGCGCCAACAAAACGACACCAAGCGTGACCAGACGATGATGCAGCACCCACTCCAACGAGTGACGATAGAAACGATAAACGGGACCACCATGAGGATCCTTCTGCGGCTCGAGATTTTGCGCTGGAGTTTGATCTTGCGCGGAATCTTCGTCCTCGTCGCGCCTCTCCCCTTTGACGTGCACGAAATAATAGTACACCACGGGCGTTTGAAGCATCGCCACAAACCAACTAATCGCGAGCGAAACGGCAACGACCAGGAACAAACTCGCGCAATACTCACCCGTGAGGTCCGGCGACAAATAGATGGGCAAAAACGCGAGCATCCCCACCACGGTCGCGCCCAAGAGCTGATTCGCGGCTCGACGCGCACCCTCGATACACGCTTCTTTGCGCTTCATTCCACGCTGCATTCTGACGAGAATCAAATCTCCGACGACAACGGCATCGTCGACGAGAATGCCCAACGCGACGATAAACGCGCCGAGCGACGTGCGCTGAAGCACCACACCCATCGGCAAAAGACAACACATCGTGGCAAGAATGACGATGAGAAGGCTGCTCGTGATGAGGATTCCGCTGCGCAAACCCATGGCAATCATGACGACCACCGTGACGATAATCACGGCTTCGTAAAGATTCTTCATGAACGCATGAACGGCGACATTCACGTTGTCGGGTTGGTAACTCACGACCTCGAGCGAGTAGCCGAGAGGGAAAGATTCCAAAACCTCTTGGGAACGCTCACGCACCAACTCGCCCATGCGCACGACGTTGCCATTTGCTTGGGGAGAAATGGCGATGGCGATTGCTTCCTTGCCGTTGAAACGACAAATTTCGGAGGGAGGATCAATGGTCGTCCTCCGAATGGTCGCAATGTCCCTGAGTCGCACCTGCTGAGCGTGCGCGCCAACGCCCCCTCCCGTGGAAGCGGTCGCCTGTTTTTGAATGAAGCCGGTGGCGGTTCCGCCCGGGAGCGTCTCGGTGGTTTTTTGCGTTATTTGGTTGACGACTTCGGACATCGCTCCAGAAATAACGAGGTCGCCAATTTCGTCGATGGATTGGAATTTCCCCGTGGGAGCGATTCGAATCACGTTGTCTCCGACCGTCATTTTTCCGGACTCAAAAGAGAGATTTTGCCTTGCAAGCGCTGAGAGCGCCAAGGCGGGGGGAATCGCCAACTCCGCCATCCTGGAGCGCGAAATCTCCACCTCGATGCACTCTTTCTGCACACCCCACAACTCGACGCGCCCCACTTCCTCCAAAAGTCCCATCTCGCGCTGGAGCGTTCTGGCGCAGTCCAAATGCTCGGCAGGAGAGAAACCATCGTCGGCACAAAGCGCAAGGACGATGCCATACACCTCGCCAAAATCGTCCTTGACGATCGGCGGGAGCGCCTCGGGCGGCAACTCGCGCTGAATCTCGCCAACCTTGTATCGAAGCTCCTCCCACGCGTTGTGAAGGAGATTCCCTTTCGTCGTCGGCACCATGTCGACATAAATGATAGAAAGTCCGGGCGACGAGATGGATCGCGTGAAATCGACACCCTTGAGTCGCCGCACGCCGCGCTCGACGATGTCCGTCACGTGTTCCTCAACGTCCTTTGCACTCGCGCCGGGATAAATCGTGATCACTAACGCCGTTTTGAGCGTGAACTCCGGATCCTCCAAACGACCGAGCGTCTCGTACGACCATATTCCTCCTGCCGCGACAAGCATCGCAAGGAAAAGAATAACGATTCGATTATTCACTGCAAATTTTGGAAGCATTTTTATCCCCCTCTCGGATCGTTATTGGAATCGAACACGCTGACCATCGGTCAAAAATCGGGCACCCGAGCGGACGATTTTCTCGCCGGGGTTCAAACCTTCAACCTCCAAGCCGTGCTGGGTTTTTCGCACGACACGGATATTTTTCGCCTTGGCACACATCGTTTTTTCGTCGACAACAAAAACGATCGTCTCCTCCGTCCCGATAGGTTCCTGGATCGCGATGGCGTTCTCAGGATCGTTCTCGGCGCGCATTTTTTCCGACACGTCCGTTGGCGAGACGCGCACATCTCCCACCGCAGCGGAGAACGGGATGAGACAAGGCGCGACCTCCCTCTTGATGTGTATCGCAAGCGTCGCCGCCATGCCGGGATGAACGGAGGTTTCGTCTCCCAACTGGACTCTCACCTCGAGAGGGTAGCCCTGCTTGCCCGGCTGAAGCGCAAGTCCGATCTCTTTAAGCTCCGCCGGGAATTCGCGACCGGGGAGCGATTCGAAACGGCACGAGAAGCGCGTGAAATCGTTGCGCCGAACCAAAATGGACTCCGGAATCCCCGCCTCGATGAGAATGGAGTCCGCTTTCGTGAACGCCAAGACGGGGAATCCCGGCGCGACGATCTCGCCCTGCTCTGCGTACTTTTGTGAGACATACCCATCGCACGGAGCTTTCAACTCGGTGTCTTTGAGCGCGTTTTGCGCCATTTCAAGATCGACGCTCAAACCAGCGATTTTTGCCTCCATCGCCTGAATTTCCTCGGCACGCGCGCCAGTTTTCGCCTTTTTGAGCTGCTCCTGCGCGGCATCTCGACTCGCCAAGGCGTTGTCTCGCGCCATTTTGACGCCGTCGTACTGCGCCTGCGCCACGGAACCATTCTTGAGAAGCGAGGCAAAACGCTGCTCGTTTTTCTCCGCCTCGTCGTACCTGGATTGGGCAGCCTTGAGATTTGCCTCGAGTGTCGCGACGTCCTCCTCCCTCGCGCCGGTCTTCATCGCGGAGAGCATCGCGTTCGCCTCTTCAAGTCCTTTTTCAAGACGCGCGACCGCCAACTCAAAATCGCGCGGGTCGATTTTCCCCAACACGGTTCCTTCTTCGACACGAAGACCAACGACGGGATCAAACTCCAAAAGCGGTCCCGCGACGCGAAAAGAGAGTTTCATCGTCTTCTCTTCTTTCGCAAATCCTGTGAAAACTCGCTCCTCCTCGGCAGAGACCAGAGGCGCCTCCATGAGAACGACAAGCGGGGTGCGAATTTTGAAATTCTGACTCTCCCTCTCTGGATCTTCAATTGGCGCGCCGCCCCTCAAATAGAGACAGACGACGATGGCTATTAAAACAACGCCTCCAAGGCTCCAACACAACCAAGTTTTTGCATTTTTTGTCATTTTTCGGGAGTTCCTTAAAGCGAAAAGGATGTCATTGAAAATTGGTTCTCCATAGTACGCAGACGAACCAAAACACCAACCACTCATTTTACCACAAATTCCCAAAATTGCAAGGAGAAGAACGACAAAAGCCACCATTAAGAGAAAAAAATGGGGAAATAGAGAAAAAAAAGCCCGTCGGTGGGGAGAACGAAACCATTCCCTCCGCCGACGGGCGCGAAAAAGCGAAATTAAAGAGTCAACGCGCTCACCGGGCAAGCATCAATACAAGCACCGCACTCCGCGCACGCACCTTCGTCGCACACGGCTTTGTCGTTCACAACTTCCAACGCACTGCAGGGGCACGTATCAACGCAACTTCCGCAACCGATGCACTCTTCGCCAACTTTCACTGCCATTTTTCACTCTCCTTGGATAAAAATTAAATGAACGAGAGACGCAATACGAACTCCTGCCTCTCTGTTGTTTAATTATACCCGGAGCTTTTTTTCTTGCAAGGTCAAAACGACGTATTTCATAGGAAAATTTTCCCTCGCACAAGGAAAACCCCCTCTCGTGGGGGGGTGGCGGTTTAGCTAAAATTTTTCGCCGCAGTGACGAAGTCCCTAAAAAGTGGGTGCGCGTCCACAGGACGACTTCGAAACTCGGGATGAGCCTGCGTCGCCACGAACCACGGATGGTTGGGCAACTCGATTATCTCCACCAGGTCGCTGTCTGGATTGTTGCCAGAGATAATGAGACCATGATCCTGAAGGGTTTGGACGAAAGCGGGATTCACCTCGTAGCGATGGCGATGACGCTCGCGAATCATCTCCACGCCGTACGCGCTCCTCGCTTTGGTTCCCTCGTGGAGCCAGCAAGCATACGCGCCGAGCCTCATGGTTCCGCCCCTCTCGACGACATTTTGCTGAGAGTCCATAAGCGCAACGACCGCACGGGAGATATCTTCTTTCCCCGGCTCCATCCACTCCATACTCGCAGCGTCGTCGATTCCACAAACATGGCGCGCGAACTCAACAACCGCACATTGCAAGCCGAGACAAATCCCGAGGAACGGAATGTTGTTCTCACGCGCGTATTGAATCGCGGCAATCTTTCCATTCACTCCACGATTTCCGAAGCCTCCCGGCACCAAGACGCCCTGGACGCCTTCCAAAACGGTCGCGGCTCCTCGTTCCTCAATCTCCTCCGCCTCGACCTTCAGGAGGTCGATCTCGACGTGGTTGGCAATCCCCGCGTGAGTGAGCGCTTCATAAATGGACTTATACGAATCCGTGAGCGAAATGTACTTCCCGACGACCGCAATTTTCACCTTCCCCTGCGGCTCGCGCACCTTCGTGAGCATATCGTTCCACTGCGACAAATCAATCGGCGGAACGGGCAGATGGAGCTGCTTGAGAAGAATCTCGTCCACCTTTTCTTCCATGAGCATCACGGGAACTTGGTAAATCGAATACGCGACGTCCTGCTCCTCAATCACGTTTTCGGGGCGCACGTTGCAAAACATTGCGATTTTGCGCCGGTTCTCGTCGCTGATCTTCTGCGTGGTTCGACAAATCAAGACGTGCGGCTGGACGCCGATTTCGCGCAGCTTTTGGACGGAATGCTGCGTCGGCTTCGTTTTCACCTCGCCACTTGCGCGCAAATAGGGAATGAGCGTCATATGAACAAACGCCACATCCTCGACGGGTCGCTCGAGTTGGAATTGGCGCATCGCCTCCAAAAAAGAAAGCCCCTCAATGTCTCCGACCGTCCCGCCCAGTTCGATCATGATGATGTCGACGCCGGGCTTCTCCAAACGGAGCCAGCTTTTCTTGATGGCGTTGGTGATGTGCGGCACGACCTGCACGGTGGCACCGTCAAAATCGCCGTGGCGCTCCTTCTGAATGACGTCCATATAGAGCGCGCCCGACGTGATATTGTTGCGCTGGTGCATGTGGTGCCCGACGAAACGCTCGTAGTGTCCCAAATCCAAGTCCGTCTCGGCTCCGTCTTCCGTGACGTAGACTTCGCCATGTTGAAATGGATTCATCGTGCCGGGATCCACATTGAGATACGGATCCATCTTCAGCATTTCGACATTCAATCCCCGACTTTTGAGCAATAACCCAATGCTTGCCGAAGTGAGTCCCTTGCCCAAGGAAGAAACGACGCCGCCCGTGATAAAAACAAATTTACTCATTCATTCCCTCGTTCTGATTGACAAAATATAGGTGATTAATCCAAAAAAGCACGCCCCCGGGAGGAACTCAGTCGCTCAACTCGGCGCAATGGCAGTTGTCGCGAAAACTCGCGCCATCCCCCGACATGGCGATTTGGTACAACTCCTCACCCTTTGGCGTGGGGTATTGGCGATTGACGCAGCCTAAACAAAGTTCTTCCTCGGGCAAACCAACGCTCTCCGCAATGCGATCCAACGGCATAAAACGAAGGGAATCGACACCGATCTCTTTCGCCATGGCGTCAAGAATCTCTTTGGTGGGCTTGAGCGGAGTGCCTGGTGGGAAATATTTGGGGGCAAATAATTCCGAAATAGTAGACATATCCACGCCATAATAGCACGGAGCCAACACAGGCGGACAGGCGATTCGAACATGCAACTCGGCAACCTGCCCCTCCTCGCGCAGACGCTTCACCAACGCACGCAACGTGGTGGATCGAACGATACTGTCGTCAACGAGAAAGACCTTTTTCCCACGCAAAACGGAGGGAATGATCCAATATTTGCTTCTGACGGCGTACGCCCTCGTGTCGTCGCTCTGGATGAAGGTTCTCCCTGCGTATCGATTTCGAAGCAAGCCCTCCATGAAAGGGATATTGGCGCGATAGGAATACCCTCCCGCTGCGCTTTTGGCCGTGTCGGGGACTGGGACGACGATCGAGTTCTCGTCCCACCGAATGTCCTCTTCCTCGGCAAGAATGGCTCCACACTTTTCGCGACAAAGGTAGACGCTCTGGTCGTCGATCACGCTCGCGGCATTGGCGAAATAGATCCACTCGAAGAAGCAGCTGGCCTTTTTGGGAGAAGGAGCGTATTGCCCCAAACGGAAGCCGTCCTTGTCGACGACGACCATCTCGCCGGGATTGAAGTGGTGAATCTCCGTGAAACCCAAGTTTTGTAGGGCAAGGGACTCACTCGCGACGCCAAAAAGCCTCCCTTGGACGGACCAGCAGAGAGGACGAATCCCGATCGGGTCGCGCGAAGCGAACATTCTACCCATTCCGTCGATGAAAACGATATTGTAGGCACCGTCGAAATCCCCCGCAATGCGCTCCATCACCTTGAAGAGATCCGGCGCGACTTCCCCCTGAAGCATTCGAGAGAGAAAGTGCATGATGATTTCCGTGTCGTTGTCGAGGACGATGTGGTACTGGCTTTTCGAGAGGAGCTGATCGCGAAGCTGCGGATAATTAGCGAGAGTGCCGTTGAAGGCGAAACAGAACCATTTCCAAAGACGACCGTGGGAACGCTCAAAAGGTTGGGCGTATCGAGGGTCGTCTTGTCCGCTTGTCGCGTAACGTGTGTGCCCAATTCCCGCACGACCCGCATAGGTGTCGAGGATGTCGAGAAATTTTCGTTTTCGCGACGTTCTGAAGACCTCGTTCACCGTACCGGTGTTTTTGAAGACGTCCAGGATTTGCGTTCGTGTCGTATTATAGGTAGCGATTCCCGCCGCCAACTGTCCACGATTCTGCATCTCGCCCAGCATTTGTTGTATTTGGGGTGCCACGTTCCCATCCACAATGCTCCGACTCGCCGCACCTTCCGGCGCATGAGCCTTATCCATCCAATACAGAGCCGCAACGCTGCACTCGTGATTAAGAACTTCGCTCATAAAAATTTTCTCTGCTAAAGAGACCTCACTTATACTCATCGTCGTTTAAAATTCCCGTTTTGCGCGACGCTTTGCGAGCCGTGGTGCGTAGCTCCAACGGCGGACGGAACGGGAAATTTCAACGCGAAGTATTATAAAAACATCCTCGCGCTCTTTGAAGTCCGCATTTTGAGGAGCCACAGCCTGGCGACTCAACAAAATTCCACGCGGAATCCCAACAAAGGTGGCGAAAAACCTACAACTCCAGATTATACCCGACATTTCATCCTTTGCAACCCCCCCGGGGGAAAGTTTTCGAGATATACTCGTTCTCCTTTAAAATTCCCGTTTTACGCAACGATTTGCGAGCCGTGGTGCGCAGCCCCAACGGCGGACGGCACCGGAAATTTCAACGAGAAGTATTATAGAAGCCTTCAAATTTTGTGGGTATCCATTTACAGAACGTATCGAAAGTTTTTCGGAGGGGAGTTTGAGAACGCTTCCTCGAAATCATAAATTCAAAAAACCACCCATTTCGAGCCGTTTTTTCGCATTTTCCCAGAGAAAATAATTCACCAGTCGCCATCGAGACCACGAAACACGCAACCTAAAGATTGTCGTCCGAGAAGCCCAATGTTTTAGTCCGTGTTTCGAACAATTCGTTTTGAGTGTGTAAAAACAAGTGTGAGACACCCCTCAATACCACCACAAAAACAATTAAATTAACGAATATCAACTCTAATGCGAAATTTCTGCATTAAAACTCACTTTTGAAAAAACATCCGATCGCAAAAAACACGTAAAAAACGCATTTTTTCACTAAAAAGAATCAAAAAACTCAAAAGTATGAAACGCATCGGAGTCCTATTTTTACGATATATGGCATTTCTACGAATAGCGGACTAAAACACTTTGAAAAAATTTATAATCATACAACCTCGTAAAAATAAGGAGTTCGCAAAACACCTCGCAAAAGAATGTACATCTTTGATTTTTTACAATACTGTACAAAATCCAATTCGGGGGCTTCTGAGCCGGGAACGCAGGGCGCAACCCGCCCGGTAAGAACGGGAGCTACTACGGCTTCCGCCGATTGCAACATCGTCGGGAGACAGTCGCTAACGCTTCTGCCTCCCTTGCCATCAAGACGCAGCCCGTAGTTCCAGATGGAGGGGGAATCGTTTGACGCTCAATCCAAAGGGCGCTCCACCAAAGTTTGCGTTCGGGATTCTCCGCATGAATAACAAGATTCCTCCACACTTCAACCAGAACTACGCTTCGCTTCGTTCTCGGCTCCTGGTGAACGTAGTGAGTGATCTAAAAGTTTTTTGAAAAGTGTTTGAGAGGAAACAAATTTTCAAAAATCTTTCCTCTCAAGAAGGTTGCCGGACGGCAAAACACTCTATGGGAGAGTTTTGGTCGCTGTCCCGCTCGTTTGCGTCCAGATCGGCGTCATCTCCGTCCAAATGGAGACATTCATCTGGAGATATTTCGCCTGTTCTTCGTTCCACTTGCGGAAATTTGGCGATCGGATGAGCATGAGATAGTCGCTTTCAAAATTTTGACCGACATATTCCATCGTCCGAACCGCATAGGGTCGCCCCTCAGGCATGAGAGCCGTCCACATGGTGTAGTTTTGGAAGTTGGCAGCCTCCAACTCCTTCACGACGCTCGCGGGAGTCGTCGCAAAGAAGCGGCAAAACTCCTCCGCTTGGCGCAGATATTCGCTCTCCAACTCGTCGTATCCGATCTCTTTTTTGTCTTTCTCACTTTCGATATCCATACGCAAGCGCGCTCGGAGATCTTCCGCATCGCCACCTTCCTCGGTGGAGGCAGGCTCAAGCTCGAAATTCTCTTCCTCATCCTCCGCAAAGGGAATTTGCGTTGGAGTCGTTAAATCAATCTCCTCGAGTTCCTCTTCCACCGGTGTTGCGGAGCTTTTTGGCTCATTGACGCCGACCGGAGTCTCCAACTTCGCGCCATCTGCCGCGCTCGGAGTCTCCTCGGAATTCGCGTCGGGCGAGAGATATTGCGTCGGATCGAACGACTCATCTAGAAACTCGGAAAGATAATCGTCGTCTTTCGCGACGCTCTCATCCGTCGCACCCGCCATCGAGATAGAAGTCGAGACCTCAGCCGTTTGGACAGCGCGTCGTTTCTCCAATTCTCGGCGCTCCTCTGGCGTGAGACGCGATTTTCGCAAATCAATCACTTCGCGCAAGGCGGTTTCGTGCGCGTCGTCACGCAAATCGTCACTCTGGGTGAGCGACGACAGCACCCCGCTCTGCTTCGCGCGGACTTCCTCCTCGGGCAACAAAGGCGCCTCGGGAGTTTCTGTTTCCACATCCCCTTCCAAGTCGTCTAACTCCTCAGATTCCAAATCTTGAAGGAGCGCGTTCATATTGCCTATCGGCGCAATGGAGCAAAGGCGCTTCGTGACGACACGCTGCCCGGTCACACTCGCGGTATTTTGCGCCGCATCGTTCTCGCTGTCTTGGGAAGACTCGCACCCCACGAGCACTAACAATAGTGCCATCACGCAAAACGGAAAGATTATCGTTCGTTTCATTTCATTGCCTCGCTTTGTTTCTGGTTAGGGTTGAAGATTTGCCGGAGCCTCGGGCGTAGGGGTTGTTTCGACCGCAGACTCAGTGGCGGATTCTGAAGTCGCCTCCTCCTGCGCTTTTTGTGCCGCATGGGCGTTCGCGATAGCTTTTGCGAGTTCCTCACGTTGGCGCGCAACTTCATCACGATACCCCTTCAACCACTCCTCGGCGTTGGCTTTCCACTGGGGATCAGAACTTTTCGACGCACACTCCTCCGCCGAACGAAGCGACGCCTCGAACAACTCCCACTCGCCCCGGACAGCGTGCGCGTTCGCCACTGCGCGATGCAGCATGGCAAGAACTTCGGTTGGATACTTATTTTCCCCAATGTTTTGCTTCGCGAACTCTAATGCTTTGTTGGATAAATCGACCAACCTCAACTGGGCAAGGAAAGCTGCGTACCCGGCAGCGTCGATTGCGGTTTCTGCTGAGGGTCCCTCCTTTTCGATCAACGCAAAACCTTCCTCCAAGGAGGCTTTCGCTTGTTCGATCTCGCTCATCTCGACATGAAGCACGGCAAATTCGAGAAGCAGCTTCCGCAGGACAAAGTCGTTCTCGATGCCTTTCATCTGGTCGCACACTTTGGCGTATCCCTCGCGCGCCGCCTCGACTCCGTTCGTCTTCACTATTTCCCGCACGGCAGAGATATTCGCGCGCATATCGGCAACGATCTTGTTCGCCTTCTTTTTCGCGGCTGTGTTATAATACGTCGCGCACGTGACGCCCAACAAGAGACCAATGATCACTATAAGTATGATACGAATCGTATTTTGCTTCATTGAACAACCTTTATCTTTCCCAAAAATGTGTAATAAACAGGGATTCCACTTCCACGCCATCCGCAGAAACAGAACAGACGGCGTAAACAGAAATACCCTTATGTTTTTCGGAAGAATCCCGGGAAAAATTCGGCTTTTTTGAGAATATTTTACCTTTTTAAGGAATCTGCGCAAACTTTTTGATAAGTTTGAACGATTTGAAAGCCCATCGCTTTGTAGAGATTAATGGCAGGGAGGTTCTCCGCCGTGACGTCGAGATTCGCGCGATGCAGCCCCAAGCGTTGATATCCTTGAAGCGCCAGTTGAAGCAAAGCGCGTCCCAGACCCTTGCCGCGATGCTCCGGCACGACACCCACATTTTGAATTCCGCCGAAGCCGAAATCGTCCACCAACCCCTGAATCGTCGCGCAGCACTGCGGCATGTAGAGATTTTTCGGATGATAAACGATGAGCCACGTCGCCTCAGGGCAAAAGTTGCGATGGCGCACGATCGACTCCATCACTCCCCGCGCGCCCTTGAACGAGCGAAATCTCACAAAAAGCTGGGTGTCGATCTCGTCGCGAAAGCTCAAATAGTGCGCAAGCGCGTGGGAGTCGAGAAGCGATCGACTCCACGCCTCCAGATAATAGTCGCTCGGAAGTTGAACCGCTCCAAAATCGCAGCGCCGAAGATCAACGTCCATCCGATATCGTTTCAATGAGTGCATTTTTGTGTGCCACGAATGATTAAACCAGTATATTTCCCCAAACCATCTTCCGAAAATCACTCGTGCCGCAGCGCCTCGATAGGATCCATCGCCGCCGCACGACGAGCAGGATAGAGACCAAAAACGACACCAATCGTGACGGAGATCAAAAACGCAAGCGGAATCGACCACGGAACCAAAATGGGTGCCATCGTGGTGATAAGTTCCGGCAGCTGCGCCATCACGCTGGGAAAATAGGTATTGAGGATGAAGCGGATCAGCTCCGTGAAAGGTCGACAAAGCAAACCACCGAGGATACCCGTCGCGCCGCCTAAAACCGAGAGCGTGATCGTCTCGGCAAGGAATTGGCGAATAATGTCGCCACGCTTGGCACCAAGGGCGCGCCGGATGCCGATCTCGCGAGTGCGTTCCGTCACGGTTGCCAACATGATGTTCATAATTCCAATCCCACCGACCGCAAGCGAAATGGCAGCAATAAGACCCATAAACAACATGAACATCATCTTCGTCGTCTGCGCCTGCTCGAGCAGCTCAAGCGGCACCGTCACGGACCAGTCCTCCTTGCCATGATGATTCTGCCGAAGGATGAATTTGATAAGCTCGCTCGTCGGATGAACGTCGTGAATCGACTCGACTTGGAACGTGATTTGGTTGATTTCGATTTGCGTTGTTTCTCGCGACCCGCTCCTTGAAGTGGAAATTCGGTCGCCAAATTCCGACCAGAAAGTCTGAATCGGAATGTAGACGTCGCGACTATAATCCTGCGACGCAAACGTTCCTCCAATGGCGGCGGACGCGGTTTTGGGGTGCGCGACACCTATCACGACATAGATATAACGCCCGACGCGCACCGTGCGACCGAGAGGATTCTCGAAGCCAAACAACTCCGTCGCCACGTTGGCGGAGAGGACGCAGCGATTCATCTTCGTTCGACAATCGACCTCCGTGAGAAACGCGCCGCGCGCCATCTTCAAGCTGTTCGCGTCTTGATAGTGCGGCGTGCAGCCGACCAAACGCCCCTCAACGATCGCGTCGCCACTCGAAATGCGCTGCTGAATCTCGCGAATCGGGAACGCTTCCTTCACGCTCGGGACACCCTCGAGGATTTTCTCATAATCGTATCGCGTCAAACCATAAATGAGGACACGAACGTTCGTCGTCGTGTCGTCCGGCGGCTTGATCGATTGGACAATGATATTCGTTGCGCCAAGACTCTCAATCTGCTCCTGCGACTTGCGACTGATTCCCTCGCCAATCGCCAGAAGCCAAATGACACTCGAGACGCCGATGAATATGCCCAAAATCGTCAAAAGCGACCGCATCGGATGCAACATCAGACTCTTAAAACCTAGTTGAAACGTGCGGAGCCATATATAAAGCATGAAAAAACCCTGATTGTATTCGTTCTCTATCTTCTTCGGGACTATACTCGTTCCCCTTTAAAATTCCCGTTTTATGCCACGTTTGGCGAGCCGTGGTGCGTAGCTCCAACGGCGGACGGTACCGGAAATTTCAACGAGAAGTATCATAATTTCTCTCGTCGCTCATAATCAAACCATCGCGTAGGCGAATCGTGCGCTTCGTCTGCTTCCCGACCTCCGGCTCGTGCGTCACGATGATGATCGTCTTGCCCGCCTCGTTGAGGTTGCGGAGAATATCTAAAATCTCGTCCGTCGTTTTCGTGTCCAAATTCCCAGTTGGCTCGTCCGCCAAAATGAACGTCGGATCGTTCACCAAGCTGCGGGCAATGCCAACGCGCTGCTGCTGCCCGCCAGAAAGCTGATACGAACGATGCCCGAGTCGATCGCCAAGCCCGACCATGTGGGCAAGCTCCAAACACCGCGCGCGATCCTCCGGCGAGGTGCGACCCGTATAATGAAGCGGCACCTCGATATTCTCCAACACCGTGAGCTGCGGGATGAGGTTGTAGGCTTGAAAAATGAAACCGATTTTCTTCGCCCGAATCTCGGAGAGTTGGTCGTCGGACATTCGACTCACGTCTTCGCCATCAAGGAAAATCTTCCCGAAAGTAGGCGGGTCCAAACACCCCAAGAGGTTGAGGAGGGTGCTTTTTCCGGAGCCGCTCGCCCCCATGATCGAGAGGAAATCCCCCTTCGGCACGTCAAACGAAACGCCGCGCAGCGCTTTCACGGTTTCGCCCGTGAGAAAATAATGTTTTTGAACATCCACAAGGGAGGCGGCTAATTCCGTCATTTTTCAAACACCGTACAAATTTTGTCCAATTTCACGCAACCAAAACACTCGATCTTCCCACCAAACGGCGACACAAATCACATCGGCGGAGGCGGGGGCGCTCCACCACCTCCACCACCTCCACCACCAGCCGGGGGCGGGGGCGGCGCGGCACCACCCGGCGGAGGTCCGCCACCAGGGGAGGTCCACCA
>JAUNBK010000013.1:50866-59248 GCA_030527105.1 Planctomycetia bacterium
ATCGGCATTCCCTCGGGAAGAGACGGCAGCTCGCCAGAGCCTTCGCCACCAGCCATCCCTGCGTCTCTCGGACCACGGCGACGCGGAACCTTCCGATCGGGCAAAACAATCTTCCCATCCGCATCTCGCGTAGGTTGTACGGCAGACGCTTCCTCCGTTTCCTTCTCGACCTGCGGACGAATGGAGGCAGACGCGCTTTGACCCTCTTGAAGTTCCGGGAGCGACACTTTCTCGCGGTGGTCGAAGGCAGCCGAGAGGAGCCTGTCCGTCCGCGTGATTCCACTCTCCACTATGACGACTTTGTCGTTGCTCTCGCCCAGCTGAACGACGCGCGGCTCAAGACGCGAACCATTCCGAACGATACAATAGTACTTCCCACCGTGTTCGAAGATGGTGTGCGTCGGAACCATAAGGACGCCCTCTTTTTGAGAGACGAGGATTTTTGTGTCTGCCGTCATACCCGGCAAAACTCCCGGAGAGGATTCAATCGCAATCGTGACGCGATACTCTTTCACGTTCCCCATCCAATGGTTCGTTGGTTGGGGAAGCTCGTCAACTTTCACCACGGTGCCTCGAATGTCGCGCTCGCCCGTCGCGTCCGTCCGCACGACAACAGTCTGCCCACGCTTGATATAATTGATTTTTCCCTCATGCACGTCGGCAATCACCTGCAATTTGTTCGGGTCGGGGAGCCGGAGAAACGTTTGTCTCTCGCGCACCGAGGAACCCTCGGCAACGATAAACTCCTGATTGTTCCCAAAGCCACGCGTTTCGTTGACGTACAAAACCTTCCCATCCGCAGGAGCTACGATCGTGCAATTTTCTATTTGCTGCTCAATGTCCTTGAGCTTCGCGAGGTTTTGATTGTGGACGTTCTCCTTCGCCAACATGTTGGCGTTGGCGGTGTTAATGTCGCTATCATACGCGATGCTCTGCTTCTCGTGAGTGTATTCCTCCAACACTTTTTTCTCCAGCTCGGCAGCCGTCAGATTCAATTCCGCTTGGCGATACGCGAAATCGTCAGCATCGAGCTGGGACTTCGTAATGAAGCCCTTCGCATAGAGTTTTTTGCTGTGTTCGAGATACTCCTTGAGACGATTCACCTCTTCCTGCGCGGCAATAATGGAGCTTTCCAACTGCTGGAGAGAAAGACGATAGGAACCTTCCTCGTACTCCTTTTTGGCGATTTCTGCCGTGCGCAAGTTGTTCTTCGCGGTGGCAAGCTCCGCCTCGCTCTGACTCACGGTGTTTATCTGAGAAACACGATTGTCGATGAGCGTGGAGTCGTCCAACTTCGCCAACTCGTCGCCCGCTTTCACTTCCGTTCCCTCGGGAATCACGGAGAGAATCATGACTCCGCCCGAGCTGCGCACTTGGCACTTGATGTCCACGTTGCTCGAGCTGCTAATGTCGCCACGCACCGCTATTTCGTGAACAAAACGTCCAAAAGTCGGGGAGACGAATCGCAAAGACGCGTCTTCGCCCGTCGAAAACCAAGAAGAAATCCAGCCCGAGGCGAAAGTGTTCGCCACGACAAAGAGAAGGAGGAGGGTGCCTAAAACAACTCCCCAGCGCTTCCACGTGCTCCATTTATTCTTGCCCGAGCGGGACGGGGAGGCGTTTTGTGATACAGTTTCGGAATTGCTCATATGAAAAACCTTAATGAAATGCGTTTTCCTCTGTTTCTTGTCGGACCCCAACCTCCCTCAATCCCTCACGGAAATTCGCACAGGGAGGCACGGAGCCATATCAGGGTGAGGTCGCTTTTTTTAAAAACAACCGCCGCGACAATTGTGCAAAAAATGTAAAAAAGTTAAATTTACACCAGTTTGATCGAAATATCCAACACAAGTTGCCTAAATTGCCGGTCGTTGAGGGCTTTCGACAAACGTTTCAACCCTCAACATCCACACTCAACCCTCAGCCCCAACGCCCGCCGACTAATAAACGATTCCCACACACCACGCGAGCGCGGCGGAGTTCCCGGTCTCGAACAATTTCCCCGTGGCAGTATCCACCTTAAACAAAACGACGTTGTGCGTCTTTTTATTGCAGGCGAGGAAATATTTTCCATCAGGCGTCAAACCCGCGAATCGTGGTGCGTCGCCACCGCAAGGCATGAATTGAATCGGCGTGAGAACGTTCGCGCACTGCATGATCGCGCCGTCCACCGGCTCTGGATCGACAGCAAATACGGAGATAATATTCGCGCCGCGATTCGAACAATAAACGTATTTCCCCGAGGGATGCACGTCGATCGCCGCCGCTTTGTTCAATCCACGATACCCGACCGGCAGAGTCGAGGTCGTTTGGACGTTCGTGAGCGCGCCCGTCTCAGAATCGTACACGAACGCAGCAAGCGTGCACGACAACTCGTTCAGGACGTAGACGTACTTGCCATTGGGCGAAAAGGTGAGATGGCGCGGACCCGAGCCGCTTGCGACCGTGGTGAAAGGCGCCAGAGCGTTCGGCTCCCACGCCTTTTTCTCCGCGTCCCACGCGAAACACCAAATCTTGTCGCTCCCCAAATCGCAGCAATAAGCGAAACGCCCGTCGTTCGACCAATTCACGTAGTGCGCGTGCGGCTGCTTCTGGCGCGCGCGATTGGGACCCGACCCCTCAAACGTGTGAACGGCATTGAGTTTATCGAGCGACCCGTCGGGCAAAAGGGAGAAGAACGAGACCTGCCCGCTGCAATAATTCGCCGCCGCGACGAAGGTGCCGTCCGGGTGCGTCGCGATGTGGCACGCGCACGTTCCGGCGGAATTCAACTCGTTGAGACGCTCCAACGTTCCGTCGGCGCGACGCTTCCACGCGATGATCAAACTCTCGCGCGACTTGCCATCCTCATTATCACTCACGGAGTAGAAGACGCCCTGGATTTTTGGATTTTTGGCGAGAAAGGAGGGATTTTTGGCTCTCGCCGCCAGACAACGGAGGTGGATCGCGTCGTTTTGAGGATCAATCTCCAAACGATAAATTCCCTGCGAGGGTTGGATATCGGCGGATCCGGTTTGAGTCGCGAGCGTGCCAGCGTAGAGTGTCGTCAGGCGAGACTCCTCTGGAGAATCCTCCGCGCGCGCCGCTGCTGCGCAAAATGCTCCCAAAAATCCCGTTGCTCCCAACATTCCTATTGCGCAAAGGGCGCGGAAGGAGCCGTTAAAAATCATGCATTTTTTTGTTTTTGTCATTTTTTTCTTTCTTTTTTTGGAAAATGATAGTTGAGCCACTCGTGCCTCATTCTTCACGCAAAATTCTCCTCATGCAGGCGACGTGTCGCGCTAAAAAGTCCTCCGCCAAATCACGCTCGACGCTTTTGGAATCAAAAATCAGCGTCAAATTCAATCGATTCGCATAAATCGCGGCGCAAAGCGAAAACGCCGTGAGCGGTCGGATGGGGGATGCCCCCTCCATTTCGTCCAAAATCAAATCGTTGCCGACACGGATTTTCCCGTCGTTCGTTCGAGGGAAGGGGTGCCGCTTTTGATCGAGAAAATGCCCCAAGTTGGTGAGAACCATCGTGGTCCAGCAGGGAGAGACGCCGATCATCCACCCCAAATTACGCAACACCGTACGAACGTTCATCAGCCCGATGATGAGGAAAAAACCGACATGCCTGCGCTTAATGTGGTCAATTTCGCGCCGTATTTCTCTCAAAAACCCGCGCGACTCGGAGATTTTGGAATCCTTCCTATCGAGGAAAACCATGCTGACGACGTTGGCGGCAGACCAATCGCGCATCTCCTTTGTCCTCAAATTTGTGGGAACGGCAATCCTCGTCCACCCTTTTTGCGGTTGAAAAACGGCGTCCGGATGCGCCACCTTCCACTCCTTGAGCGCCACCCACGCCGCCTGCAGAAGCGCGTCGTTCAAAGAGACACCCAAATCGCGGCACCGTTGCGACCACCGTTGCGTTTCGTCCTCCTCCAAGGCACAAAAACAGAAGCACGGCGGGTCTTTCGCGGCACCTTCCTGCAACGGACGTTTGGCGATCGGCAAAACTCGACGAAATACGAAATTCACGCAGCGCGAAGTGTACCACCCCGACAAGAAATAGAGCCAAAGCCACTCGCGAAGCGATCGGCAGTACCACGCGCGCTTCTCCAATCCTGCAGGGTTGCGCGGCGCTCGTGTCGCCCAATCGGGGTGGTTTTTTTCGCCCCGCAATCGTGCGTACTCAACGAGAAAATCCGAGATGAATTCGGAAAAACCGAGTGCGTCCGAGGCACTATGATGGAATTTGAAAATCAAATCCGTCCGCGCCACCTCATTCGAGTCAGCATCCTTTTCTTCCACGAGAAATATCCGCAGCGGCGCGTTTTCGAGGATATTGATCGGCTCGCCCACCTCCTTCGGGAAGTCGCCCCGGCAAACGCCCTCAATCCGCAGAACTTCCACACCACAAATGCGCACGACGCAACACTTTCCCTCGCGACACTTTCCCTCGCCACGATCGTGAGACTTCTCTGGCGGCACGTCCGGCACGACCCACGCGAAACGCTCTCTGCGCGTCTCGACACACTTGGAGATCAAGAATGGGTGCTGCGGAAGGACCTTTTCCAACGCGTCCTCCAACTCCGTTTGTGAAAAACGCCCCGAAAAACGCAGCCGCATGTAGCAATCCATCGGGTATTGTGGACTCGTGTCGAGGAACATGTATTCCTCAAACGCCGTCATTGGGTACATCCTCTCGGACATTCTCACTCCTGTTTTTTCTCTTTTTGTCCTGAATCGTCCTCCGCAATCGTTCCCAAATCAAGAACTTCGGGCACCTGCTCCAACTTCGGCAACATTTTTTGCGTCACATAATGATGATAAAGGAGAAAAATCCCCGCTCCAGCAAGGGCAATAAGGACGGCAAGATAGAACGGGAATTGCGTCTCCGTCCCCTGAGACTCTTTCGCCAACGAGCGCGAGTCGATGAAAATCTCCGGCGCATTCGCGTAAAAAAGCGGCGCGCTGCGAAGTTCGTTGTCGCCCGCTATGTAGGAATAATTCTTGAAAAAAACGGCATCTATCGCGATATCAATATGAAGATCGTCCCCAGAAGACACCGCGTTGGGCGGAATCGAAACTGCCAAAATCACAATCGGCTCATGCAAATTGTCCTCCGGCTGTACCCACATTTCGTACAACGAATCGACGCCAAGCTCTTTCGCCGCTTTCACTTGATTGAGTCGACGAACAATCCCACGCAGGCGCACGACGTTGCCCCGATACGACGCAGGCTGCTCGCGATAGTGGGCGTAACGCACCCTTCCGACGCACGAATGAGCGATTTCCTCCAACGTTGCGTCCTTCAAGAAACGAACAATAACCCCAGCCGCCTCGAGATCCGCATCCCACATCGGCGCGTTGTCCGTGACTTTCGCCAGCACCTCTTCGCTCAGCCCGGGGATCAGCTTTCGCTCGCCCGCATTCTCCATTTCCTCGCGCTCAAGCACCTCGGCGGGCGGCAGATCGAGCTGCGTCACAAAGTACTCACGACTGCGTGGGTTGAATAACTCCCGACTCAGCAGAAAAAGAACTCCGACGACGAAAATCGTCAAAACGATTCCACGCCGTCCACAGCGCGTGCGAGTGTCAAATGAAGGATACTTCATGGAATTTGTCGACTTTCAAAAAGTGAACATAAAATACAACCGTGCTTTTTATCGCTTTATCGCCGCGACCACAAAATGTCGCGTTCATAAAGGCGGACGTGGAGAAAATCCAGTATAATATCGACTGCCGGGGAGTCCTCCGCCGCAATCAGATCTTTCCCCTCGGCGTCCATCTCCACGACGAGAGGAAAGACGCTCTCTTCCATCGTCGTTTTGCTACAACACTTGCGCAATTGGGCTTCGAGCGTTTTAGGAGACGCAATCAACTTGTCGTTCGACTCGCCACACAAAATAAGGCACGAAAGATTCGCGTTCCAATTCGCGTTGGTCAAAGCACCAGCGAATTTTACGTTTCGCGCTCCACGAATCGACTTGGGAGGCGAAATCATGAGAAACGCTTTCACGTCGCCCATTCGGGGATTTTCCTTCCTCCTTTTCACGCGCGGATTCCAATCCCCCGCCGCAAAATACGCGCCCAAATAGCCGCCCATTCCGATGCCGCCGACACAAAGTTTGTCGATGTTCAACTCACCCCCGTTGTTTTCCTTCATGAGAAACAGCTTCAGCTTGGGAAGGTCGAAATTAAGCATCTCGTTGAAATATCCTGCCGTGGGATTGGAGGGGAGCTTGATTTCTTCCAACTTCTCTGGTCCCACTTCGAGTTGCTTGCTGCGCCCGTGTCCACGAAGGTCGGGAACCAAAACCGCGTAACCCTCTGCCTGAAGGATCGGCGCGAGTGTTTCAAAATCCGCGCGCGAGCCGCTCCAATCGTGCAGAAGGATGATCGGAACGGATTTCTTCCCACGATTGCCGGGATAGTACGTTGCGGAGAGAAGGACGCCGTCTTTCGTTTTGAGGATTTGTCCCGACAAACGAACGGGGTCAGGGATTGGGCGATCGGAATAATCTTCCTCTTCTTCCTCGTCCAGTTCCTCTTCGTCCACCGCTTCTTCTTCCTCCTCCACATCCGCAGCGCGACGCCCTTGCGCCTCGGCTTGCTGAGGAAGAAACGCCCACTCGAACATGAAAAAACTCAAGGCAATAAACATCGTATACAGTGGCATTCGCATTAACTTCGTCATCTTTGGCTCCTATCTAAATTGAGAATCATATCATCACACCGTGAAATAATTTGAGTCGCACGATCAGGACTCTCCTCCATTCTAAACGACATCCGCCTCGTCGTCAACGCCCTGAGGGGGAAATTTCGCGATTTTTTCGCCTTTTTCCCTAAAATCCCTCCCCAAAAGCCCAAAATATCGCGAAAAACGACACATCCTCACTCTATCTCACGCCCTCTCACGCCCTCTCCCACTGTCTCGCCTCAATCACACAACTTTTCGAGCAAACGAAGTGTCGTGAGAACCTCCTCTTTCGTGATTTGTCCCCAATTCGCCAACTTATGATTCAAAATCGCCAGCTTGAACATCTCGAACGCCTCCGACAGGTCGTCCGGCAGTTCGGGAAGATCCTCCAAAAGCCGAACGGGCGCGATAGAGGACTTCATCTCCTCCTCGACCTTCTCAGGGGGGCTGCTTCCTCCCCCACCCTGCTCTCTCGAGTCGCTTCCGCCGAACGAATCCGCCGACGCTCCGCCAGCAGAAGCCGGGTGTGACGCGCCGCCAGATGGGTCTTTTCGCTCGGAGAAATCGTGCTTCCCCTCGAAAGATTCGACCGTATCCAACGTTCCGCCGTTCAACTCGCTCGGCAACGCACCCTCAGGAGGCGCGGACCCGCGCGCGGTACTTCCAACGACGCCGTCGGCGTGGACTTTCGAGGACGACTCGGGCATAGGTGCCGCCCCCTGCGCGCCAGCGAGCGACTGCGCGTCGAACGCTGAGACCGCATCCTCGTCCAACTCCGACAAAACGACCTCATCGTCCGTGGGCTTCAAGTCCGGCGGCGCACCAATGGCGACCCAGCGTTGCTTCCTCATTTGCGAGACGCTCCAACGCTGTTGGACAGCCCCCTCCAACCAGACGGGCGCATCGTCCCAATCCAGCGCTGCATGGAAGTGGCTCCAGTACAAACCGGGGTATTGTTCGTACTCTTGGGCAAAACGATCGAAGACGCGCCGCAATCTCCCCACGTGCTGGCTCGAGACGTTCCCCACCCTTCGGCTCCACGCGTCGTCGGAATACAACTGGAGCGGCGCTCCGCTCAAAATCATACTCTCGCGCCACTGGTGGATGAGCCTGCCTTTTTCCCAATTTGTCGTGCTGATGAGACGATTCCACTGTCCGACGTACTCTCGCGACGCCTCCTCAATCAGAGAGGTATTGTACTGCGGCGACTCGTCATGAACGAGCGACTCCTTTTCCATGGCGTCCTCGCCCTCCAGATATTCGTCATTTTCGTCCCAATCGAACGGCGGGACGCTCTCATCCGCCATATTTTCCGCTATATCGTCAAAATAATCCATCGTGAAACCTGCTTTTTGTACTCTGTTTCTATCGGCGCTCAAATGAGTTTGAGTTTTCACCAAAAACGCCACCCTTCATTATGCCACGAGCTTGAAAAATTGGTAGGGGGGGAGGGTTCGGATTTGATCGGAAATACACACTCAAATTTCGTGTGCGACCGAGCAAGACTTTTTGGGAAAAAACTCTCGATTTTCCACTTCCTCCCCCTGAAGTTGGATAGACCACCACCTTTTTTAGACAATGTTGTTTTTGATAAAAAATTCGTAAGATATTTTTGAGATTCGCACACCTCTTCCCGCCCCAACAGGTACCGTTTTGTGGGAGTCCTTCCGCGAAGAGTTGGAGACGAAGAGTTG
>JAUNBK010000104.1 GCA_030527105.1 Planctomycetia bacterium
GTCATCGTCGCCATCATCGTCATCGTCGTCATCAAAAGTGAACCAGTCATTCCAATCAATTCCACCACAGTCCTCGAAGGTGAGCATTGCATCCCTATCGATGAAATTCTCCTCTGCATTTTCTACAAACTCACATTCAACAAACTCAGTGTCCGCATTTCTTCGGGCAAAGAGACCTTCTTCGCCATTGCTACGGATAGCGCATTTTTTGAATGTTCCGCCAGCGAACTCGTCGAGGAAAACCCCACTGCATGAGTTGTCAACAAGGATACATTTTTTGAAATCAGGCTCCGCAAGTCCTTTGATCGTAACGCCATTGCCACCATTTTCGAAGATATTGCATCGACGAAATTTTCCTTGCCCTGACTTGCGAACAAGAATTCCGTCCGATCCACAAGAGCTTACCCCACAATTCTTAAACTTGGGTTGGGCGCCATCGTTGACGCGAATGCCATTCTTCGTGATGTTCGTCATGCTGCAACGCACGAAACGTCCCTTTGCCTCGCTGGCAACAACAATACCGTTTTTGGAATTCCTGATGAGGCAATTTTTGACTTTGGCCTTCTTTTTTTCCGTTTCGCAGTAAATGCCGTTCAGTACCCCTCCTTCCAGGATCAATCCGAGAATTTGAGGTTTTTCGTCTCGAATGATTAAAAGACCTTTGGGGGTATCGCTCTGGCCGACATATCGAAACGTAACGTCTGACGGCATTGAACTTTCGCTGCGAAGCGTAATGGACTCGTTAATAACAATAGGGGATGTAAAGTCGTAAACACCGCTTGCGACAATGATTTCATCGCCTTCTCTGGCACCGTTGACCATATCCTGTATGCTACGATTCGTGTCACTTGGGTAATGGTAAATCATGTTTAATTCCTCTTTAATCTATCGGCTATGCTTATCGTACAAAAAAATTCAGGTTGTTACCTCGTTTTGCAAGCCGTGGCGTGTAGCTGCGACTGCTTCTGTGGAAACGGCGGTAGGAATGCGTTTTTACAGTTTCATTTTGGTTCTCAATCCACTAACAAAACTGACTAGAGGGCGATGATCCGAATTTAAATATCCTGGCATTTGATCCAAAACCTTTTTCAAGGCTCCCAGTTGATCGAAATGGATATCCTTAAAGCAACCGAAGGAGCCGATAGCGGCTTTTTGGTATAATTCCTCTCCAGAAGTTTGCCCCACACCAGAAAGTTCTTCCAGAAAAGTATCGTACGTCAAGTCCCCGCCATTCTGTTCCGAGACGGCGATACAGTAACGAGTCATGCAACCGAGACAATAATGGTAGTCTCGTTTTGCTCTTTAAAACCTCGTCGAAAGTCATTCCGTCTTCATCATCCTTTCCATTCTGATTTTCCATTCCCGTTTTTTGGACTGCCTCTTTACGAGGGAAGCCAAACCACGAACCGATTTTTCCTATGATGGACATAGCATCTCCTTTCTAATCTGTGAGCCACTCAGTGAAATCCTCCAGCAACCTGCACGGGACGGCGCAGATGGAAGCCGGAGTCGTTAATAACGGACTAAAAAAGCCCGGGAAGGGGGGTGTTGGCATATGGTTGTTTCTAATTTTTGTATCAATTTTTCCATGCTCAGGAGAACGTACCCGAGAAGGCGAATCCATCAGGAAGCGAAATGTCCTGTCATCATAATAACGTCGCGTTGAGGTCAAAACGAGGAAAATTAAAAAAAACTCAACTTTCCTAACGATTCTGTTCCATCTGGGAAAACAAATTTGACAAAATGTTTTTTCATATTTCTCAAAAATTCGTCGTGACGAATCTGCGCGACACCATCTTTAACCGGAAAAAACTGGAGTTCGTCCAAAAAGAATCTGCCCGATGGAATTGGCTCATCTTTGCCATCTACGACATGCAGAGACAGTGTCGATTCTCCCATCAAGGTGCGTGGGATTTCCAAAATTGCCTTCCAATAATCATGGGCATCTGGCGAACAGACAGCAGAAAAAATGATATTTAGGTCCGGTTTATCGGATGAATATCCTGCTAACGCACAAAACATATAACGGGTACCGCTGAGATCAAACGCATAATGATCCCCGGGATAACGTGCCTTGAGAATAGCGTTCACGAGTGCCTCCCAAGGCTTCAAATATCTGATTTTTCCCCTTAAAAACTCTTTTATCTGGAGCAGGTCCCATTCGGTCAGAACGTAATCACTGACAAACTGTTCGTAAGCATGAAAATCTGAATCGAATTGCCATTTTCTCTGGCACTCCGGGCAGGAGCGAAGGTGCCTTAAAACTTTATCTTCTGAACAGAAGTCCCAAACCCACTCGTACAGCATATCCTCACTAGGGCATATCTCTGGATTATGTGACCGTGCCATTTTCTCCTCACTTGTTTTTGAGTTGGTTGATTTCTACAGGAGAGAACCGTTTTCGTCGCAGCAATTAACCCGGCATCTCATAATTCCCCTCGTTAAAATTTCCGGTTCCGTCCGCCGTCGGAGTTACGCACCACAGTTGCCGAAACTTCGTGAAAACCGAAATTTTAAGGGAGGACGAGTATGATACAGTTCTCCCCTCTACCCTATAAGCAGGAAAATCCTAGAAAAAGTTACACCCAAAATGTCGGGAATTCTCAGAAATTTTAAAAAAAGTCTGGATATTTTTCCGCCAGAATCCTTTTCATCTGTCCCATAGCCCTGTGGTAGATTTGCTTGACGTTATTCTCGTTAGTCTCCAACATATCCGCGATTTCTTTGTGAGTAAGAAAAAAATGGGCGTGAAGTAAAAAGACGTATCCTCTTTGAGGACATTTCCGCCACATTTCGTCAAAACATTTTTCAAAAATCGCTTTTTCTTCCTCTCTCATAAGCTCACAGCGAAAATCTCGATTGAAAAAAGACTCTGCGATAGAGGAGTCGAACTTAACAAAACATCTTTTTTTTGCCTGCGACCTTTGGCTCTCTTTATTTATAAAAGAGTCTATTTTCTTGTATATCCAATCTTTAAGAGTAATGCCCTCGCTCAAATATATCGCGTCGTTCTCAAGAAATCCCTCCCATACGAAAGCAAGGACGTCATTGTCGCACAAAGAACATGCGATCATTCGCCGTCGATTGTTGGGACATCTGGAAGCGGGTATAACGTATTTTTTGAAAACATACTCCCACGCACTTCCGTTCATCAAACGAAGCTCCTTGAGAATCTCCACGTCCGAACACTCCGAAAAATCTCTCTCAACGAAGACCGATCTTGAAGATTGTACCATTTTTCTTTGCTCACCCTCCTCTGTGCATTGTTGCAACTTAAGAACCTGCATTCAGCGAATACAGATTCGACCAACAAATAGCAGAAACGTTCTCTGAAAATTTATTAAGTAGTTGAAATTCCAACTTGCAGTTTTCATTATACAGCGACAAAAAGGGTTGTCAAGGGGAAATAGGGGGATTTCAAAGGATTTTTCTCAATTTTTTTGGAGAACTTCAACGATTTTGAGCAGAAATTGCTGGGAACCCGAATCAAAAACGTCGCAGCAACGAGTGAAAATACGAGATCACAAACATGTTTTCCGCATGAAATGTTTTGATTTCGTAATCTTTGGACAAGCGACGTGCAATACCCAGCGTCGCCACAAAAACGTTGAATGGAAGGATACTTCCCGCACGCTTTTTCGCGGGCAAAATTCCTGATTTTGTGTCGTGAATATTCGCGGCATGAATCGTTATTGCAAGCAAACAACCGAGGGTATCCACCATAATGCCGTTTCCTGCCCTTGATTTTTTCCCCGCCATCGTACCCCCGATTCTCGGAAGCCGAGGTGGTTTTTGTACTTTGCGAGTCGATAATCCCGTAGGTTGGCGTGGGATTTCGCCCAGCAACGCCATCGCCTGCTCCTATTTTCCCGACTTTATGTCTTCCTTGTGTATACTTCGGCTTTTTATACTCGTTCTCCTTTAAAATTCCCGTTTTACGCGACGCTTTTGGAGCCGTGGTGCGTAGCTCCAACGGCGGACGGCACCGGAAATTTCAACGAGAAGTATTATAAATAATTCCTGAATATGTGTTCTTAATTTTAAGGAGGAAGAGTATCAAATGAATCTTCCATCACATTGTAAACTGCATTGCCGACAGGAGCACCAACGCCGACACCAAAACCAACAGCCCCCACACTCGTTCCAGCGTCGCAACGGTATTCAGTCTCGCTTTCATTGCCAGCCTAAATACGTGAGACGGGCATTTCTCTCAAGGGCAGTCCCTCATTCCCCGCCCTTGAGAGTTTCGTTCATCAGCCGAAGAGACGTCGTGTCTTTATGACACAAGCTAAGTGAGAATGTCCCACAACCAGGACGCTGCGGTCGTCACTGCATCAACACTATTCTCAACATAGGTTGTAACATCATCGAAATCAATGTCTCCGTCTCCATCGCCGTACAAAAGGTCAATGGTTTTAGGGGTAGCTGGAATCTCACCACTCTGCACTGCTCGTTTTCCGACAGTTTTTGCGCAGATCTCAAGAATATCAAAAACCGGTATCATCGTGTTTCTCCTTTCGGTAATAGGGTTGTGAATGTAACGTCTTGCTTTTTATAGTTTCATCTTGGTTCTTAATCCACTGACAAAACTGATTAGAAAGTTCTGATTCGAATTTGAACCTTCTGGCAGTCGCCGATAAATATAACACTAAATGTGTCTATTAATCTTTATTGTTCCAGCACGTGTTGTTCATTGCAGTTGACATAAAAATGATGAGTTGTGTTAGCTTGTATTTCCTTGAACTCGTCAGGAATATCGTTTGTTTCACACGTTTCTGATATTTCAAAAGCCATTTTCCTGTTATCCTTTAGCCCTCGAATCAATATTTTGCTTTTATTTCTTTTAGTGGTTAATACGGAAACGAGCAGTTTGCTGATTCGATTCTTAGACGAACCGTTCGTTGTTTTCAATTGTTTTCCCCATTTTGCGTACAACCATATCTTCGCAGCTTCTGGTAGTTGATCCGCTTGATTAAGTTGTCGGGAGAAATTTCTGAATGAATTAAAAAAGTAGACGACTTTATCAGCAAACAAAATTATGACATCCAATACAATCTCCATTTGATCTGCTCCTTCAAAATGAGGGTGTTTATTTGTACAGCTTCCAAAATTCCGAAAACTCTCTCCGGCTTGGTACTTGAAGTAGTGCTTTTAACGCTTCAGCCCCCAGTGTAAGAGCAGCTGTTTGAATCCCTTGTTCGCCATACATCTTATCAAACAGACATCCAAGACGATACGTTATCAACGCATTGATAACCGCATTAACACCACCAGCAATAACCAAAGAGGTTCCGAGCGTAAAAACAGCCAACAGTGCCCCAACACCATGGGTTAAAAGGGTGCAGCCCAGTTTGTATCCCGCAAGAGATGCAATTACCCCAGCACAAGTTTTAACGCACGTTGACTTGTCCAATGAAACATTGTGAGCACCTGCTATTCCAAGCATCATGCTCCCCCAAGCACCAGCCAAGACTACAGTGTCGCCGCCGGTAATTCCTAGAAGTCCGCCTGCGGCGGCAGTAGCTCCCATTCCCACCTTGATAATGGTTTTTACATCAGAATTCATTGTTATTATCCTTTCTTTAGTATTAACAAAAACTATCACCTTTCTGCCGCTCTCTTGGCAAGTAACGTCTTTGTTTACAGTACTAACGTTCCGCAGAATGTGAAGTGAACTCTTTTTGAGAAATTTTTGGATTTTTTTGTAGAAAAGATTACTCCCATCGTAGGTTGCCGGTGTGGAGCGTTGTGGACCCGTTCAGGAAACCATCGTATCCTCCGAAAAATGTCCACGCCTTGCCGCTGTCCAGCGTCATGCCGAAACCAACCCATGCATAGTCCTCACCCAAGTCCGTTCCCGTCACGAAAAAGGACGAGACCGTGTCGCTGAACGTATACCCTGGTGGGTCTTGCGCCGGATTCGTGAAATTGTTTTCGACAATCGCTTGCGTGTCGCAGAATTCATGCACCCAAGAGGCGCGAACATTGATTCCGAGGCTGGCGCGGTCGCTGTACATGCAGAAGCTCAGACGTGCGCCGAGTTCCGACCGCAGTGAGTTCAAGTCGTCGAAGCTGCTCTCCAGTTCCGTCACGTAATCGCCACCATCCCGGCTATACTCGTTCTCCTTTAAAATTCCCGTCTTGCGTGACGCTTTACGAGCCGTGGTGCGCAAGCTCCAACGGCGGACGGTACCGGGAATCTTGACGCGAAGTATTATAAACTCCGTCATGTCGTCGATCTCCATTCGGTCGTACGTCAGACCCGCAAACGGGCGCAAAGGGAATTGGCTGCCGTAGAACGAAATCTCGCCAGCCGTTTCGACTTGCAGGGATTGCGGTGTACTATACGTTCTTCCGTAGTGCGAGCGGTCGACCAAGTAGTTCGGACCACCAAAAGCGATTCGTCGAGTCGTGTCGTAATTGCTGTATCCGAAATTGCCGCTTGCCGTGAGATATCCCCAGCAGTTCCTGTAGAGCGCGTACAATCCCAAATTTTATAATACTTCGCGTTGAAAATTCTGGAGTCGTCCGCCGTCGGAGCTACGCACCACGGCTCGCAAAGCGTCGCGAAAACGGGAATTTTAAAGCACGATGAGTATATAATACTTCGCGTTGAAAATTCTGGAGTCGTCCGCCGTCGGAGCTGCGCACCACGGCTCGCAAAGCGTCGCGAAAACGGGAATTTTAAAACACGATGAGTATATCTCCTCCGACGATTCCGACCGGCTGCCATCATCGTAAAACAAACAGGTAGTGACAGTTACATACACGCCGCCGTCTACATACACGCCGCCGTCCCTGACCGCATAGGTACGCCGTTGAAAACTTGCCTGCTGTACAGGAGGCTCCGCCTCTTGGGCATAAACCGTGGAAGAGACGAACGGAACACCCACCAAAAACTCTGCAAGAAAGAGTGTGGAAAGAATGACTCCTCCCACAGCACATTTCCACAAGGGACTCCTGAGCAAACTCTTTTGACAAAACATCAAATCTCCTTTCAAATAGGAATACCGAACAAACGGGCGGTGCGGACTGTATCGATTTCTCCTGATGTATCGCCTATATCGAAGGGGATTGTTCAGGAATTTGCAACAGGCGGAATGAATGTTTCCACTATCTTTCTCAAATTGTGTAGAGTGGAGAAGCCTCCTCATTTCGCGAGACAAAAAATAACTGGATAAATCCATAAAAACAGTGGAATTAGTTCAAGCTTTTTTAAGGGTTGTGCCGATAGTATGGGCAGGAAACGAAGAAACCATCGTGTTTTGGATGTTTATTATCATCATTTTGCGAGGGATTTCAGCGACCGTTTGGCGTCCGTGCGACGCGCTTCGACTTGCGAATCATCGCGGAAAACGAGTTTTAGAGTACGTGAGTATATATATGTCAAAGACAAAGAAACAGCACGTTAGCATACTCGCAACAATTGTGTGTCTGTTCGTCGTTGGAACAGCGGCGGCGCAGGATGCGCGCTCCGTCGTCGATCCTTCTGCACAGACAAAAGACCAACCTGCGGCGGCTCCGAGCGTGTTTCCAAAAGCGCCTGAGGGTGTCTATTTCGAAGACGCGAGTTCCTCGGAGTGCGACTGTTGCGAAGGTACAAGCGGTTGGCGGTCGGGCACTCGACGCTTGACGCTTCGACAAAATCGAGCAAATACCGCGAATTTTAATTGCCGGGTCAACGGTAGTTATAAGTATCCAGTCCCCAAGCAGTACACCTATTTCTGGCCGGGAATCTACAGCCAGAAAACTATGACGGAGTACGTTTCCCCCTTCCAAGGTGTGAAACTTCGCTCGCCTGGTGAGGTGTTTGACGGTGGAATCGAGTAGTAGTAAACGATGGAATAGAGTATGATTTCTATTCCTCCATCAAAGATTTTTAAAAATACGTTTGGGGCGCAAGGAAGTTGGGCAACAAACGGTTCAGGTTTATCAGTCGGACAGGGCAGTTCCATGAATACTATCAACTTAACTCCATTTCGACGTTTGCGCCAAGTGAGGCTTTGGCTTGCTGTGCTCTTGATCGGAGGTCTTGTACCAATGGTCGGGGCGGCTGAGGCAGGAGCGTGGCAGGAGGTCGACGAAACGGATATCCTTTTCGAGTGCGTCCAAATGACCTACGGAAATGGCGCATCAGAAGGTTCCGCACCTCAAAATTCGGTGCAAATGAAAGTCTCTGCTAGCGAAGCCGAGAGAGTGGCAACGCCGCAAACCTCACAAACGGCACTCCGTCAGGTTTCGGCTCCTGCTCCCATTCAGCAGGTGCAGGCTCAATTACCCTTGAGCGCGCCGTCTATTTTGGTAGACCCGTCGACAACGGCAGAGCCTATGCAGGTCGAAAAAACAAACTCGCGCGTCGCGCAGGATGTGGAGCTTGGCGCAAGTGACCTGGCTTCAGACGACCAGAGTCTTGAGGCACTCGGGGCAGAGGAAAGAGAGACGATTGGTCCGTTCCAGGTGTATCGCGAAACGGAAGAAATCAACGTCATCTCGAAACACAGCGTTCTTCTCCGAACGAAGCACAACCTTATCCGCACGGCAATCGTCGATCCGGAGGTGTGCGACATTGTGCAATTCACGCCTCGTGAAATTTCGATCATCGGTCGAACGGTCGGCGCGACGCACGTTACGTTCTGGTTCGAGGACGGATCGTTCCAGCCCGTCACGTTTTTGGTGCGCACCAAGCCGGATCCCGCACTGCGTGACATGCGCGAGGAACAATTCAAACTCCTCGAGAATCAGATCGCGCGAATGTTCCCGAACAGCAAGGTTTCGCTCCTGCTTTTGGCGAACAAGCTGATCGTTCGAGGTCAGGCGCGCAGCGTCGACGAGGCGGCGGAGATTATGCGAATCTTGCGAGAAGACACCGAACAATGGGGTTCCTCCTCGCGTAATGGTTCCTATAATGCTGCGGTCACTCTGGACGCTGAGACCGGAATGAAGATGCAGGGTGAGTTGATTTTGGTCAACCAACTTCGGATTCCTGGCATCCAGCAAGTGTCCCTCAAGGTCAAACTGGCGGACTTGGAGCGTTCGCACTCGGATTCGAGCGGCGTCGATTTCTCGCTGAGTTTCGATGGCGACAAACTCCTCATCAACAGCTTGATGGGCGCGCTCACGGGCGGCGGCGGTTTGATTTCCTACAACAGTGCCGACGTGAAAATTGGTATCGAGCACCTCACGACTCAGGGGGTCATTCGACAGATGAGCGAAGCGAACCTTTTGACGATGAGCGGCACCTCTGCCACCATGGTTGCGGGTGGAGAAATCCCCATCTCGCGTACGATGGGCATTCAAGGTGCAAGTGGCGTTCAGACCGATTTTCGCCCCTATGGTACCGTGATTACGTTCGTCCCGCGCGTGTTGGACAAAGACCTTATCCACCTTCAAATCTCCACCGAGTTCAGCTCCTTGGACGAAGAAGGCAACACCGTGACGGGTGTACCAAACCTCACCACGCGCACAGTTGAGAACCAAGTCCAGCTTCGCGAAGGGCAGACGTTTGCAATTGCGACAGTCCTCGAAGACAACTATAGTGCCACGAAGTCGAGCAATGTTCCTATCTTCTCGGGACTTTTGGGGCACAAGCAGAAGACCCGCGGCGAGCGCGAGATGGTCGTCCTTGTCTCTCCCGAGCTGGTCGCGCCGATGGAGCCAGAAGAAGTTCCGCCGCTCCCGGGTTTCGACGTGACGGAGCCGACCAACGCGCAGTTCCACTTTTTGGGACGTTTGGAGGGGAATCCCACACTCGAAAACCGCAGTACCGTTTGGCCGAGCTTGCGTAATCGTTACCTCTCCGGCGGATCAGCTATCATCAGTGGACCCTATGGACACTAAACTTGAAGAAAGGATTCAATCATGTTGAAGATATTTACGAATCGTTTGCTCCTTGGGGTTTTTGCCGCGATGATTGCAGGTGTCGCCCTTGCCGCGCCGCCTTGCTTCAGGAGAAGTGCGTCCACCTCGAGTGGTGCCACGCAGACAGAGACGGTTTATTACGAAGACGAAAACGGCAACATTTACGCCGCCGACAGAGGTTTCTCCTCGGGCGCAAATCGCGCCGGGTTTGCCTCCTCGGGTTGGAACAAGCGCGCTCGACCGAGTATGCCGAAGTACGATCGTCCGTTCCCATTGGGACAAGTCGCGGACGCCCACATGGACACCCAGCAGACGAACGCAGAAGCTGCCGACTTCATTTTGTACGATTACGAGTTTGTCGGAGACACCGCGACGCTTACTCCAAAAGGGCGTGAGCACATGATGCAAATCGCGATTCGCCTGCCGTACGTTCCGTTCCCGGTGGTTGTGGAGCAGTCGGAACGCACGAACGAGGTGGAAGAGAACCGACGTTTAGCCGCCATTGAGGAAACGCGTCGTGCGAACGTTGTCGCATGGCTGCAAAAGTTGTATGCCGACGATCCTTCCATCACGGAGGAAATGATTTTGGGTCGCGTCGTCGTTGCGCCGGACTTCAATTATTCCCTCAAAGCGGACGATCTCATGAGTGGCGACTACTTTGGCAACAGCAGTCTCGGTTCAAATGGTGCGAATTCGAGGTGGTGATGATACCCCGTGGTGATACCCATCGCCTTTTGTACCGTTTTTCGCGACGTTTTACGAGCCGTGGTGCGTAGATCAGACTGCGGACAAAACCGAAAATTCAAACGCGAAGTATTATAAAACTCAGGACACGCTGGAACTGCCCCCGGCGTGTCCTGCTTTATTCTCAGGTGCGTGAAGCATCACAACACCACATCGAGCGAAACACTGGCGTTGTGTCAATTTTTATAAACACAATTGTTTTGGCTACCAATCTTCCATACTTCTTGAGAGGAAACATCTTTGAAACCCCGTACGACCGGGAGCGACAACGGCTACCGCCGGTTGCAACATCGCCGGGAGGCAGTCGCTAACACTTCTGGTCTCCCTTGCCATCACAACGATCCCACCACAAGCCAAACGCAACCCGTAGCTCTGGAGGAAGCGCCGAGGGATGTTGCGATTCATCTGGAGAATCTCGAACGCAAACTTTTAAGCACCCGCATTTTTGCGAATTCCCACTTCTCTTTCACGCGAGATTTTGGCATAATTATTCTGTTGGTGGACTGTCCCGGTCAAAAAATAATATTTAACACAAGGATTTATAATACTTCCCGTTGAAATTTCCGGTGCCGTCCGCCGTTGGAGCTACGCACCACGGCTCGCAAAGCGTCACATAAAACGGGAATTTTAAAGGAGAACGAGTATAAGCATGAAAAAGACGCTGATTTTGTTGGTTTTGCTGATGGTTCCCTGTTTGCTCTTTGCGGAGGAAGTTTCTTCGGAAGGTCGTGCAGCTGGCGACCGTTTGGTGAAGACGATCAACGGCGTGGAGTACGCATTTCGTTGGTGCCCAGCGGGGAGTTTTATGATGGGGATCCGTCTGGAGAAGGAGATGACGATGAGAACCCGCAACAATCGGGCTTAAAGATAGAGCTTCCTACAGAGGCGCGTTGGGAATATGCGTGTCGGGCTGGCACGACCGGGAAGTATGCTGGTAGCTTGAATTCGATGGCGTGGTATGATGGCAATAGTAGATGTCAGACGCACGAAGTGAAGACAAAGCAACCAAATCATGGGGCTTGTACGACGTGCACGGCAACGTGTGGGAGCGGTGTTCGGATTGGTATGGATCCGACTATTACGCCGAGTCCTGTCGGTCCGCGTACCGGTACAGCTACGACCCGACGAGCTTGGGCAACCGCGTTGGCTTCCGCCTTCTCTTCGTCCCCTAGTTGGCGTTTCTTGCTCCCCAGCCGAGAACGGAGCGAAGTGTAGTTCCAGATAAAGCGCCAAGCGACACCCTCAACCGTCCGCTAATGCTGTTTCTTTTTTGACACAACGTTAGCTGCCGCTCGCCCACACCGCCAATTCGCTCATAAAACTAAAATTTGCAAACCAAAATCGTACACGCACAAAATTTGCCGCTCAGTTCACTCGTTCATTTAGAAAATTTGTCCTGGAAGTTTCATTTTCTCTTTGTACGGAAAATCCTTATCGAATTCTTCGGCTTCTTCTTCATTTACAAAGTAGCCTTGCGGCGGTGTATACTCTCCAGTAATGCCTCTGAGATATCCGGGGATTAATTCTTTGCAAAGAAAGAACGATGCCTCCGCGCCGTCGGGCAAGTCGTGATATCGAATGCCGAAATTCCCGGCAAAAGTGAAACCACTTTTCCCATAGAAGTTAATATCGCCCTCGAAACACAGTGCCCCACAGCCGAGTTCCGTTGCCTTTTCCAAGGAGTAATCCAGCAGAATTTTGCCGTACCCTTGCCGTTTCCATTCAGGCGCAATGCAGATAGGTCCCATCGCCATAATGGGAATATCCCGACCGTCATCGGCTTTGATAACCGCTCGCATAAACATATTTTGCCCGATTAAATGCCCATTTTTTTCCATAACGAAGTCAAGCTCCGGGACAAAGGCTTTATCGTTTCTGAGTTGATGGAGCACATAATGCTCTAAACAGCCGGGGCGATATACGTTCCAAAACGATTCTCTTACAAGGTTTTCAACTTCCCTATGTTCGTCTTGTCTTTCTAAACGAATGATATAATCTTTTTTATTCATTGTTTTTCCTTGTCGAAAAATTCTAAACGAATTGCGTCGTTTTTCCCGAAGCAATCCAACGCGAAATGTTATCATTCCAAACTTTTGTGCAAATTTTTAATCAAGACCAACGTTTGTCTTCATTTTTGGTATGCCTATTCTCCTAGTCTCAATCCGATCGAGTGACTATGGCGATTTTTATGAAAGAACCTATACAATTGATGTTTTTCTGATTTTTTCGACGCCTCAGACGGTATTTGTCCGGTCTGTGTACGCGAATCACCGAAAATTTCCAAATTCTCGTCGCAAAAACGGAATTTTAAATGCGATTGAGTATAATTTATCATTCATGGCTTATCCTCCCATTTTTCCTCTGACCACTTTCCGCCACGCCCCAACGTACAAACTCCCCATCCGTGTCAAAGATATGGTCAAGCTCATCAGTGTTCTGCGCCTTCAATACCTTCTCGCGAATTGCGCCCTTTGCCAAATCGAGGCGCTTGAATCTCTTATTCCCGGCGGTATCCTTCCCCTGGCGGATAAGCTGGATTCTGCCGATACGCGGCTCTTCCTCCGCATATTTTGCAAAGC
>JAUNBK010000014.1 GCA_030527105.1 Planctomycetia bacterium
CCCCATTCGCCTCACGCGCTCCCATCGTTTTGTAGGGGACGGAAAGATTATCAAAAATCCGTTGAATCGTGCCCGACTCGTCATAAACGCAGACCTGCGGCACGTCGCGACCTCGAGAAATCGCGCGCAAAAGATGTTCTGGCAGCCGAAGCGACCACGCGTCCACTGCCGATTCCGGCTCGAATGGGTACTGGCTCAGAACCAAACGACCGCAGCGCAAAATGGGGCAATATTCAAAACCCGCTGGACCACCAAAGCGCGCCGGGAGACCAGCGACCACCATGGGTTCGAACGCGCTCCCCGAAGGGAAAAGGAAGGGGCGCTCTACGGAGGGGAATTGAACCCACTCGCTATTTCGCGGATCCGAGTGCGTCGTGTCGGCAAGCTGAATCGGAAAAATATTCGTTGGATACTCATCCTGCGCGAGAATCAAAACAGAATGTGCCGGATTCTTCAAAAACGTCTCAAGTCGTGCCTGAGCCGTACCGTTTCCCCCCACCGACGCGAGAGTTTTCCCCTCAGCACCCTCAAAAAGGCGCTTGAGTTCGTTCGGCCCAACGATTAAAACGTCCACCTCATCCAGCTTCGCATCGCTCATATCCTTCAACCACTCGGCGCGAAACCGACGTGCAACATCTTCGGCACCAATGTACCCTACCCTGGGCGCGGTCGCCAACCCCGTCGACCAATCGCTCCACTCCGCCAGAAAATCGTGCGCTGGTTTTTTCTCAACCCAAAGTCCAAACTCCCTCTGGACGCGCCCCTCGCGCACGAAAAATCGATCTTCCCCCTTCGGAAGCATCTTCCCGGCAAGTTCCCAATTGGGATTCCACTCGGGTTTTTCCTCACTCACGACCGCGCGATGCGCAAGCTCCACGCAGACGGTATGATTTTCGGACGACTCGAATTGCGTTTGACGCTTCGGAATCGTGAGATTGAGCGAAACCAATTCACGCCCGGCAGGGTTCAATCGGCGCGAGATGGATTGGGAAAGATCGCCCACGCGCACGCTCAGCGTGAGATCGCGCACGCAGTCCGTGTCGTTCAGGAGCCAGAATCGCGCAGGAATCGTACTTCCCTCAACCACCCGCGCGGGAATTGGTTCCAACGCGAAAAACACTGGCTCGTAGCTGTCCTGAATCGCTCCCCAACGAGGGTTCAGGTCGCTATCCATCGTCGGCGCGGGAGCAAACTCCGTGAGAGTCCAGGGGCAGAACCCCGAGACGCCCGCCGCTCGATAGGCAGGAACCTGCATCCGCCACGCCTTCCCTTTTGCGCGCGCCATCACGCTCCCGAAGCCGTCTTTATAAGCCTCATCCCCCAACACGAGAGAGTACGCATCGACGCAGCGGAAGTGCTGAATATGAAGCAGCTCGCCCAAATAAAACGGCTTCTGGCGGTTCCACTTCCAAAACGCGCTGGGGTAGGTGGAAACGACTTTCCCCTTCTCCATCCACCAGCAATCTTGCGGCCAATCTAAGTCCTCGTTCCCTTTTCGAACGCCCGCATAATCCATCGGGTAGTGCAAATTCACCACGTCGGCAGTCCCTTCCGGGTCGAGATCGCCATCATAAGAGATCGGGCGCGTCGCGTCGAACGTTTTCGCTCTTCGCCCCGCCTCCGCCAAAAGATGCTCCACATCGGGGCAAACGTACGTTCCACCGCAATGCAGAATTTCGTTGCAGAGGGAGAAAAAGCAGAATGAGGGGGAGTTTCGCAATTTCTTTTGAAGTGCCCGAACGTGGATGTCGTAATTGGTCCAAAATTCCGCATCGTTGAGCGCGTAGGCGCGGACCCAGCAGAAGAAACCCGTCTCGAGGATGATCGGCATCCCAAGCTCGTCCGCCTTTTCGCTCCAACCTTTTGGCCAGTAGTTTGCGTGGAGTCGAACGCAATTGATGTTCGCTCGCCTGAGCGTCGTGAAGAATTGGTGTGCAGGATTCGAAGAATCCCCATCCACAATCGAATTGCGTGGGTGTGCCGCCGTCGCCAAGGCGTGAAACGGGACGCCATTCAAAACGAAAGTGTCTCCCTCGCACCAAACTTCTCGAAATCCAAACCGCTCCCGGCAAGTCGCGAAGTCGCCCATTTTGACGTTCAAAAAGTACAAAAACGGATCGCGAGGGCACCAGACGCGCGGCGCAAGCCACGGGCGCTCCAACCGAAATCGAACACAGCCTCCCGCCGGAATCGCAACGGTCTGCGTGTCGAATTTTATGTCCGTCCCTTCCACATCAGCCGACACGGGGAAAGAAACGTCCGAAGTGGTGAGATTTTGCACCTCGAAATCGACCGTGATTTTTTTCTGCCGCCAAGAAGTCTGAATAAAAAGGTCGTTTATTTGAAGCGTGTCGCGAATCTCAAGCCGAATCGGCTCCCAAATCCCGCACCCATAAATGCCTTGCGAGCCGATCGGATAGAGAACCGTCTCGGACAAATTGTCCGCAAGTCGGCGCCCGGGACCCACGTCCAGGGATTCTGGCTGCTCCTTCAAGAGCGACGTGATGCCCTCGACGCGAACGATCAACTCGTACGCGCCGCCGTTCTTCGCGACGTGCGTGAATTCCACCTCGAACGGCTCGGCACCTCCTCGATAGCCGCCAACGTGCTGCCCCTCCACCCAAACCTGCGCGTCAAACTTCACACCGTCGAAACAAAGAAACGCGTGCTGATTCTCGGAGAGTTTAGGCGCTTCAAACTTCGTGCGGTACCAATGGATTTTGCGAATCGGCAGCCGCGCCTCCTGCGGAAGCACGATCGGCACCCAATCCGCATTTTTGCACGCCGCGAGCTGCTCCCAAGTGCGTATTTCCTCCGAACTAAAAAGCTCCCAACACGAACCAAGCGCGTTGGGGGAGGGCGTCGGCGCAGAATCCGTCTGATCCGCACGAAGCGAGACAAACGAAAATGATACGACAAACGAAAACAGCGACAAAAATAAAATTACTGATTTCAAAAATCGGTGGGAGTGGTTCATAAAAGAATCCTTTCTCGTTATAGTGACACTCAAATGAATTGGAATTCTCATAAAAAAATGAGAAAACGTGGTGCGGAAGCTCCAACGGCGGGCGGAATCGGAAATTTCAACGCGGAATATTATAAATCTGCGTACTCAAAAACAACACTTTGCACGAAGTTTCGGGAGCCGTGGTGCGGAAGCTCCAACGGCGGACAAAAATCGAAAATTTCAACACAAAGTATTATAAATCCTCGCTCTGGGGCAGGTCGGCAAGAGACTCCAGCTCGAAAAGTTTGAGAAAACGATCCGTGGTGTAGTACAAGGAGAGAAACTTGACGCCCCTGCGCGCCTTTTGCACCCTCAAAAGTCCGCGTCGGACGAGTTGCGACAGGACGGCTCCGCACGAAGCGCCACGCAGCTCGTTGATCTCCTCGAGAGTGAGCGGCTGCTCGTACGCGACGATCGAAAGAACGTCGATAGCAACCTGCGAAAGTTTCGCCTGACGAATTTTCCCATAGAAAAGCTCCCGCAGCGGCGCGTATTCCTCACGAAGCTGCAAGAGAAAACCTTTCTCGGAAAAAACAATACGCCACGGGACGCGCGTGCGATCGTACTGCGCGTTCAAATCGTTCGCAAGTTGGATCGCTTCTTCCTCGCTCACGCCACGCATGAGTCGCGAAGCTGTTGCTGGAGAAAGAGGCTCATTCTGCGGATTCCCAACGAACAACATCGCCTCCAACACGGTGGCGGGCGTGACGGGGACGCGCCGATCGTCGTCGATCTCCGACACAAACTCACCCTCCGCAAAAGCGAAAACGGACGGCGCATTCTCGTCGAAAAGCTCCAAGGAGGTCGAATTCTCGTCCTCCTCGTCTTCCGCCGCCGCGTCGTCCAGGGAATCCTGCCCGAAATCCTCCGAGTCGTCGCCCAAGAGATCGTTCGCGTCGTCCATGATCGGGTTGGAAGCCGAATTCTCGTTCTCCCCCCCACCATGCATGGCACGCGCGAACGCTCGTCCTAATTCCTCAAAGGATAGTTCGTCAAACGACATTTTCGCCTCTTGCGATTCGTCTCTTGTGCCCGAGCGCGACTCGGATCAAGCAAAAGTTTCTACCAAAAATACGCGTACAACACCAAGGTGAGAATCACGACAAAGATGCCGCAAATCGCAGCGCCTTTGGAGGGCGTCATATCCATGTCGCCACCCTTCGGGAGCTGCTTCTCTTCCGCAAGCGGACACGCAAAATTGATAATCATCATGATAATCCACAAAACGCCAAACGTGAGAGCCATCTGGTTGAGATAGTTCATCTCGTTGATGCCGCCGAAAGAGATGAATTTTGTCGCACCGTAGACGATGGGACTCAGAACGATCGCCACGACGCCCGCGAAGCCAGGCACGCGCTTCGATACGAGTCCATAAAGGAACACGACCAAAACGCCCGGGGAGAGATAGCCTTGGAACTCTTGGATGTATTTGAAGAGTCCGCCGAATCGTGGATCCGCCAAAAATGGGACAATGAGGCACGCGATAATGGCGAAAAGCACGACACAAACGCGCCCGATGAAGACTTGCTTCTTCTGGGAGGCGTTTTTGTTGATATACTCGTTGTAGATATCCATCGTGAAAATGGTGGAAGCCGCATTGAGCATGGAAGCGAGGGAACTCATAATCGCGCCGAAAAGCGCCGCAAGAACGAAGCCACTCACGCCGACCGGGAACGGAAGATTGCGCAACAGAAGTGGGAACGCCGCGTCGTATTTGTACCCGACCAACTCCTTCTCAACGGAGTACTTGGCAGGCGCGAAGATGTCCAACGCGCCCTTCTCCCCCTCTTTTTCTCCCTTCTTTTCCTTAATGAGCGCCTTATTCGCACCCTGAAGCGCCAGCGCGCTCACGAGCGACTCATCCATCGTCACGCCAGCCTTTTGGTTTGCCTCTTCGATCTTCTTGCGACTCTCGGCAAGCAATCCCTCCGGGTTCGAAACGTTCGTCTTTTTCACATTATAATCAAAAATTTCCTTCGCCTTCTCGGGATAGAGAACGGAATACTCCTGATTGAATTGGAAAATAGAATTCGTTTTGTCCCCCTCCTGCGGCGTTCCAGCGACAAGGCGGTCGAAAAGCGCACTCACGGGGCGATTCGCCATTTCGTCGCTTTGCGCCTCGCTCTTCATCTGATCATGATAGAGATTGAAGGCAATAATGCCAGGGACGACAACGATAAAAGGAATCAACAACTTCATGCCAGCAGCAAAAACAATCCCCTTCTGCCCCTCGGCAAGAGATCGAGAACCAAGCGTGCGCTGCATGATATACTGATTCAGCCCCCAGTAATAAAAGTTCGGAATCCAAATCCCAAAAAAGAGCGTGGTCCACACAATATTCGGGTCGTTCAGCGGTCGAAGCATGTGGAGCTTGTCGGCATTCACGATCATGAACTTCTCGACGACGTGCGAATCTTCCTTCACGTCCGAGAACATGTCGATACTATCCGCGTCCTTTTGATATTGAACGGGACGAAGATATTGCGGCGTCACGCCACACTCTTGAGGTTGAACTTTGTCGAATTGCCCAAACGCGAAGATCATCACGACGAAACCACCAAGAATAAGAGCGGAACCTTGGAGCAGATCCGCCCACGCGCACGCTTTCAAGCCGCCGATGAAGACGTAGAGCGTCGCGAGAGCGCCCAAACACCAACTCGCCGTGACGACATTAATCGGAATCCCAAGGACGGAAGTCCCGCGGAAGAGCGTGTCGACCGTGAGCGCTCCGAGATAAATGACGGCAGCAATCGAAACCCCCACCAAAATAATCATCATGAGGAACGACATGAGCGAACGCGCCGTTTTATTGTAGCGATATTCAAGAAACTCGGGGACGGTATAAATCCCGCACCGGAGGAACATGGGGAGGAAGATGAACGCGACGCCCACGAGCGTAATCGCGGCAATCCACTCGAAACTCGCGATCGCCAGCCCGGTACATTGTGCGGCATTGCCCGCCATGCCGACGAATTGCTCGGCAGAAATATTCGCGGCGATGAGCGAAAAGCCGATGAGCCACCAACTCAAACCACGCCCTGCGAGAAAATAATCTTGACTCGAATCGCCAGCCGATCGGCTTTTCATTGTGCTGATCAAAATCACGGCGACAATGAAAGCGACAAAGACCGCAGCGTCCCACGTGGCAAAAGCGAATCCGCTCGCCTGCGCCGTTGCAATGAGAAAATTCATAAAACAAACTCCAATGCAGTACAAAGTGTGTTAAAAAACATATATTTGGGTGCCATCCGCCCCACTCCGTATTTTACCCTTTCTTGCTTTTTTATGCAATGCGGGGGGAGCGGGGATTTCGAAATTTTTTCCGAAAAAGGACTCGACTTTTTTAATCGGCTCCCTTATTCATCCAAAAAAATCGTCCCTCTTTGGACGACTTTCGCGCGACCGTTCACGAGGATTTGAAAAACAACCCCCGCCGGCGCATCGATTTTGAGTTCGCTCTCCCCCACAAAATCGACGGCGACTGGCGACACGATTCGGAATTTCTCGTTCCAAATCCACTCGACATTCTCCTGCGTGCCACTCAAACGCAAACGCAAAAAGATAAGCGCTGTCGGATTGATATCGTACATGTATCGTTCCAAACTCGTCGGATCGACGGAATCCGGGAGCAACCCCGCCGAAATTCCCTCTTTATAAACTTGTCGCTCGCCACTGTGGGTGATTGCCTCCGCGACTTCGCGCCAAATCGCGCGCTCCGAGTCATTTTTCCCCAAAACCTCGGCAAGATCAAGAAGCCCGTAGGCGTAGACCGTGCCGATCCATTGAACCGGACGCCCGATCCAGTTGGGCGCCCTCCAATTCGTCGCTCCAAGGACGCCGATCGAGGCACCGAATTGGAAGGGACGCTCTTCCGCATCCCACCAATAGATGTAGGGGACGCCCTCCCACGCGCGGCGCCGTGCCTCGTCGAGAAACGCAGATTCTTTCGTGATTCGAAACGCAAGGACGTTTGCGCGAATCGCGTGCGCCACCGCGAGCAAATCGGGCGTGTGGAGCGGCATCTCCCAACATTGCGCACCACGAGCAACTTGATAGCGACGCGAATATTCAAGCGTTTTTCGCGCAGAGGCAAGGAGCGAGACGTCGCCCGAGACGAGATAGCCACGCAGCATCGAGAGCGCGTGGGAGGCGCAAGTCCCCAAGGCGTGGTTCTCAAAATGCCCCTCCGCGTACTTGCCATGATAAAGGAACGTGCCGTCAGAACTCTGCGCCCGCTGCGCGCCCTGCGCACGATCGAGCGTCCTTTGAGCAAAAACTTCCGCCTCGTTGCGCAAAAAGTACGCACGCGGATTCTCTATATGCGTCCCGCCATCGACCAGAGCGCCAAATTCAACCTTGCCACCCAACAAATCGAGAGCCGAAGCGTGCCCGACGAAGGGTTGGCGTACCCAACGCGACTCGATGCAATGCCCCCAACCTTGGGAGGAACGCAGACCGCCCGACTCAAGCGCAAATCGATAGAGTGAGAAAAGCTCCTCGCGCGGCAATTCCTCGGGCGTCGCAAGAGACTTTCGATGAAATCGCGCTCGTTGTGCGAGGAACGCGCGACGCACCAATTCGACCGAATCGCGAGCCAAATCGCCCGACGCGGGCAAAATCGAAAGCGTCGGCGTATCTCCCTCGCAAGGAGTGAGACCCAAACGCGCGTGCTGCGTCCCGTCGGCAAAATTCGGAATCGCAAACGTCGGCTGAGACGCAGAATTCTCCCACTGAAGCGCGAAAAGTGCGCGAGGCGTCACGACTCCCATCCATTGCTGCGTGAGCAAGTCGGGCGACGGACAAAATCGATTGTGTTCCTCCGTGCGATTATCGAGTTTCGAGGAACTCCACTCCCCCTCCTCGAGCAGCTCGACACCGGGCAAAACGCCCCATCGACACACGCCCGGAATATGGACGGCATACTCGTTTTCGTCGAGCGTCACGGCGCAAAGGATCTGCTCGTCGCTACCCTGCTCTTTGTTTTCCAGCGTGCAAAAATAGATTTTTGCGCAACCACCCTCCCCACCGGCACAAGCCCTCGGCGGCAGCGGCGTCGTTCCGTCCTTCAAACGAAGGCGCTGAGGCAACTCTGAACGAGGATCGTCCGAGAGCGCTTTTGGCGCATGAACGATTCGCACTCGGCGTTCAACCGCTCCAAAATCCGTCTCAACCCTCCAAACGCACAAATCCAACGGCTTCTCCGGATTCGACGTGTACTCCAGGATTTTTTCCTCACCCTCCCGAAAAACGACGCTTTGCCCATTGATTTTCGCCTCCACTGGCTCATCCTTTCGACGATTCGTGAGACGCATTTTTACGACCTGCGGCGTCGAAGGAAACGTCTCCTGAGGCGAAAAATCCTCTGGAGGGAGAAGCTCCATTTCGATCGGAGAACAAGAGCGCGCGTACAATTCGATCTTGTCGATAAGAATCTCGGCAGGCGCGTTGGCGGGGTCGAGACGAATGTGGGAAAGCGTCGCGTCGGACTCAAAAGGAATCTCCGCCACAGCCCACTCCGGCGTGTCGCTCGCCCCCGTTGGAACGCTCGTGAGCGACTTTTTTCTCGCTCGCGCCGACGCGTCTTCCGTATAATGTGGATATTTCGCGTTTGTCCAATAAATCGCCATGCTTTTGTCGCTCGACGGCGTCTTACGAAAGTAGACTTTAAGGACAAACGCCTCGCCAATCACTCTGCTCGTCGAGAGAGCCACGTCGCCAAGATTCGGAACGGGACAGTGGCAATAAGGGTCGCCGCCCGTCGAACGCACAAGGAGCGCGCCGTCGTGTGCCTCGAGCGTGCAATCGTGCAGCGCCGACCAACCTTGCGTGTCGGCTGGTGTCTCGGCTGACGTCTCGAAATCCCACGTGAAAAGATGCGCCTCCGTGGAATCTTCCTGGTTCGTTTGAATCCAAACTTTCGCGTCGTCCGCCGCGCCAACTCGACACGCAAACGCGCAAAAAAGCGCCAACACGATGATTCGTTTTCGACCTTCAACTCGAAATAATGGTGGGGTTCTTCGTTTCATTTCGTTTTTCCTTCTGATTAAGGGCTGGTTGGCAGGGCTGATTATTGTCATCAGTAAAATATTACAACATTCCGTAGGGGTCCAAGTCGACAATCCACTGGACGTCCTCAGGAGTTTTCGTCTCGGCTTGCACCCTCGCGAGCGCGTCGCGCAATATGCTGCGGTCGGGAGCGTGCGCCTGAATGTGGAATCGATAAAAGTCGCGCAATTTTGGGATGGGACACGGCGCGGGTCCCAAGACGCGAAACGCCAAGTCCGCCCCAAGTGTGCCGCGCGACTTGCGGAGAGTTTGAATTTCGGCGCTTATTTTTCGCTTAATCTCTTGCGCACACGTGAGTGTTTCGTCCTCTTTCGTCCCACGAATCACGACACGCGCTAAAAATCCGAATGGCGGATAAAACAATTTCTCGCGCAGCGGCAAGGCATACCGCGCGAAACCCGAATAATCGTGTCGGCACGCAAAATCAATCGCTTCGTTCTCGGGTTGGTACGTTTGAACAAGTACCGAGCCGCCCAACGCGCCACGCCCTGTGCGACCAGCGACTTGAGTGATGAGTTGAAACGTTCGTTCCTCCGCGCGAAAATCTGGCAGATGAAGCGCCGTGTCGGCATTGATCACGCCAACGAGCGTCACGTTGGGGAAATCCAACCCCTTCGCAATCATTTGGGTTCCGAGAAGGATATCGATTTTCCCCTCGCGAAAGTCCTTGAAGACCTTTTCGTGCGAGCCACGCGCCTGCATGGAGTCCGTGTCCATCCGAAAGACGCGCGCTTGGGGAAATCGACGCGAAATCTCCATCTCGAGGCGCTGCGTGCCCGTACCAGAAAAACGAATCGAAGAGCTTTTGCACTCTGGACACACTCGCGGAATCTCGGCGTGGTAGTCGCAATAGTGGCAAATCACCTCTTGAGTCGCCTGATGATGTGTGAGTGAAATCTCGCAATGGGGGCACGTGAGCGTCACGCCGCAGGAGGGGCATTGGATGTGCGTCGAAAATCCGCGTCGATTGAGGAGCAAAATCGCTTGTCGTCCGCGCGACAGCGTCGCATGAAGGGCAAGATGGAGTTTGCGTCCAATCACACCCGTGGCGGAGTCGTCCCGAATGCGCAAATCGACCGGCTCAACCGACGGCATGGGGCGCTCCTCAACACGTCGCATGAGCGGAAGCAGGCGATATTCTCCACCCTGCGCGTGGTGCCACGACTCGAGAGAAGGCGTCGCGGAGCCTAAAAGAACAAGAGCGTTCTCCATTTTGCCACGCTCGATCGCAACGTCCCGTGCGTGGTATCGTGGCGCGGTCTCCTGCTTGAAACTCGTCTCGTGCTCCTCATCAATGACGATCAGCCCGAGCCGGGGCGTGGGTGCAAAAACCGCGCTTCTCGCGCCAATAACGACCTCAACGCTCCCGCTCATGATGCGCGTCCACTCCGAGTGGCGCTGCGCGTCCGTCAGACGACTATGGAGAACGGCAATATTTTCAAATCGCCGACGAAAACGCTCCACCGTCTGTGGCGTCAGGCTGATTTCGGGGACAAGAACGATCGCTTGCCTTCCAGAGCGCACGACTTCTCGAATCGCCTGGATGTAAATTTCCGTCTTTCCGCTCCCCGTGACGCCATGCAGGAGCACGGGTGGCGGCGGCGTCCTTTGCGCAAGAAGCGCCCGAATCTCACCAAAAGCGGCTTGCTGCTCCGTGTTTAGCGCCAAATCGGTCTCCGTTTTCGTGACGCCCGAGAGATAATCCCCCGCGCCGGTGCTCACGCGTTCTTGGTTTGCGTCCAAAAAGCCTCGATTTTTCAAAAGCCGCACGGTTGCGGAGGAGGTTTTCGCCCTCCTCGCGAGTTCCTCCACGCCGAGGGTCGTTGTGAGTTTTTCGAGCGTCTCCAAAATGGTCGCTTGCGTCGGCGTGAGTCGATAATCGGGGGGAATTCCCTCGTTAATGTCCTTCTCCTTGCTCGATTTGAGCACCTTTTCCTTCGACTCGAAATTTGCGTAGGACTCCGGCGTGCGTCCCGCCGCCTGCGCCTTTTTTCGGAGAGCAAGCGCCTCTTTTCCCTTTTGCGAGAGCGACAGAAGCGCGACCATCTTCGTCCCGGCCAGAGTTCGCACGCCCGCCGGGAGGACGCATTGCAAAACCTGCCCCCACGGCGTAAGCCAATGCTCGCCAATCCATTGCGTCAAACGAAGCATCTGCCCGGAAAGCAACGGGCGCTCGTCGAGAATCTTCGACACGAACTTGAGCTTCATTCGCGCCGCCGAGATGGTATGAACCGCAACGCAAAAGACTTCACACGGACGATTGCTCTTTCCCAAAGGGACGAGGAGACGCGACCCGGGCTGGATTTTCCCCACCCACTCCTCGGGTATCGCATAATCCAACGGCTGAACGATTCCCTCGGGGAAAACGACCTGCGCGGCGGGAATTTCCCCCTCCGCATCGATCTCCCACGGCTCCTTCGGCTTGTCGTTCGTATCGAACAAAAAGAATTGGTCGTTTTGGTCCATATGCACCCCAATTTTAACGAATACGGAGCTTTGGTTTCTCGATAAGCACGGTCGTATGCGGCGCGATGGACTCAACGACCCACGTGCTCGCGCCGACAACAGCGTGCTCGCCCACGATTGTCGTGCCGCCAAGAACCGTAGCGTTGGCGTAGATCACGACGTGGTCCTTGATCGTCGGGTGTCGCTTCTGCCCACGAACCAACTCACCCCGCTCGTCCGTAGGGAAGCTCAACGCGCCAAGCGTGACACCTTGATAGAGTTTGACCCATTCGCCGATTTCGCACGTTTCGCCAATAACAACTCCCGTTCCGTGGTCGATGAAAAAATGGGGTCCAATCGACGCGCCGGGGTGGATATCGATTCCCGTGCAATTGTGCGCCCACTCCGTCATCATTCGTGGAATGAGCGGTACCTCGAGAAGATGAAGCTCGTGCGCGATGCGATAAGTCGTGATCGCTTTAAGCCCCGGATAGCAAAAAATCGCCTCGGCGTAGGACTTGCAGGCTGGGTCGCCAGCGTAAGCCGCTACAACGTCTGTCTCCAATAATTTGCGCAACTCAGGCAAACGCGCCAAAAAAGCGAGCGTTTTCTCCTGCGCGCAGCGCTCAAACTCGGCACGAACGCTCGAGTCGCAATCATTTTTCGACGAGGACTCCGACTCCTGGCATTTGCCCGAGTGCGAATGACAAAAAGACTGCGTGATTTGCGAGGCAAGCTTGTCATAAACACGGTCGAGAATTTCGCCCATGAAGTAGGGAAGATTGCCAAAGTGCAGATTTTTCCTCTGACCAAAACCGGGATAAATCACCTCGAACAGTTCCTCCAGAATCTCGACGACAATCCGATACGTTGGGAGGGAGCAGTGTCCCAAATTTTGGATATTTCCCAACACGTTGCACGATTGCACCAAATTCCACGTAATGTCGGGCAGGTTATCTTCTTTAATCTTAAGCGAAATGGGATTCATCCTGGCGGATTCTCCTTTGTAGTCACGTATTTCGAAATTTCAACATCTTTACTCCACTATTGTATCCGGCTGGCGGAAAGTGTCAATAGGTCGCACAAGAAAAAACAGGTCACACAAGAAAAAAGAAGCAAGTTGCGCGCCGCTTTCCGACTTTTTTTGGGAAAAATGCCTCTTTTTCCCATTTTTTTTACTCCTTTTTACTTGACATCAAAAATATCTCGTGTAAAATGAAGGGGTGGAAAGTTTTTATGGAAACCCGTTTTGAGGAAAGATAACAATGAAACGATCAAAACTACTTTTGCAGATTTTGGTTGTCGCTTTATGGTGCGTCGTTGCCGTGGGGCAGACGAACTATACAATTACGCTTGATGGTACTGCGACCAACTGGAACACGACCGATGCCGCGTGGCTGGCGGGCGGGACCGGAGATGCGACTGCGTGGAGCAATGCCACGGCAGAGTCTCTCAATTCCGCGACGATTACGCTCACGGCAGACACAACGCTCACGCCCACCGAGGCGATTGTCACCAACAAAATCACCGTTTCTGGTCCTAAGCTCACCATTGCTGCGACGGACGGTGGCTCTCTGAGCTTCCTCGGCACGACAAACTCTCCCGCGACTATCGACTCAAGCGCCGTAGCCAATAACGTTATAACCACTGTGGGTGCCCTCATCACGGGGACGATCGGCAGCGATCTTGTCATAAACGCCCATGGAGACACCACCTCTAGCGGAGGTGCTGTGGCGGGGCACTTCGAGTTCACCAACACGAACAACGATTTTGTCGGCAATGTGCGCGTCACTGCGGGATTATTGCTAGCCAATAGTGCTGCACTTGGTGCCGCAGACAATAAAATCGTCCTCGACGGTGGCGGTTTGCGTTTCACCTCCACCACAACACTGTCGCGTGACATTCAGGTGACAGAAAAAGGTGGTTTGATCCGCGTCAGTAATAATCGCACTGCGACTGTCTCCTCGATTTCCGACGCAGGAACGGGGGGGGGGTGTTTTGCGCAAAACCGACGATGGTCAGCTCACCCTCAACAACAATTTCGACTCGTTCACCGGGACCTTGCAAAACGAGAGAGGCACACTGCAAGTTACGAATTTCGACACCTTTTCCGGCGCATTTTCTGTGACGGCGGGCACGGCTTACTTCGGTCTGGCTAGCACGGCGAAAACGGGCGGGGCGTTCAGCAATACGCTCAGCTTGACTGGCGGCATTGCTATTTTCCGCTGGCAGGGTGAGTACACCGTCGATGCCTCTAAAATCACGGGCGGGGCGGGGGAGCTTTGCTTTGGTGGAAACGGTCCGGATGCGCATCACGGCAAACTTATTCCGGGTGCCTCGGGTACCGCCTCTTTCACCGTGGGGGAATTGTCGACGAGAGGAACCACTTTAACCATTGAGTCGGGCGTGACGGTCAATGCGGAAAGGCTCCGAACAAGCGACTCAAACACTGCGGTCTCGGTGGTCAACGTCGACGGAACGCTCAATGTGACGGGGAGCAACAACTCAAGCACTACCGATGCCTCCTTTTTGCTCGCGCACTGGTCCAACGGCACAAGCACTCTGAACGTGAATGACGGCGGTGTCATCAACTCGCTCAACGCGAACGTCGTCATCAACTGGGACGGCACATCGACGCTTAACGTCAAAAACGGCGGCACGATGAACGTCCGGGGGCTCGATATGAATGTCTCAAAGGGCACTGGCAATAAGGGTACCTTCAATCTTGAGACCGGTGGCACAATCAACGTTGGTGTCGGCGGGATCGACAACTCTGCCGGAAAAAACGTTAATTTGGGTGCGGGAACCGTCGGTGCGCTTGCGGACTGGTCGTCGACTGGCGTTTTGACGCTCAATGGAGGCGACACGGGAACGACTTTCAACACAAACGCCCAGAAAATCACCATCAACGGAAACCTTGGTGGCAGTGGCGCGTTGAACGTGGCGGGCGGTGGAACTCTTGAAATCGCCTCGGCTGCCGAAATCGGAACGCGCAAGGTCTCTGTGGCGGAAGGGACGACACTCTCGTTCGCCTCGACCGGTGCGAACACGCTTGACTCCGCAACGACAACAATCTCGGGGAGACTCAACGTCAACTCGGGTGCCAACGTTGGCGTGAATGGATCGATTGCGGTGGGAGGATTCTCCGTAAACACGCTCAACACGCTCGTTTCTGGTGCCGGAAACACGATGACCGTGCAAGGATCAAATCTTGCGGACGCTGTGACCGCGCGGGTGAGTGGCGGAACCGTGGCGCTTGAGAAGCCGGGAGAGGCGCTCATTGCAAGCAAGGGTGCCGCTTTGCGTCTCGACGCGAGCCGCATCAGCGGCGTTGCGGAGGGCGGGAGCGTCACAACGTGGGAAGACACATCTGGATCGGGAAGAGACGCCACCGCAACAGGAACCATATCCTACACGGCAACCGACGCCACCACGGGCAATCCCGCTCTCGTCTTCTCGACTGGCGGAGACAGCAGCTTCAGCTTCGATCGCATCACGGGGATTAAAGCCGCTTTTTGGGTGCTTAAGGAGTGTGCGGCAGAGAGCAACCGAGGTCACACATTCCTCCTTGGCGATGCTGAGACCTACCATTTCCACAGTGGGACGGCTGGTCAAATGTTGAATTCAAACGCAATGTCATCCGTAAGACAGGGCACATGGCTGGTCAACGGGAGCACCGTAGCTCCAGAGAACACAACTTTGACTGCCGACGCATGGTCGCTCATCTCGTTCCAACAGCAAGCGAATTCCACGGAGTCTCTCCGAGCAAACACGTTTTCCCGCGACCGGACCATAGGAGATCGCAGTTGGAACGGATCCGCCTCTGAGCTTCTGATTTTCACGGAGTCGCTCACGGATGAGGAGACGCGGATAATCAACGCTTATCTCAACGACAAGTGGAATCTTGGCGGAACTGGAGAGTATTTTGACATTGCGTACACCGCACCAAACGTGACGCTGGATGTGACGGACGACACGACGTTGGACGCGAGCGGTTTCAACAGCGTGTCGATGAAGGCGATCCAAGTTGCCAGTGGGAAAACGCTTTCCGTCACGCAGACGCGGGATGCGCAGTGGACGCTGGACGCCTTCACAGGAAACCTCACTCTGACTGGAGGTGATTTTGCCTCGAACGGCACAAAATTCAACATTGGTTCCGATACCGAGGCGGGTATGCTCACCTTCTCCAATTCGGCGGCGCTCACCAACGGCGTCATTAATATCGACATTTTCTCGACCGACTTTTTCACTGGATTTGACCAAATCCTCGCGGAAGACACCCTTGACGTGACGGGCGCGCAGTTCAACATCACGTTTGACGACACGTATACGCCCACTTCGGATGACTATTTCGACATTGCGATATCCAATTTGTCCGAGAACGGAATTCTGGGATTCAATGCCGATGCGTTCACGTTCGACGGGGCGGGACTCTGGGCCGCCTCGCTTGTTGGCGACGGATCAATTATTCGCATTTCGGCGGACGCCACCTCTGCGGTTCCTGAACCATCGAGTTGGGCGCTCCTCATCCTCGGCGGCATATCGCTTGCGTGGTTTGGTCGCCGGCGGTTCGCTTGTTTGAAGTAAGTTTTTTCGACGAAGATTTTTGAAGCCCCTGCCGTTTGGAGGGGCTTCGTTTCGTTTTCTTTCGCTATTCCCCCCTTGTGAGTGAGGAGGAAATTTTTTAAGGCGGCCGAGGACGACCGCCCTCCGAATTCCCCCCTTGTGAGTGAGGAGGAAATTCTGGAATCTGCATTTTTTCATCGAAATTTGCGCTTTTTTCGACTTTAGTTTCAGAGTCCCGCTTGACATTTCCTTAAAAATGTGGTATTGTTAAGAAACAGTAATTTTTATTTCTCTCGCATTGCGCCAAACGCAAATGTGAGAGTGGGGAGTTGTAAACTTGGGAGGAAACAGACGCCATGCATAACGATCTGTCGGACGACGACATTTTTTTCCTTTTATTTTCCGTTACGGATAAGCTGCACCAAAACGCGCTGATTACCTCAACGAATAAGAAAAACATCGCTCTCCTTGAGTCGCTCACGTATCGTCAACAAAAAGCGCTCGTCTCGGTGATGATTTTGACCGAACACATTCCCTCGGGAATCAGTCTCAAGAAACTCGCAGAACGCCTGAATATGACGGTGCCGGCAACCTCCGTCCTCGTGGAAAGTATGGTTCAGAACAAGATGTTCCTGCGAATTGCGAGCCAGACGGATCGTCGCGCGGTCTGCATTAAACTGTCCGATTTTGGGGAGAAGATTCTCGACACGCTCCGCCAGAGGATGAGAGTCCACATTGCGGAGCTTATGAGCGACGTCACGCAGGAAGACCGGGACGCATTCGCGCGCGTCGTGCGGCAATTCCACGAGAAACTCTTTCCGCGGGAAAAATAGGAGAAAACCAAGCCCCTCCAAAACGAAGGGGCTTTGGATACGCAAATATCAACCGGCACGGGCTGCCGACATTTTTCTCCTGCCGACATACGCCACGAACCAGCCGCCGAAACAGACCAGCAATATCCACGTCGAGGGTTCGGGCACATCCGCTCCCGCTGGAATCGCGTACATTTCTCCCATGGAGTACGACATGATAGACCCGTAGTAAACAAGGTCGGAAAGGTCGGTAGCGGCGACGTACATATCGTAAATATCGATTGTCCAATCCCCTGCAACATCTTCGCCCCAGAAGGCGTTGGACGAGAACGTCCAGATGATTCCGTCTTGCGTATCGCTCAACAGACTGTCATTTTCCTGAGCGAACGCCAAAATACTGGACGTGCTGTATTCAGAGCCATCGTCCTGAGTCCCGGTGTGCGTCACGATAACTTCCATGGCGCCGAGCGTTCCCGAGATTGCCAACGTCAGGGCAACTTCCTCCAGCGCCTGAAAATCGACCTCCGTGAATGTTTCGTCAATCGTGAAAGAAAGGGTCTGCACCAACGCACCACTTCCTGCCGAAACTTCCGCATCACCGACCACGACCTTGGCATCCCCCGCCGCAGAGACGACCAACCGCGAATCGCCCGGCAGGGAGGCGGTGTCGTTGATCGTGAGGCTTGTCGCGTCCATGGTTGACAACGCAACATCTTGGATCGTCCCCTCCGTTGAAAACGTGGCAAGTCCATCGGTATTGGTAGAGAATGTCAAACCGGAAAAATAGACCTCCTCCGCCTGCGTGGAGTAGTCAGTCGTAGTCTCCCCGGCGTAGTGATAGATGCTCAGGTACGTCTGTTCCGTCACGGCATACCCCTCAGACGCCATTTCGACGAGCGCCTCGGCATCCACCATGCCAAAACCGTACGTGTGGGAGAACATGTTCCCGGCACCGTTCGTCACCCACGTTTTTCGGGCATCCATCCCATCCCACCCGGTGTTATTGGTGGTATCCACCTTTTGGGAAGTCTCCACCAGGAGGTGTTTCGCCAGCCGGCTGCTCATCGCGGCACCCGCCTGTTCGGAAGCCTGTGTCGCCAGAGCAAGACACCCTGCCGTGAAAGGACAGGAGAACGATGTTCCATTGACGGTGGCGGTCCCTTCGGCTGAGGTATCGTAATCATAATTACTTGTGGTGATCCACTGACCTGGAGCCGCCACAAAAATCGAGGCTCCATAGCAGGAAAACGAGGCATTTGCCGTGGAATCTGTATCCATAGCCGCCACGGTAATCGTCTGCGGCGATGCCTGATACGCTAATTTGTTGGCATCCTGGCTATTCAGGTACGTTGTACTACCGCTTGTAACACCGTTGTACATCCTGTTGTTTCCCGCCGAAAAGAGGATAACGGCACCCGCATCGTTCGCCTGTTTGAACGCAGCGGAAAAGTTGATCGCAGTCGCTCCCGTTTCGGAAAAACCGTAGATACTCTGAATATTATCCTCATAGGAACCGATTGCGGAATACATGCCTGAGTAGCCCACGGTCATTCCATAGCTATTGGAGATAATCGCCGCACCGTTGTCGACGGCATAGTTGATGGCATAAGGAACCGTCAATATGCTGAGATCCGTGTTTTTGATACCAATCAGGCTGGAGCCAGTCGCCACCTGATAGACGCACCCGGTCGTGTTGGTTCCATGCCCCTGTGACGAATCCGTGGGGTTGGAGCCATCGGTTTGCGTTACTGTAATGTCGTATTTCACCGTGGTTCCGTCTCCTGTCAACTCCCCTGAAACGGTAATCCCGGAAGTCAGATTATTTTTGTACCACGGATGCTCCATGTAGATGGAATCGTCAACGATCGCTACAGAGACACCCGTTCCGTCAATCCCGTCGGGAACATCGGGAACCTTCATGGCAGTCAGCCAAGAGGAATCGGGAGCAGGCGGAGCCACCTCTCCCCAGACCGTGATTGAAAGTGAAAACGTCAGCAAAACGGACAGAAATCCGTATCGCAGAAAAAAACGCCGTTTCATAAAAAACCTCTACCTTCGCCTTGCAGCGAAAAAAGTGAAAAAAGCCTCCCACACGGAAAAATCCCAACGTGCACATTTTACCCCCAAATCTTCGTTTGTCAAGGAAAAAAGGGAGACTTTTTTAGTTTTTTTCAGGTTTTGTACAAAAAAAGTGTCAAAGATTTCCGGAATAGAGAAAATGTTCCGGCTCGTCTCCCTCCTTTTAGCGCGAGACGAGGCGCTCCAAATCCTCAAAAAATCGTGGGTACGTTTTCGACGTGCAGCCGGGGTTGAGAATCGTGACACCAGGAATCCGAAGACCCGCAACCGCGAAACTCATTGCCATGCGGTGGTCGTTCCACGTCTCAACCCGAATCTCCGACGGAATCGGCGCGTCAAAATCCAACGGATACACTCGAAATCCATCCTCCCACTCTTCTGTTCGAGCGCCAAATTTTTGCAGTTCCGTCACGACGGCGTGAATCCTGTCGGTCTCTTTCACGCGCATGTTCGCTACGTTCCGAATCGTCGTCGGCGAGTCGGCAAAAAGCGCAACCACCGCGAGCGTTTGGGCAGTGTCGCTGATAAAATGCATGTCCGTGTCAATACCACGCAGCGGCGTGTTTGGATCCCGCGCCACGAGAATCGAATCCGACGCGTACTCCACCCGACAGCCCATTTCTTCGAGCCGATCGCAAAAACGCACGTCTCCCTGGAGCGCATCTCGCGTCAGGTTGCGCACGCGCACACTCCCACTCGCGACGGCTGCCGAGGCGAAAAAGTAGCTTGCTGCGGAGGCGTCCGGCTCAATCGTATAATCTGCCGCGCGATACGTCTGCCTCGGCGGGATGTGAAACTCGCTGGAAATGCCCTCTTCGCTCGGTTCCTTCTCCTCTACGGTCGCTCCAAAAGCCCGCATCACGGCAAGCGTCATATCCACATAGGGTCGCGAGACGAGCTTACCACGCGTTTTGAGCACCACGGGATTTTGCGCCAAAGGAGAAACCATCAAAAGAGCGCTCAAAAACTGGCTCGAAACCTGCCCTGGAATCGTCGCAACGCCCCCCGGCAAGCCGTCGGCAAAAATCGTGACGGGAGGAAAACCCTCGTTCAGGTCGCACTCAAGTCGCGCACCGAGTGAGCGCAAGCCGGAGATCAGGTCGCCGAGGGGGCGCTCGCGCATCCGTGGGACGCCGTCGAGGGTGAAGACTCCGCGCCCGGCGCAACACATTCCGGCGAGAAAACGAAGCGTGGTGCCGCTGTTGGCGCAAAAGAGCGTGAGTGGCGACGGAGCGCCCCACCCCACCCCGTCGGACTCCACAACGGCGGTCGCTTGCGTCGGGTCGTAATCGAGTCGGCACCCCATTTCCTTGAGGGCGTTCATCATCATTTGGGTATCTTCGCTCTCGAGTACGCCATACAAACGAGAGACGCCGCGCGCCAACGCCGCAATCGGAAGGACGCGATTTGTCAAACTTTTCGAGCCGGGCGGCGTAATCTCCGCGCAAAGCGGCACTTCGACGGGTCGTATCGTGATCGAACTCATGGAACGCTCCTTATTGTCTCCTTATTGTCTCGTATTTTGCTCCGAATTATTCTCCCCCAGTGAATCCTTATCGACCATTCGGGCAAATTTCTACACACAATTGCCGCCCTCTTTTCCCCTCGACAATGCACGCTTTATCAAGCAAAAGAGAAAAGAAATCCATTATCATTTTTTTGTCCGGTGGGGGTAGCCAAATTTGATAAAGATGGTACAATAGTGGTGACGAAGTTGGTAGTAGTTATCAAACAACGAAACAAAATGTGAAAAGATGAAGATAAAATCACACTCAACGACTATACTCACCGTGCGTCGGAACGGCATCGCGGCTATTGGCGGCGACGGACAGGCGACTGTGGGCGACACGATAATGAAGCACGACGTCCAGAAGATTCGCCGAATCGCGGATGGCAAGGTCGTGTGCGGTTTCGCGGGTTCGACTGCGGACGCATTCGCTCTTTTGGAACGCTTTGAGAGCAAATTGAAGGACTACCCGGGGAACACACCTCGGGCGGCAACGGAACTCGCGAAGGAGTGGCGCACGGACAGGGCGATGCGTCGTCTCGAGGCGCTTATGACGGTCGTGGACGCACGACACACACTCCTCGTCACGGGGAATGGCGACGTCATTCAGCCGTCCGACAACGTCCTTGGCATTGGCTCGGGAGGGAATTTTGCCGTAGCGGCGGCAAGAGCGCTCATTCGAAACACGGATTTGAGCGCCATGGAGATCGTTAGAAAGGCGCTCGAAATCGCGTCGGAGATCGATATTTATACCAACTCGAACATTCATGTGGAGGAATTGCCATGCATCAATTGACGCCCAGAGAGATTGTTGAGGCGCTGGATCGGTACATTGTGGGTCAGGGCGAGGCGAAACGCGCGGTTGCCGTGGCAGTTCGAAATCGTTGGCGTCGGCAACGGCTGCCGGAAGATATTCGCGATGAAATTTCGCCGAAAAATATCATTTTGATTGGCCCCACTGGCGTCGGAAAAACGGAGATTGCGCGGCGTCTGGCAAAACTCACAAACGCACCCTTCGTGAAAGTCGAAGCGACCAAATACACCGAGGTGGGTTATTATGGACGCGACGTCGAGAGTATGGTCCGCGAGCTGGTCGAGAACGCGATTGGACTCGTGCGCGCTCAGGAACGTGAGAAAGTGTTGCAGGAGGCGGAGAAAAAAGTCGAAGCGCGCATTTTGGACATCCTCGCGTCTCTTTCGGAGGAATTGCCGCCTGAGGATGAGGAGACTCCAGATTTAATGCTGGAGGATTCAACACCGGAGAATTCAGCGCGGGAGAAAGAGTGCGCCCCAGAGCCAGAGGGGGAGCGTGAATTGTTCTCGCAAATGTTCAAGACGCTTCACCCATATATTGAGGGCGGGGTCGATCAATGGCCTCAGGATATGAAGGACGCCTTCTTCGCACTCGAGGCTGTTGGGAAGGATCCAAACGCCACCGTTCAGGATATTCAAGAAAAATGCAGCGCCTTCCAAACGGCGTCGATGGATCATTTGAAAAAGCACTTTCCAAGGCACGTTGGAGAAAATAAACCGGAAAATTTCGGATCCCCGGAGGGATTTTTTCATTCTAATCTCTCGTCCGACTCCCAAAACGGGGGGAATCTCTCCTTTGAGGACGTCTTTGACGGCGTGATGGGGAAGCTGCGGGAACACGAAAGCCAGCGGAATTTCGATCGGAACGAGAAAATCGACGCGCGAGAGAATTCTAAAGGTGAGAAGGATGCTTTGGGGCGGAGGCTCATGAAGCAGAGAGAAAAGCTCTGCCAATTGTATCGCGCGGGGGCGTTGGACGACCAGAAAATCAAAATCACCATCAAAAGAAAGGCGGCAATGCCCGTGATGATGAACTTGAGCGGCTCCGAGTCCATGGATACCGAGATATCCAATTTGTTCGACTCCATTATGCCTCAAAAAACAAAGCAGGTCGAAATGTCGGTGGCGGAAGCGCGCAAAGAACTCTTGGAAAGCGAGTGCAACGCGCTCATTAATGAGGACAAAGTGAATTCCGCCGCGATTCGCCTCGCCGAAAACTCGGGTATCATTTTTCTCGACGAAATCGACAAAATCGTCGCCTCCGAACAATCCCGAGGGGCGGACGTCTCGCGCCAGGGCGTGCAGAGAGACCTGCTCCCCATTGTTGAGGGGACGACCATTCAAACTCGATACGGGTACGTCAAAACGGATCACGTCTTATTCATCGCGGCGGGCGCGTTTCATAAGAACAAGCCGAGCGATTTGATGCCCGAGTTGCAGGGAAGGTTTCCGATTCGTGTTGAGTTGAAAGACCTGACGAAAGACGACTTTGTTCGGATTCTCAAGGAGCCGCGGCACTCTCTCCTCAAGCAGTACGAGGCGCTCATGGCGACGGAGGGTGTGGAGGTTGAATTCCTTGACGACGCGGTCGAAGAGCTTGCCTCCTACGCGTGGAGGGTCAATCAAACCTCCCAAAACATCGGCGCGAGAAGGCTCTATACGATCATGGAACGTCTACTCGAAGAGTTGAGTTTCGAGGCACCCGGAATCAGGGGCGCGAGGGTTCCGATCAATGCCGCCTACGTCCGACAGAGACTCGACGACGTGGCGCAAGATGAGGATTTGTCGCGATACATCCTCTAGCGAGGGTGAAACGGCAATGAAATAGTAATAATTTTTTCAATGAAAGTAGAGGAGAAAAGATGCACACTTCTGTTTGTCCCCAAGTCGACTGGGTTGGATACGTCGATTGGAACATTCGCGATTTTCATAGCTACAAGACGGAGCGCGGCGCAACGTACAACGCCTATTTGGTGCGCGACGAGAAAATCGCGCTTATCGACTCCGTGAAAAAACCTTTCGCGGCGTACCTCTTGGCGAACGTGCGCGAGCTGGTCGAGTTGGAGAAGGTCGACTATATCGTTTGCAATCACGCAGAGCAAGATCATGCGGGCGCGCTCAGCGTTATTGTCCCGCAGTTTCCCAACGCGAAGGTCGTTTGCAACGCGCGGTGTCGTGAGATTTTGAGCGGCTATTGCGACACTTCCGCGTGGAATTTCCACATCGTGAACAACGGAGACACCCTCTCCCTCGGACAAAATACGCTCACGTTCATCAATACGCCGATGGTCCACTGGCCGGAATCGATGTTCACGTACGTCCCGGAGAAAAAACTCCTCTTCTCGATGGACGGCTTCGGGCAGCACCTCTCTTCCTCCGAGCGCTTCGACGACGAAATTCCTCTCGAAACGATCATGGAGGAGGCGAAAATCTACTACGCCAACATCGTTTATCCCTACGGACGCCAAGTCGCGCAGGTTTTGGAAGCGGCGGCGGGGTTGCCAATCGAAATCATCGCGCCGAGCCACGGTGTGATTTGGAGGACGCACATTCCGACGATTATCGACGCCTACAAGCGCTGGTCGGCGCGAACAGCGGAGAAAAAGGTCGTGATTCTGTACGACACGATGTGGGAGAGCACCGAGATAATGGCGAATGCGATCTACGACGGCGTTTTGAGCGTCCCGGGTGTTTCGTGCGAGTTGCACCATGTGCGAAAAAGTTCACTCACGCAGATTGCGACCGCCGTGATGGACGCTCGATGTTGTGCGTTGGGGAGTGCGACACTCAACACACTCCCGATGCCGACGATGGCTGCCGTGATGAATTATATCCAAGGCTTGCGTCCGCCCGTGAAATATACGTTGGCGTTTGGTTCTCATGGTTGGGGACGCGGCGCGGTTGAAGAAATGACGTCGTGGTTCGAAAAAGTGCAATGGGACGCGGTCCAAGAACCGATCCGCTGCAAGTGGCGCCCAGACGAAGAGACGCTCGCGAAGTGCCACACCGCTGGAGTTCTCTTGGCGGAGAAAGCGCACGGAGAGTGATTGGTTCTTGGGGGAGCTCCTTGGCGCGGGAACAACTTTTTCCCTCTATTTTTTGGCAATTTCCTCCCTGTGGTGGGGCGATCGATCAAGCGAATCGGAAAATTTTCGCGTACGAGAAGAATTCCGATTCGCCTTTTTTGTCTTGATGCAACCAGTATAAAACTTATAATACTTCTCGTTGAAATTTCCGGTGCCGTCCGCCGTTGGAGCTACGCACCACGGCTCGCAAAGCGTCGCATAAAACGGGAATTTAAAGGAGACCGAGTATATTTCGCAAAAAATTTTAACTAAAACCAATAAATTCCCCCTTTCTTCAGTCTCATTCTCTTGACAAAAAGTCGATTTTCCGCTATCATTATAATGAAGGTTTGTATCATGCGAAAAAACACAAAGCAACGCCGAGGTATTTTTGGGGGTGCGTCGATATATACCAAGACTTTTTTATTATGTAAAATTTTATGTTAGAATCCATTTTCGAACAATGTGCGTTATTAAGCGGGCTAGTCTCCGAGAGCGAGTTGATTTCCGCGTGGCGCAAACTGGGAAAAAACGCCGTCCCGGCAGAAGAGGTGCCGCGTCGTCTGTCGGAAATACTCATCGAACAAAAAACGCTCAATCGCTGGCAATCCCAACAACTTTTGGCGGGCAGAACGCGCTTCGTTTTAGGAAGTTATCGTATTTTTGACTCCATCGGACGCGGTGGAATGGGGCAGGTCTTCAAAGCGAAGCACGAGGTCATGGACACCACTGCAGCAATCAAAGTCCTCCCCCTCGAAAAATCTACGCCCCAGGCTGTCGAAAGTTTCCAAAACGAAATCCAATCCCTCGCAAGTTTGAACCACCCAAACCTCGTCCAAGCGATCGATGCAGGAATGGATGGCAACGTTTATTATCTCGTCACGGAGTACGTCGCGGGTCCCGATTTGCGCAAGTTGGTGCGCACATATGGAGCGCTCACGGAGGAGTCGGCGGCTTGCGTCATCGTCCAAGCTGCGCGCGGACTTTTGCACGCTCACAAAGCGGGTTTGGTCCATCGAGACGTCAAACCGGGAAACATTCTCACCACCCTTCGTGGAGTCGCGAAGCTCTCCGACATGGGTCTCGCCAGTTCTGCAATCAACACCAACCCAAGCAAAAAGGCGAAAATCGTTGGAACCGCCGACTATATATCGCCCGACCAAGTTCGTTTTCCCGCCGAGCCGAAGCCCGTTTGGGATATTTATTCGCTCGGTTGCACGCTCTATTATATTGTCACGGGAAAAGTTCCTTATCCCGGCGGCACGGCGTCCGAAAAAGTGCGCGCTCATATCGACGAGAATCTCCAGCCGTTGGATCCGTGCCGGCTGAATCCTCTCCTATCGCGAGATTTTGTCGACGTCATTGGCGACATGATGGCGAAAAATCCAGACGATCGCATCCCCTCGGCGGAAGAAGTGATTCGTCGGCTTTCCTCGTGGAGCGATGGAGACCCCACGCCAATTATGGTGCGAGACGAAACCTTTGGCGAGCCTGTTGAGGTTGAGCCGATCGAGCGAGAGCGTCAGGCATTCCCCTCCATCTGGAGCAATTGGACTTTCAATCCCTCCCGCGCGGGCGTTTATCGTACCGAGACAGAGGTGCCATCGTTTGCGCTTCCTCCTTGTATTGAAGGCGGGGCAAACAGCGTGACGCCTGTCATGCAGAAAGTAGAGGACTTAAGACACGCTGTTCCCGAGTTCTCTGCTTGGGAGAGTCCTGCGTTTGATATTGACGACGAGCCTAATGAAGGAGATCAGAAACGCGCACCGCGAAAATTGACAGTGAACGATTTTCTTTCGGACAGCGATCTTCCCGACGAGCTTGATGACGAGGAGATCGTGACGGCGCAGCCTATAACCCACCCGCGCCTCCATCGTGTGCCATCTCATGCGCCGCACGGGGAACATGCGCTTCCAAACAAGGCGCAGGGCAACGCCTCCAAAACCTCGAATAAAGTTGGGAGCGAAACAGAGACGAAAGCTGAGACGAAAACAGGGACGAAAACAGAGGGGGAACAGCCAGGTTATAAGATGCCGTATTCCCAGGATATCCCATCGCCACCATTGCCAGGGCGTTCCGTGACGAAGTGGAATGATACCATCTCTGAGCCTCCTGCTCAAGCCAGCGACAGTGGGGGACTTTCTCCAGAGGACGAAAGTGATCTTCCGTTCTCTGAGTATGGGAGAAATTTACTTGCAAGAATGAAAGGCTATCTTCGCTTGTGGCGGAGAAAAGATACGCTTGATGGGGACGCCTCGGAGGAATAGAACGCCCCCGCTGCGTTGTATAATTTGTTTTCAAAACAACACGTTCAAAATCGAAAACTTTTCCTACAAACTATAGTTGGAGTTAAAAAATGTTAAAGTCGAATTCAAATCAAGACACGTTTTACGACAATATCGTCTCGCGCCTAAAATTTTTGGAATCAAGAAATCCAGATTTGAGCGCACTCATGCGCTTGCTCGACAACTGGCTCGAGAGGTACATCTCCCAAGTTTCGTCCGCCTCGGAAAGTGCTGAAGATAGAGACGTCGTGCAGCCCACTATTTTGATCAATCCCTCTGAGAATGTTATCAGGGAGGAAGTCGTAACGGTCTCGGTCCCCACTCTCTCCCCGGCACATCCTGATAACCAAGCGTTGAGCGAGCCTGCGCGCTCGACTTCGAACAATATGTTGAGAGCCGAGGAGGTTGAGCAGCTCGAGAAACGACTCCTCCTGAAAATCGAAGCGTCGCGTTGGGCGATGGAACGAGATCGGCTTCTCAAAAAAACCTCCATCGACTATCAAACCGAGATCGAACCACGAGACCACGCACTTCTGGCTCAGGCACGAGAGCTTACGAATTGTTATTTGTGGATGAATAATCCCGACACGGCACCGTCTCTCTCTAAAGATTCGTATGAAATGCTCGCGACCGCTTACGCTTCAGCCGCAAAGTGCGTCCATTTCTTGCGGTACCTTTCTGATCTCACGGACAAATCGCCGCAGTCGGAGGTTCTGAATCGAATCCTTCGCGATGCGCTTTATATCACGGCAACGGCTCAATCCGCACTGCGTCGCGTGACGTACGAAGTGAGTGGTCGAGAAGATCAGGATCAAATCCGCATCCATCGTTGGCTCACGCTTCTCACGAAAAAGTACAGTATTTACGTGAATCGCCACATGAAGAAGGACTCGCTCGCGCCCGTCGATCGTATTTACGTTATTCCCGAGTATATCGATCGTCTCAAAAACGAAGTTGAGAAACTCGGGCAGAAACAAAAAATCCTTTCCGAGGGCTTCGGGAGAATCCAATATCATGCCGCGAGGATCAACTCGGTAGAGGGGAGTTCGTACGATTGGGGGCGTATTATTCGCACGGTGGAGGAGCTTGTCGATGCGGGAGTTCGTCCCTCTGACGAGCGCTTCGCCCAGCATTTGAATCCAATTTTGCAATACATGAAAAAGCCGCCAACGTACAAAGAGCATCCTTTTTTCGTGAATGTGCTTATGGAGCTTGATTACTGGCGTGGCGACGTTGCGCAAAAAGAGCTTGTCCGGCAAGAAGCGCACGCGAGTCCGATTCGCCCCTCGGTCGATCCCGATCAGGAGGATTCCGCAGCCACCTACATGAGCGTGTGGGACGAAATGGAGGGAATCACTCTATCCTCGGGGGGAATTCAACCTGCGGCGCGAGTGCCAGAGGAGAGTGCCGTGGAGAAACCGCCGCTCAAAATCGAAGAAGTCTCCCCTGCCGATATTTCCTTTGTCCCCTTTAGCGCCAAAAAGGTCCCCTTCGGAATGGGTATCCTCAACGCTTCAGAAGAGAAAAGACCGCATCTTTCCCCGACGGAGGAAGTGCTTTCCTACGCTCGAGTCGTCGCGGGGAGTGTCACGCCTGGCTCGACACCTCTCCACGTTCCCTCGGCAGAAGAGGAGCAGGAGCTTATCACAAAGGCACGCGTCGCGATTGGTTCTCGAACGATCCTCCTTGTCGACGGGGGGATTGATGATGAAACGACCTTTTATCAATCGCTCCAAAAAACGCTCCAAACGCCGTTCGTTTTTGCGGGGGCTGCGGTCGTTCAATCTGAGGCAAAGTTGGCGCAGCTCGTGCATCCTGGCGCGGTCGCGATCGTCCTTATGATCGACGGAACCGTTTCGCCGACGAATCGCAACGTGGAAAACTACTGTCGTCGTTTTGACAAGCCCCTTTTGCGCCTCGATACGAGCGTGAGTATCGCTTCAGCCGTCCGGCAAATTATCGCAGCGCTCACTTTGTGGCAATAAAATTTTAACGTTCTGGGTGTTTTGGGTGTTTTTTGCGTGGAATTTTACGGTCGCCTTCTCTTGAAATTCCACGCAAAGTGGTATTAATTTTCAATATTTATGAATAAAACAGCTTTTATAACGGGCGTCACGGGCCAAGATGGAGCATATTTAACGCGCCTTCTCCTCTCAAAAGGGTATGTCGTACATGGTCTCATGCGTCGTGCGTCGCAATTCAACACCGCGAGACTTTTTGAATTGTGTGCTGATCTCCCAATTGGGGAACGTTTGACGTTGCACTATGGAGACTCCACAGATTCTTTGAATATTTCTTCATTGATCGAGGATATTCGTCCGGATGAGGTGTATAATTTGGCGGCGCAGAGTCATGTTTCGGTCTCCTTCGAAATGCCTTTATACACATCTGACGTCGACGCCCTCGGCGCGCTGCGTGTCCTTGAAGCGGTGCGTTGTGCTGCTCTCGCTCAAAAGACTCGGGTTTATCAAGCCTCCACGTCGGAACTCTTCGGGAAGGTGTGCGAAATTCCTCAAACGGAGACCACGCCGTTCCACCCTCGTTCGCCATATGCCGTCGCGAAGCTGTTCGCTTATTGGATGACGATCAATTATCGCGAATCGTACAAAATGTTCGCAAGCAACGGAATCCTCTTCAATCACGAGTCTCCCTATCGTGGAGAGACGTTCGTCACGCGCAAAATCACACTCGCGGCGGCGCGCATCATGCACGGGCTGCAGGACAAAATCCTTTTGGGGAATTTGAGCGCAAAGCGCGATTGGGGACATGCTCGCGATTTTGTCGAGGCGATGCACCTCATTCTTCAGCAGGATGAGCCGGGGGATTTCATCATCGCAACCGGGGAGCAGCATTCTGTGCGAGAATTTGCCGAGTTGGCGTTTCGTGCCGTTGGTGTCGGTGTGCGTTGGGAAGGGGAGGGCGTGAACGAGGTCGGCATAGCGCGCGTCCCTATTTTCTCCCCCGCTGGTGCCGTTAAGGGAGAAGAGGAGCGCGTGGTCGTTGCCGTTTCGCCTCAATTTTTCCGACCTTCAGAGGTCGAAACCCTTCTTGGGAATCCGCAAAAATCCAAAAATCTCCTCGGTTGGGAGCCAAAAACTTCCTTCCCCAAGCTGGTCGAGGAGATGATGATGTACGACATGAGACTCGCCTCGGAAGAAAAAGAGAAAAGCAAATAAGTGCGATTTTGCTGGTGATTTATGAGTCCCACCGCATCGAAAAAACACGAAACCGATCCGCTTCCGAGGATGACTCTTTCGCCTGTGGAGCAAAGGGCTGTGTTGTATTTTTTCGTCGTGGTGGGGCTTTTTTGTTTGCTCCCTTTTGCGTTCATGTCGCGCCATACGACGGAGGAGTTGGAGTCTCGAAATCGTGCCGTTTCTGAGGAAAAAGTTCCCATCGAGCGTCAGCAGAAAGACGATTTTTTCGAGGAGGGCTTTCTCGTCGATATCAATAACGCGAGCGAGGCGGAGCTGCGTGTTTTGCCCGGCGTGGGAGAAATCACGGCGCAGAAAATCGTTCAGGATCGAAATACGTACGGTCCGTTCCGCACCATCGAAGAGTTGGATCGCGTCCCGGGCATTGGTCCCAAAAAGTTGGAGAAGATGAGAGCGCACATTCTCCCGATTCTTTCGAGCGAAAACGTCGCGCACACCCCCGCGTCGCCAAGCACGAGCGAGATATCGCTATAGCTAACACGAGCGTTTCGTCGAAATTTCACGAGAAATCACTCCCGTTTTCGCGCAAACTTCGGAAAAGTCGCCTTTCGCCACACTCCCTCTCGGCTTGTAGGCTAAAACGATCATCATCGCTACGAGAATCATACGCGAAACGGGCATTGCTAGCCAGACGCCATCTAATCCGAAATAAATCGGGAGAAGAATCAAACAAAGCGCCAAAACGACGCAGTCTCCATAGATGAGGATGGCCGACGCGACGACTCTCCCTGTGGATTGGAAGAAAGTGGAGCCGACTTTGATCGTCCCCAGCGTCAAAAAGGCGGCGGCGCTTATGAGCAACCCCCTTGCCGCGATTTGGGCGGTCTCACCCTCCAATCCCATCATGAGGGGGAGACGCCGACAGACGAGGACGGAAAAAAGGACGCCAAACACCCCAAGGAGAAGCGAAAAAAGGATAGCGTATCTCCCGATGAGGCGGTTTTTGGCGAATTCCTTCGCGCCATAGTAAAAACTGACAAGCGGTTGAATTCCGTTCGCTACGCCTTGCATGATCATTGACGTGAGCGATTCCACCGTGCAAATCGCGGCGTAGGCGGCAAGCGCCATCTCGCCTCCGTAGCGGAGCGACTGCCAATTGTGGAGGAGAAGCATCGTAGCGATTGCAACATGCGCGCCGAAGGAGGGAATTCCGCAGCGAAAAATGCGCGATGCGGTCTCCCAATCCGGCACGAAGTAGCGCCATTGAAACGTCAAATTGCTCTTCTTGCTCGCGAAAAACAGAATCCCACCAATGAGCGGAGGAAGCTCGGCAACCACCGTCGCCCATGCCGCGCCGGGGAGTCCCCAACCAAAGCGCATGATAAAAACGTAGTCGAGAACGATATTCCCCAAGACGCCGAGCGCAATAAGCCAACCCGCGAGGGCAGGATGATCGTCGTTACGAATGGCGCTTGAGAGGCAGACCCAGAGCACCATAATCGTTGCGCCAAACAAAATCACGGAGATGTACGAGAACGCGCCGGGCAATAAATCCGGCGTCGCGCCCAGCGCCACGAGAAGCGGACGCCCGAGAGGATAAAAGACGAGCAACGACGCGACCCCAGCAAGGGTGCCCAAACCGATCATTCCGGAGAAGATTTTGTTGGCGGCGTGGATATCTCCCGCGCCACGACTTTGCGAAATGAGAATGCACCCCCCGATACCAATAAGCTCCCCCAATCCGAAGATGAGGCAGTAGAGCGGAAAGGTGACGAAAACCGCCGCCAGTCCCTCTTCCCCAGTCGCCTGTCCGATGAAGATGCCGTCGATGATGCTATAAAGACCACCGAGGAACATGAACAACATCGTGGGAACAACGTAACGAAAAAACTGGCGCAGTTCTGGCATTTTACGACTCTGTACGAAAAGGTGTTGTTCTACTCTCTTCCGAAAATTAGCGTCTTTAATTTCCCACCCAATTGTATCGAGGATTCAATCACGTAGAAAAAGACAGGAGTAAGGAAAATACCAAACGCCGTCACGCCCAACATTCCGCTAAAAACGGCGACGCCGAGGATTTGGCGCATTTCGAACCCCGCCCCCCGCGAAACAAGAAGCGGCACGACGCCTAAAATAAACGCAAGCGACGTCATGATAATCGGACGCAAACGCAGTCGACACGCTTCAAGTGTGGCGTCCATCGTCTTCAAACCCGCCTCGGAACGCTGCTTCGCAAACTCGACAATCAAAATGGCGTTTTTGCTCGCCAAACCAACGAGAACGAGGAAGCCAATTTGCGTGAAGATATTCATATCCATCTTCATATAGCGCACGCCAATGAGCGAGCACAAAAGGCACATCGGCACCACCAGAATGATCGCAAGCGGGAGCGCCCAACTTTCGTACTGCGCGGCAAGGACGAGGAAAACGAACAAAATTGCGATAAAAAAGACATAAATCGCAGAGTTGCCCGCGCGTTCCTCCAGAAGAGCGAGCGACGTCCACTCAAAATCCATCCCTTGCGGGAGAACGTCGCGCATCACCTTGCCCATGATTTCACGCGCCTGCCCGGAACTATACCCCGCCGCCGGCTCCCCATTCATCGGTGCCGAGGGGTACATGTTGTAACGATTCACGGAGAGCGGTCCGTAGGAATCCTCCACCGAGACCAAAGACCCCAAAGGCACCATGCCGCCGCTGTTGTTCGGAACGTGAATCATCGCGATATTTTCCGGCTGCAAGCGGAATTTGGCGTCCGCCTGAACGTTCACTTGGAAGTTGCGCCCGATGAACGTCATATCGTTCACGTAGACCGCGCCGAGATATGTTTGAAGGGCGTCGAAAATATTCCCAACGGGCACGCCCATCGTGAAAGCGCGCTCGCGATCGATATTAACGTACATCTGCGGCACCGCTGCGCGATACTGTGTATAAACACGCTGAAGTCCCGGCGTCGCATTCGCACGGCGCATCACTTCGGTCTGCATCTCTTGAATCGTCTGCACTCCATACGCATTTTTGTCTTGGAATTGAACGGAGAAACCGACCGAATTCCCCATCCCGTCCACGGGCGCAGGCGGAATGACGTTGATCGTCGCGTCTGGAATCGTGCCGCACAAATCCACCAACTCGCGAACGACGTCGTTCGCCGTGATACCCGAGATTTTGCGCTCGTCGAACGAGTCGAGAATAATCCACGCGGACGCCATGTTCGACGCCTTGCTGCTCGTGGCGAAAGACATTCCCTCAATCGTCATGACTTTGGCGATACCAGGGATTTTTTTCGCGCCATCCGTGAATTCTTCCATCACAGCGCGTGTACGGCTCGCGGACGCAGAGTCAGGAAGCTGAACCATTGCCGAGACGAAGCCTCGATCTTGAGGAGGAATGAAGCCCGTCGGCGTCGAGGAAAAGGTCTCCGCTGTAATGTAGAGCAAGCCGACGTACAACACGAGGACGATGAGACTCAGGCGCAAAAATTGTTTGACTGCCCACACGTATCCGGTCGTCGTCAAGCCAAAAAGCCAGTTGAAGGGCTTAAAAACCAGCCAGCCGAGGGTGTTGTCCACCACCCACGTGAGCGGATCGCGCGCACTCCCTTTCGGGCGCAAGAGCAATGCGGACATTGCGGGCGAGAGCGTGAGCGAGTTGAAACACGAAATGATCGTCGCCACGGCAATCGTCAGCGCAAATTGTTGGAAGAATTGTCCCGTGACGCCGGAGAGGAAGCCGACGGGGACAAAGACGCAGCTCAACACGAGCGCAATGGCGACCAGGGCGCCCGAGACTTCGTCCATCGCGGCACGTGCTGCCTCCTTGGGAGCAAGCCCGTCCTCCATGTGGCGCTCCACGCACTCGACCACCACAATCGCGTCGTCCACTACGATACCAATGGCGAGCACGAGACCAAAGAGCGAGAGGTTGTTGAGACTAAATCCCATTGCGTTCATCACGGCAAACGTTCCGACGAGCGACACGGGCACCGCGAGGAGCGGAATGATCGTGGCGCGCCAACTTTGTAGGAACAAGAGCACCACGACCGCGACAAGCACCACGGCGTCGCGCAGCGTTTTTTCCACCTCGTGGATCGACTCTCGAATGAATGGCGTGGTGTCGAACGTGATTTCGTACTCCATGCCCTCTCGGAAGGTGGAGCGCAACTCTTCCAATTTCGCTTTCACGGCGTCGGCACACTGAAGCGCGTTTGTGCCGGGGAGCTGAAAAATACCCAAACTCACGCAAGGGACGCCCTCATTATAGCTCACGACGTCCATTTCTTTCGCGCCCATTTCGATTCTCGCGACGTCACGCAAGAAAGTCGTGCGTCCTTCGGAGTCGGTTTTTATGACGATATCTCCAAATTCCTCCTCGTCCAGGAGACGACCATGCGCACGGAGGCTGTATTGGAACATGATTTCCGCGTCGCCGATTGGAGAGCGCCCCAATTGCCCAGCCGCGACTTGGATATTCTGCGCCGAGACGGCAGAGGTGACGTCGGTGGCTGAGAGACCTCGCGCACTCATTTTGGCGGGGTCGAGCCAGACGCGCATACTGTATTCTTTCTCGCCGAAAATCGTCGCTTCGCCCACGCCGTAGCAGCGCGCGATGTTGTCTTTGATATTTAAGCGCAAAAAGTTGCTCATCTCGAGCGGGGAGAATATGTATTCTCGATCCGCAGGTTTGATGTGCTCATAATCCTCCGGCTTCCCCTTCGGGAGTGAGAAGTAGTTCGCCACCAAAAGGAGCGACGGGGAGCGTTTTTTCGTCGTCACGCCAATTCGACGCACCGTCTCGGGCAGCTTCGACGTCGCAAGCGCTACACGGTTCTGCACCAAAACGAGCGCCATGTCCAAGTTGGTTCCGACGTCAAACGTGACGTTCAAACTCATCGCGCCGTCGTTCGTACTCACGGACTCCATGTAGAGCATCCCCTCGACGCCGTTGATCTGCTCCTCAATCGGAATCGCGACCGTCTCGGAGACCGTTGCGGCATCCGCGCCGGGGAAGCTAGCCGACACGTTCACGGTGGGCGGCGCTATGTCGGGATACTGCGCCTGAGGAAGCGCAAAAAACGAAATACCACCTATGATAACTATTAATATGGAGAGGACCGTTGCAAAAATCGGTCGATCGATAAAAAATCTCGCAAACATGGTTCAAACGCTTTCCTATGAGGTGTGATTCTTGCTGTGGTTATGATTTGTCCAAGGATGCTGTGTCGGCGGTTGGGGGCGAGGTCGAGTCGGCGCGGGACGGCGTGATTTGCGTCGCCTCCGCCATTTCGACCACGTCGCCAGGTCGCACATTGAGCAGGTTGTCCTGAAGCACGCGCGTTTCGGGAGTCAGACCGGTTCGCACCACTCGCAAGTGCGTCTGCTTTTGGAGAGGTCCAAGCTCGATTGTCGTGCGTTGGACTTTGTTTTCTCCGTCGACGGTGTAAACGTATTTTTTGCTGAGGTCAGACATGATGCACGCCTCCGGAACCATGAGTGCGGCGTATTTTGTCGTGGTGGGAACGTAGACGCGCACGAGTTGCCCCGGCAGGAGGGACGCTCCCTTCTCTCCGGAGCCGTCGGCGCGAAGCGGGGGATTCGGCGTGATCGCGCGCATCTGCTGCGTGCCAGAGGAAGGATCGATGTAGGGATCGCTATATTCGAGCCGCGCGGAGTAGAGCGTGTTGTCGTCCCCGACGGAGAAACGAATCTCCAAACCACCATTCGCCCCGAGCTTCGCAAGCTGGGGTGCCATCGACTCGTAGATGTTGAAATAAATGTGGATAGGATCGACCTTGACGATTTTCGCAAGCGTAGTGACGTTCGCGGAGATCAAATTCCCCTTCGTGACGAAATCTCTCGACACCATCCCATCAATCGGCGAGACGACGTCGGCATACTCCAAATCAATCTCAGCCCTTCTTTTCGCGACTTCCGCCGCCATGATTGCGACCTTGCACTCCTCGATCGAGGCGACGCACTCGTTATAATTTGCCTCGGCAGTCTCTTTTTCGCTGTCGCTCACGCCACCGCTTTCAAACAAACGCTCCGTTCTGTCCTTCTCGCTTTTAAGGCTCGGCAACCTCGCCTCGAGGACTTTGAGAGCCGCTTTTTGGCTTTCGATAGCCGCGACTCTCGCGTCGAACTCCTGCTGGAAGACTCGTTTGTCGATGCGGAAGAGGACTTCCCCCTCTTTGACAAAACTCCCGGGCGTGAGAGCGACTTCCTCCAATTGCCCAGAAACTTGCGCCTGAATATCGACCGTGTCGGTCGCGTTCACAGAGCCGACCAACTCCGTGAAATCGAAAATTTCCTCTTGCACGGGAACCATTGTGGTCACTCTCCTCGGAGGGTTCGCCACGGAGGCTTTCGAATCGTTCTGCTGCGCCTCGCCAGAGGAACAACCAACCAAACTAATAATCCCGCACACGGACAGAAGTGCCGTTGCACACCATAAAGTCGTTGATTTATTCATAATCACTCCTATTTCAGGATTTGGAGGTTTCCTTGATTCCCAAAAACATCTCTAATCTCGGCAAACTTTGAATCCACGTTTTGGACGCGAAAATTCGCTGGCAAAACGATATTCGAGCCTCTTAAACGCAGACTCCTGGCTGACGCATTCTTTTATTAAAACCGAACATTCTTGAGTATATAACAACTCCAGTTTTTGTCAAGGGTGGCAAGGGCGAAATTTCAAACAAACGCCTCTAATCATCGTGCTTTATACTCGTTTTTCTTTAAAATTCCCGTTTTATGCGACGCTTCGCGAGCCGTGGTGCGTAGCTCCGACGGCGGACGGAACCGGAAATTTCAACGCGAAGTATTATATAATCTCCTCAACAAACACAAGATTATACACGAAGTTGGCACTTGAGCAAGGCTCTTTTGAGAAAAAAAGGGGAGAAAGAGTATTTTTTCTGAGAGTTAGAGCAAGTCCAATCCCCTAAAAGAGGGGACTGGAAGAAAAACGGGGGGCAGAAGTGCTTCAACCGGAACCAGCGACCGCGCGAACTCTCGCCCACGCTGCGCATTTTTTCGAATTGTGCCGCTAAATTTTGATGCCCCCCACGCTCAATCACGAATTCACGCTTGAGTCGCCATCTTTTTCGATCGGTGCCTCAAGCCGACAAGTCCCACGCCGAGAAGCAAAAGCAACCACGTCGAAGGCTCCGGGATGCTCGCTTCGTTGCCGAACGTTACGTAAAAACCGTTGGCGTCCGAATAAACGTACCCATACAGGCTGGGATTCGTGAAAAGAACGTCCATATCCTGCCAAAAATTCTCTGGCAAGTCGGTTGTCGACTCGCTCAAGTCGAAAAGCGTGAGCGTCGTGACCATGCTGGTTGGGTCGCCCGTGAAATTGAACACCAAGTCCGAATTCTCTACGCTAACATCGCCCGACACTTTGAGCCAGACGAAATTCTCCGCGCCCTCCAAGCCCGTGAGGTCCACTTCGAGCGTCGAATCAACAATCGTCAAATCCCCATCAAGCGCAGCAAGTCCGTACGCTTCGCCCATCTGGTACGTGGAATTGCTAATCGTCAGTCCGCCAAAGGCACTCTCGCTATTGCTCAAACGGAATCTTCCATCCGCAAGCGAGAGCGCACCCGCACCGGTTATTTTCCCGTTGAAATGCATCTCTCGATTGTTCTGCGACCGAAACATGACGTCATCATTGAGTGTCAGTTCGTTGCTAAAGGTGAGAGCGGGAAGAATAGAGTAGTCGGTATACAACGACGAACCCGCTAAGTAGTTGTTATCGTCAAAATCCAAGTGAACGTAGGACGAATCCATCGTCGCACTGGTGATCGACGCACCCACACCAACACCGGTCGGCATCGTGTTGCCAGAAGTGGCTGCGACGGGTCCCGCCCCACCGTTGCCGTTGTAGACGCGAAGCTCAATTTCGTACAGATGCCCCGCCACGAAGTCGTAAGACCCCGAGGTGTGAGTGGCCCATGCGTCATTGTTGAGCACCTCCGCTATCGAATCATTCGTCAAATCCGTGATTTTGAGATATACCGCATCATCATACGCTTCGCCAAAGTACATGGTGAAACTTTCGTCCGTCGTAAGTCGTGAGGAAAAATAAGCACGAGTCGTATATTCCCCCGGTGATTTACGGGTATACTCTGCCTCTTTTTTGAGCGTCAAGTCACTCGGAACTGTCGTCTTGTCGATTCCCGTTGCGGCAATGGTTCCTTCCATCCAACCGAGTGGCGACGAGGAGGAATCCAAAACAACTTCCGTCGCCGAATCAAAGACGACCGCGCCAGTTCCAAAAGCCGTATCTTGGGCAATCGTAACCTCTTTTGCGTTGATGGTTGTTCCACCCGCGTAGGAATTCTCCCCCTTGAGCGAGACGTATCCGCCCTGCGCATCCAGAACGAGCGCTCCTTTGCCAGAGATATCACCATCCGCGTAAATGTCTCCCCGCCCTAACGGTTGAAGCGTCAGCGTTTTCCCGTCTGCAATCGAAATGTTGGAGGAGACGTGCAGCGGCGCAATGGACTCCAACGTCGTGATCCCGGCAAGACAACCATTCGCGTCGATTGCTGGCGTCGAATATTCGCTGAGAGTCTCAAGCGTTGCGTTAGCGCCTTCTTTGACCCCTATTCCAAGTGTGTTGCCAGAATAACTGGGACCAACCCCTCCGACTCCCTGTCCTACGCGGACTTCGACGAAATACCGCTGTCCCTCCGCCAGCGAGACTTCTCCAACCACAACATCTCCCCACACGCCGCTTGAATGATCAAGCAGAAGGGTTCCCGTGTCGCCGGAGCCGCTTTGAATTACGTTAGTTTTTGTGCCGAGTGATCCATCTTCGTTGACGGGCGTGACCCATACGTAACCATGATCGTCGAAGTTTTTCATAAACGATAAATCCGTGTCGGCGGTCGCTATGAAATATCCCGAGAACGACATCGTCGTATTGTTGGGAAAAACACTTGTGCTAGTGGTATTCACTTCGTCCATGTTCGCCTGCCATTCGGTAGGATTGGCGGCAGAACTTATGTCGTTACCATTCCCGGCGAACGTCGTTTTTCCCCACGCCGCCTGGTAGGCTGAATTAATCGTGGTGTCGTCAGAAATCGCCAAGGTTCCGTCTCCCGCAACTTCGAAAGAGTGCGTCCCTCCCGCAATGCTCAACGTCGCACCGGTACCAATGTTAAACGTCCCAGAGACGTCGGTGGCGCTTAACACACCCCCCGCCGTGGAGCTGATAATCGTCGCCTTATTCCCGCCGCCAACAAGCGCTGCAACCTCTTGCGAGTAGCCTGCCAGGTCGAGCGTACCACCACGGTAGGTGGAACCAATCTCGATCGTCGTGGTGGTTGGAAGCACATTGTTTGCTCCAAGATTCAACTGCGCAGAGGCTGAATTGTTCGCCCAACAACCATTCGTGGAACCGACGACCGTCTTGCCCGTATACGTTTTTTGACTCCCCGAAAGCGTCACGGCAGAACCGTCGTACGCAACTTGCAGTTCTCCCGAGCCACTGATGCCGCCAGAAAGATTCAACGTCGCGGAACTCCGCATTCTCAACAATAAATCCCCAGTATAAGTTATATCGTTCGAAAGCGAGTAAGCGATTCCGGTGGTTGCCCCGAATGCCTGCAATTGCACGTTGTTGAGCGTGATATCGCCCGTACCGAGGTAGTCCGTCGTGCCGTCCGTGGCGTTGCGATTGTAGAACTGAAGGACACCGTTGCTCACCTCGGTTCCGCCAGAGTGGAACTGCTTCGTGTCGATGATCTTCTCTCCGGTGGTGTCCGTATCGCCAGTTTTCCACACAAGTTTGATCTTGTTGCTGGTTGCGTCTGTGTTTCCAAGTCGCACACTGAGCGTGCTCGCCGTCGTGAGGGTCAGCGTGGAGAGCGTTTCGCTCGTGTTGAGGAGGGCGGATTCAAAATCGTTACTGTCCCCATATGTATCCGTAACGGACGTGAACGAGATAGAGTTTCCGTTGAGATCAAGCCTCGCCCCGCCAAAATAAAGCGCCGTTTCCGTATGCGAGAGGGCTGCCCCCTCGGAGAATCGCAGCGTTGCATACGTCGTTGTGTCGTTGAGCGTGACTTGATTCGTCGTAAGGGTCCACGTCCCCGAGCCGCTCAACCCACCCGCCGTCGTTGAAATCCCCAAGCTAAGAGTCGTCGTTCCATCTTCCGACACATCAATATTGGGTATGTAAGCAACCTGACCGAAAGCCACTCCGCACGACAGCAACGTGAAAATCGTTGCGCCGGCAAAAAAACGAGCCGCAACGCCTCTGCTTCGTTTCCACCCACTCCTGCTGAGGAACGTCACTCCCGCGAAGCCCGTCAAAAGGAGAAGCCAAGTCGACGGTTCCGGCACACTTGCAGCGTCAACATGCAGCTGGAAAAGATTCCCCTCCGCATTCCACGCGCCATAGAGGAATGTCGAGGAAGGCAGTTCAATTCCCGCCGCCAGATCTATGTTGAGAATGTCCGCCGACCCGGTCGTGTAGGTGGTGTTTTCCAACTCGATAAGCGTGAGAGGATTATCCATGAGCCAGTCCACATCGAACACACTCTCAGCAAGCAGCGTGAACGACGCGCCGGGATCCAAATATCCGTCACCAGAAATCTTGATCGTGTTGGCGGCGTAGGTTCCATCGTCGTTGCTGCTAATGAGAATATTTTGATTGCCGTAAAGTTCGTAATCTCCCGCGAAGGAGAAATCGCGTGCGTCGATACTGGCGTCAGCAGCAATCGTCAGCTTTTTCGCCCGCGTCTCGCTCTTAACTCCAAGGCTGGCGCCCTCCACGCGCAGCGTTCCTTCCTCGACAATCGTGCTTCCCCAGAAGTTATTCGCCGTGTTCGCAATGCGCAACGTGCCCGCGCCAGTCTTCTTGATGCCAAGCCCCTCAAGACCAGTATGGTCAACCATTTGACTCTGGATATCCAAATCGTACGTCGCGCCAGTGTCGCCAACGTTGAGCGTCCAGTAGTCCAAATTCGCGTTCGCGACGAGCATGAATTGGGAAGCATTAATAACGGAACCTGTCCCCGTCCCGCCGACGTTGAGAACTGGCAGAGATGTGTACCCGCCGCGAAGTTGGTTGGTTCCCGAAATATCAGCACCGTCGTTGAGCGTAAGATTATTCGCATAGGTGTTGGCATTCACCACCAATTCGGCATCTTCTCCGCTCAGTGTAACGAGCGTATTGTTGATACCCCAGCTCTTGGTAATCTCAAGCTTCGCGCCGTTAGAAACCTCAATCGGGGGTTTCGTAAAATACCCTGCGCTATTCGCCGCAAGCCCATCTGCATTGATGACGAGCGTTCCCTCGGCAACGAGAATCTTTCCCGCAATGTCTCCGTTTCCGCCCAAGTGCGTCAGAGTCAACGTCCCGGCACCGGTTTTCTTAACGTCCAACCCTGCATACGTTCCATCATAATCCGCAAATACCCCACTCATTTGGAGCACCGCACCCTGCGCGACGTTCATCTCATAAAATCCTTCAACGTCGCCTTCAACCAGACGAATGTTCGCTTGAATAGTGGAAGTCCCAGCCGTCGCGGAGATTTTGGCGCTAACTTCCCCCGAAGGAGTGCCGACGCGGAAAGAGTTTGTATCTGTGCTGCCTCGGGAATTCTCCGCCGTGATTTTGCCCCCGTTGCTGATAGTAATATTGTTTTGATAATTTTGAGGAGCCGAATAATGCACCGTCCCGCCGTTGATAGTGAGGAGTGAACCTGGCGAGGTAGAGTAATCACATGCAAACTCAAGCGTTGCGCCGGAATTCACGGTCATGGGCGTGTTCCCAAAGTACCGTCCGCTCGGATCTGCAGCAGAAGAGCCAGACAAGACCAACTTGCCAGCATTCACCGTGAGGGAGCCGACCGCGCCGCCATTGCCACCGTCGCGATTGAACGTGAGCGTACCACTCCCCGCCTTCACAAGGTGGAGATCCGCCGAAGGTGTGAAAACACCAGCAAAAGTTTCCGAGATCGTCGAGTCCGTTATTCCCGACCCAATCGTAAGCGTGGCGCTTCCCGTGCCAGTGCGCGTGACGGTTCCGGTCCCAGCAAGTGAACGAACGGAATAGGCGGCACCATCCGCAGATCCTTCAAGCTCCATCAGCCCATTCGTCTGAAGGTCGACCGTCCCGTTGACAACGGAGGCAGGCGAGAAGGAAACCTTCGCATCCGCTGCCAGCTTGAGCGTTCCCGAGAAGTTCGTCCCACTGCTAAACAGGGCAGCCCCATTCAATGTAAGCTCTCCAGAACCCGATATCCCTGCAAATGATGTATATCCCCCCCCCCCCGTAGTTTGAAGGGTTCCCCCCGCCGCACCCACGGCGTTGCGCACAGAACTCCCCGCCGCCACGGACGAAAGAAGCGTCGCACCCGTGCCAACTGCAACCGTACCAGTGCCAAGCGCGTTCACGTTTGTGAATTCCAACACGCCCGCATTGAGTTGGATTCCGCCCGTCCAACTGCTGGCATTATTTGAGAGCCGCATGGTTCCTAAGCCATTCTTGACGACAACGGTTCCAGCAAGACCGCTGTCGTGGTCATAAATCTGCCCGGACATGTCGAGGTCAATGTCGCTCGTGGTGTCGCCCACGTTGAACTCCATGGTGTTGTCGTTGCTCATATTTACGAGGCACAGACGCGCGGTGATAGTGGAACCTGTATCGCCCGACACGACGACGGTTCCCTGAGACCGCCAGTACCTGTCAGTGTTCGGCATCTCCTGAACCAGAGCGCCGTTTTGGAGCGTGACGAGGTCCGAATAATTCTGTTGATTGAACGTGAGAGTTCCCCCATTCAGGAAGATATTCGTGCTGCGATTGATGTTCGCACGATGGTTGATTTGAATCGCCGCACCGTCGTTCACTGTAATTTGCGACAACTTGGAGAAATATCCTTCGGAAGCCACGCCCCATTCGAAAGCTCCGCCTTCGAAAACGAGCGTGCCGGATTCGACAACGAGAGAATTGATCGTTTGTCCATTTCCCCCGCTTCTGTTGAGGGTGAAAGTACCATCTCCCCGCTTAACTAAATCGGTATCCGTGGCGTACTGCTCGTTTGAAGAAGTGACACTCTCATCCGTCCCAATAACAACCTCCGCCGCCACGAGGCACTGAGCACTCATCAAAAACAAAGCGACGATAAAACTGACGTAATATTTCATAAATAAACCCTTGTGCAAAGAATCCAATTCACTCTTAGTGACACACCCAATGCACCCTATTTTACACCGTCTCCGAGAAATGTCAAGAAAAAAACATTGGAAAATTGGAAATTTTGCAAAAATTTGGGAAAAAATGGATATTCTCCATTTTGAGTGCGATCAAAAGAGTTGGTGTTTGAGATTCGTCGGAGCCGTGAACGAAGAGCGCAGCCCGTGAGGAACTCCATTTTTCCCCCAATTTTAGAACAACTCGCCGAGTTAAGCTAAATATCTTGAGGAGATTTTGCCGATAATAGTAGTGTTGCAGATCGCATAAGGCGTCACTTTTGCGCAGTCTGTAGAACGTTAATATTATAGGTCGAAGTTTCAGGAGAGAAAGACCGATCCTATTGTGTGTGGTCGTCGTGAACATTTAGGTGGTCTTTGTTTCTCAATTTGATATTTGGAGTACGCGGTGAATCAGGAAGTGTATATTTTGGCGCTGACGAAGGGGACGGAGCGGTATGTTTTCATGTACAATGATGAAACCCGATCGGAGACGTTTCGAACGTTTGCACGATTCGCGACGAATCCCGAATTGAGTTTCACGTGGTACGATGCTGCCGTTTTGAGTCAAAAAATCCGTCGTGATGATTCCTCAACCGTCGTAAATATCAACACGCTCGACTTCTAATCTTCCGATGAGAACCACCACAGCACGCTTCCTCCAGTACCTCGTGTCGGAGAGGAACGCGTCGGAGTACACCGTCAAAAGCTATCGCGAGGATTTGACGTCACTTATCGAATACCTTCTCAAGCTGCGAGGGAGATGCCCGGCACCGGAGGAAGTGACGATTCCCGAACTGCGTTCGTACGTCGCAGCTCTTCACGAGGCGGAATATCTCCCGTCCACGATTTCTCGCCACCTCGCGACGCTCAGGGGCTTTTTTCGTTTTTGCCAGCGCGAAGGTACGATCGAGAATAATCCCGCGAAAGTCTTAAGGAACCCGCGAGGTGGGCGTCCGCTCCCGCATTTTCTCACGACGGAAGATATGGACGTCCTCCTTCACGCCCCGCCGATCGACACGCCTATGGGCTTGCGAGACCGCGCCATTTTCGAAGTCACGTACTCTGGTGGGCTGCGCGTGAGCGAAGTGGTCGGACTTTCCGACGAGGATGTCGATTTTGAGGAAGGAGTCATGGTCATTCGCGGCAAAGGAAAGAAGGAGCGCCTCGCTCTTTTAGGTCCCTACGCCGCCCAAGCGCTCCAAGAGTGGCTCCGCGTCCGCATTCTCCATCCTTCGTTCCAAAAGGCGCCTGCCGTCCCCGTTTTCACGAACAAATTCGGCACCAGACTCACGACGAGGAGTGTCGGAAGGATGCTCGAAAAGTACCTCAAGCAGACGGGCTTGGACTCCAGAACCTCCCCGCACACGCTTCGACACAGCTTCGCGACACACCTGCTCGACCGTGGAGCCGACATACGAAGCGTGCAGGAGCTGCTCGGGCACAAAAGCCTCGAAACGACGCAGATCTATACGCACTTGACGACCGCCAAGCTGCTCGAAGTTTATCAACGCGCACACCCACGCGCGGGATTAAGAGAAACCACCATTCAAAAGGAAAAAACGCCGTGAAAATTCAAGATATTTGTCGCTTTATGGAATCGTTCGCGCCCACCGCTCTCAGCGAGTCTTGGGACAACGTGGGATTATTGTGTGGCGACCGATCGGCTCCATGCTCGCGCGTCATGACGTGTCTCACCGTGACGCCCGAGAGCGCAAACGAAGCGGTCGAGCGCGGCGCGCAACTAATCGTCTCGCACCATCCGATCCCATTTCGCCCGATGAAATCTTTGACCGAAGACGAAACGGTCGGGCACCTCCTCCGGACGCTCATTCGTGCAGACGTCGCGATTTATTCCCCCCACACTTCGTTCGACTCCGCGACGCGCGGCATCAATCAACAAATTGCCGAGGCGCTTGGTTTGTCGAGCATTCTCCCCTTCGTTCCACACCCCGAGGCGGACGGCGGCACCGGTCGATTCGGCGAGTTCCCACAACCGATTGATTTGGGAACGTTTTTGTCTCGCGTCAAGACCCTTTTTCGTCTTCCATACGTCCAATACGTCGGGGCACCCAGCGCGTCCGTGCGGCGCGTAGGGATCGGCTGCGGCGCGGCAGGCGACTTTTTCAAACACGCGCTCCGGACGAAATGCGACGTTTTTCTCACGGGCGAGGCGAACTTCCACACGTGTCTTGAGTCGAAGGCGCGCAGCCTCCCACTCGTATTAATGACGCACTTTGCAGGAGAGCGTTTTGCGTGCGAAAACCTGGCGCAGATACTCAAGGAAGAACTGCCCGACCTGGAGTCCGTCTGGGCTTGCGAGAGCGAAGTGGAACCGATCGCGACGTTTTTTTGAGTTGTTTAAACGGGCGCTGAGGGATTCTCCCAACCGTCCAGAGAATCCCCTTCCCAAAACTTTTTTCCCCAAATGAGTGTCACCGCATTTAATGGCACCTTGTTGTATACTCGTCTTCCTTTAAAATTCCCACTCTGCGCAGCGTTTGGGGAGCCGGGGTGCGTAGTTCCAACGGCGGACGGCACCGGAAATTTTAACGAGAAGTATTATAAAATTCCGCGCGTCACCCTCTTGACTCCCGTCTGGTGGTCTGCTATAATGGTTCCACGTCAGTAAGTTGCTCAAATCTTTTAGTGGAGTCGCGATAAAAAAGAAAATGAATAACGATATATTTATCGAAATGGAGTGCCACCAATTCACGAAGGCGGGAGAGTTCGCTTGCGGCGATGATTATCAACTGCTCCGACTCGAAAACGAAAATAGAGCCATTGCCGTTCTCTCCGACGGGCTGGGGAGTGGGATCAAAGCGCATATCCTCGCGAATATGACGACCACGATGGCACAGCGTTTTTTGCGCTCCAATATGGATATCCTCCAGTCGGTCGAGACGATTATGGACTCTCTTCCCGTCTGCCAAGTACGAAAAATTAGCTACTCCACCTTCTCGATGTGCGACTTGCGCGTGGGGGGCAAAACGCAAGTGATCGAAATGGGAAATCCTCAATATATCCATCTGCGCGGCACGCTCGAAATCCCAGCGCTCGAAAAACGCCAAATCGTCTCCGAACGCTGGCCCGATCGCGATGTCGAGGTGTATGGGCTGCGCGTCGAGCCGGGAGATCGGCTTATCTTCTGTTCCGACGGCGTGACGCAGGCTGGGTTGGGGCGAAAAGAGTTCAAATTCGGTTGGCGTCGAAGTGGTGAGTTGGAATTCATCCAGTCTCTCATCGAGAAGGATCCGAACATCTCGGCAAAAGATTTGGCGTACGCCACCGCATTCGAAGCCATGTCGCTCAATCCGAACAAGTGTGCCGACGATATAAGCTGCCTGGTCATTTATCTGCGTCGCCCACGGATTTTGAGAGTCATCACGGGTCCCCCGTTTCACAAAGAGCACGACGGCGACTTTGCGCGACTCGCGACCGAAGGAGTCAACGACGTCGTCATTAGCGGAGGAACCACCGCGAAAATCATCGAACGAGAATTGCGCAAAAAAGTCAAAATCGACCTCAAAAGCGTGCGTGCAGGGGACGATCTCCCGCCGTTGGGGATTTTGCCCGGCGTGGGAATCGTCACGGAAGGGATTCTCACCCTCTCCAAGGTCTGCTCGTTTCTAGAGCTGCGCGCGCAAAATGCCGCCGAAATGCCGTCGGGAGATCAAATCCCTCGTGCCGCAAGCGCCGTGATTCAGAGAATGCTCGACCACGATTGGGTGGAATTCATCGTTGGCACAAAGGTGAATGAAGCGCATCAAGACCCGAATCTCCCGGTTGAGCTGGAGCTGCGACGCAACATTGTGAAAAAACTTGCGGAGGTTTTGGAGAAAGAATTCAGAAAAAAGGTGAGCATCCGCTACTTCTAGAAGGTGGCGAACGATTTAGAGTGGACGTCGCGAATCGCAACGACCACCCAAATCGCCACAGAAGAATACGTTAGAAAACGTCCCCGCCAGGCGCGTCAGCAACATTGGCTTCGGGACGACCAGAGACGTCGCGGTAGGTCGCCAATTCGGAGACTCCCGACCCGTCGAAATCTCCGACAATCGGCTGCTCTCCCGGACCACCCCGATGCACGACGCGCACGCTGTCGTCCATCACACCAGCGCCAGCGACGTCCAAAATCCACTTTCCATCGCGATAAACGCCGATTTTCGAAACCTCTCCACCGTCCCACTTGCCAACGACAGGGATGTCCCCCTTCTCGCCGAATTGGAAGGTTTTGTCTGCCGAGGTGAAACGCCCGTCGCCATCAACATCGAGCGTCCATTTGCCATCGTTGAAGATGCCGACGCTCCAAATCCCGTCGCCGTTCCAATCGCCAGCAATGGCAATGTCGCCATCCTGCCCGAATTGGAAGACGTGGTCGACCACATCACGATGAACCAAGCCGTTCTTCGACGCCTTCATATAGCGATAAGCGGCAGCGGTTTTCTCCGTTGGCATGTTTTTGAACTGCCCGCGACGCTGATTTTCTGCGTCCGGCAAACCCAACTCCTTGGCGAGCAATTCCTCGTCGCCCTTTCTCGCACGACCGAAGACGCCGATATCTGCCTTGCCGTCTCCGTCCCAATCGCCCACGACAGGTTGATCGCCCGGCTCTCCGAGGTGTACCCAGAGGTCGTAATCGTCCCAAACCATGTTTCCGTTGAGGTCGATGAACCAAAAACCATCCAAAAAGATGGCAAGCTCGTCGACACCGTCGCCGTTGAAGTCGCCCGTGAGAGCCTTTGCGCCTTCGATTCCGAAATACGCGCCCTCAGGATTGTTCGCATTCTCGGCAAGCATCCATCGGATACGATTCATGGCGCGCCCCTGCCAGGAGTTGGGGTCGAACGAGGCGTTTGCGATGTAAGAGGAAAGGGTATTTCCCCCGTCGCGCGCCACGCCGCCGTTAATGACGCTCAGGTGCCAAGCGTTTGTGGACATTCCCATACCTCCGCCGAGGGAGAGTCCGTGGGAGGAGCCAAAATAGGGCATGTAACTGTTTGGCGTGACGGGTGCGGAACCACCTCCGCCCAAGTTGGGACGTCCAGGAGGTCCCTCGATCGTGGGTGGACCTCCCGGAGGATCCGGCGGAGTCGTCGACCAAATCACCAAAATTTCGCTGAAGTTGTACTCCACTCCCTTGTCGCCGTAGGAAACCTCGATGTTGCTCAACTTGTCGCCCGTTGGCGCGAGGGCGCTCCCACCGAGCGAGCCGGGCGTGTCGATGCCGTCCGTATAGGCAGCCGGCTGCTCTTCCAAAATCGTGTACACGCCCGGGCTTAATTTTTGGAAGCAATAATACCCATTTTCGTCAGTGACGGTGGTGATTTCATTGCCGTTCTCATCCAAAATGGGGTTGCCATTCTCGTCCGCCAAAATGAGTGTGACGCCCGACAAAGGAGTACTCGACTCGTTTCTTTCGCCAGGATACAACTCCCAAATGTTGTCTGGCAACTTTGATCCCTCGGGGAGTTTAAGCTCGTCCCCATCTTGGAAGACGTAGCCAGAAATCTCTGCGTACTCGTACTCCCAAAAATCGTAATTGATTCCATGCTCGCCAGAGGCAATGTCGATCCCAATCGTCAAATCCTGGGACGCAATCTCGCCACCCTCGGAACCAACCGCCTGTCCGCCGTTGAGATACGCCTCCGGCTGGTACTCATAAACGGAATACGTGCCGGGCAAAAGCTCGACGAACTCGTACTCGCCATCGTCGTCCGTGTACGTCGTCTTCAAAACGTTGCCATTCTCGTCGCGAAGCTCGATTTTGACGTTGGAAAGGAGTTTCTCGCCCACTTCCCACTCGCCGTTTTGGTTCGAATCGACCCACACTTTGCCCGCAATGGAGGAATAATAAAGCTCGCCAAAATCGTAATTGAGACCCATATTGCCGCTCGCAACGACGATGGAACAGATTTTGTCTTCCTCGGCACCACTCAAAACCTGTACACCACCGAGCGTCCCAATCGTGTCTTTACCATCGGCAAACCCCTCTGGCGTCACTTCGGAAACGCAATATTTTCCCGGCGTCAGGTCGTCAAACTCCCAATATCCAAACTCGTCCGTGAAAACGGTGAAAGTTTCTCCCGTGTCGAGATTCTTGAGCGTGATCGGAACGTTCGAAATTGCCTCCTCACCCTCGTCAAGCACGCCGTTGTTGTTCGCGTCGTGGTAGACATGCCCAGAAATGAGAGCGGGGCGATATTCGGAAAAATCGTTTTTGATGCTGTCCTCGCCACCCTCAATGACGATATCCGTGAGCGTGTTGGCGTCGATCTGCGTCCCGACCGGCACGCCATCAATCGTGCCAACGAACGACGTGACGTCTTTGTACCCATCCGGCGTCGTTTCGATTACGCGATACGTGCCCGGCTGGACGTCGAAAGAATACTCACCATTCTCGTCCGTGAGCGTCGAATCCACTTTCACGTACTCGCCCGAGTCGTTCAGCTGCCAAAGGTCGACGACAACGCCCTCAAGGAGTTTGTCCCCCGAATCGAACTCGAAATTATAATTGGCATCCTCATAAACGGTACCGGAAATCGTGCAGGGCAGCGGAACCTGCGCTGCCGTGGCGAAAGCGCCAGCGGTATAAACGGGCTGCGGCTCTCCGTCTCCCGGCGGAATGGATGGTTCGTTCGTGAAATCGTCGTTTGGCAAACCGGAAATATCGTATCCGGGGTAGTACTCCTCGAAGCGATCCTTGAACGCAACATCATCAACGAGAGCGTCCTCATAATGATCTGCCGAAAAAGTCGCCGAGATTTGAGCAGTGGCGGAGAATTCCGCGCCAGTCACTTCCGCATCGAGGTCTCCATCGGCGTTGAGAACCTCATCGACGTCCCACTCCACGACGAGAATATCCCCAGCGGAGAAACCTTCAAGGTTGATCGTGAGAAGGGTTCCGTCTTCCGAAATCAGATAGTTCGTGACGGAGTACGCCTCGCTCTCTAAAATTTTGAAATCCGTGCTTCCGTAGGCACCAGTCCCTTGGTCGATGAAGCTGTATCGCCCCTCTTGCCCGTAGCGCGCCAAATCGATCGTAATTTGGGTTAGCTCGGTTCCTTCCGCGCCACCTTGAAACGATACGTACAAATAGTCGGAGGCGGTGTCGACACCAGACCCAACCTCTGTGGGCGCACCCTCGTAATACACCGCGCCAACTTCAATTGGCGAAGCCGACAGCAGGCACCGATTCTCCAGAAGCTCCACTCCGTTTAAACGGCGATAACTCGAACTGATTCTCGTTTTGCGGCTCATTTTACTCTCTGCCTTTGAAATTTGTTTTTGGTAAATGTTGAATGAGAACGACACGGCTCCGCCGATTGTTCTGCATTAGGAATGATTTTTAGTGAACGATACTGTGCGTTCGGGAAGCCACTCCAGAAACGCTAATCTTCCAAAATCGCACGGTGGTGTCAAAACTGCACGAAATGAGCGTCTCATTCTGCGCGTCCCAAACCAACTCCGCTACGGTTCCGCGATGTTCATCCATGTAAAAGACCGCCTCTGCCGATTCGGATCGGATATCCCAAACGCGAATCGTGTTGTTCGCGGCCCCCGCTGCAAGCATGTTGTTGCCGCAGAACGTCATGGAGGAGACCTTCCCTGAGGGATAATCGTAGCTCCGAACCAGACGGAAATCGCTCATCGACCAAACGAAGACCTTTCGATCGTCGCCCCCGGTTGCGAGAAACTTCCCGTCGGGCGAAAAAGCGAGCGTATTCACGCGTCTCTTGTGGTACCGGAGGTCTTTGACGACCGCGCCAGTCGTGACGTCAAAAATGCGGACGTTTCCGTCCCCCCCCGCCGCAACGAGGTAGCGACTGTCTGGACTAAAGACCACGCAACGCTGATCCTGGCATGTAGTGTTCCACTTTCGAAGAAGTCGCCCGTACGTTGTCTCGTAGACATAGACGGCAGAATCGAACCCGACCATCGCCATACGCTCGCTGTCGGGGCTGAACGCCAAAGAGCGGACGGAGGAATTGGCGGTTTCGTATTGGAACTCACGCTGAAGCGTCTGCGCGTTGTAGTTGTACATATTGTGATCCATCCCACCCGTCACGAACGCGACGCCGTCTGGACGGAATTTTGCACTTCTCACCCAGTCGGCTTGGTCGGTATACTCACGAATCAGTCGATTCTGCGCGACGTCCCAAAGTCTGGCACGATGATCGTCCCCCACGGTGATTAAGCGTGTCCCATCAATACTGAGAGAAACACCCACGACAACCGGGACGCGAGGCGCGCCAGGCGCAGGGCGATCCAATCGCGTCACTTGAAACGACGAAACCTTCTCCGGCACGGCACTATACGCTTGCGCACTCCAGAGACAGACCATCAAAAACAATGTGGTTAAACGCAATGGACTTAAATTATTCATAAATCTCCATCCTTTTTGATCTGGGACCTTAATCTTTTTTGCATAAATCGGTTACATGTGGGCTGTATGTTTAGTTCATTTTGGAATAAAACGATTTTATTGGATAAAAAAAATATTCCGGCTCATTTTCGATATCCACGTGCCCATTTTTGCGTCTTCTGCTTCGGATAGAAAAGAAGGGGACTGAACGAAACAAGCGCCGACCCCAGCAACAACACGCTGCGGGATAGACGCCTGAGTTTGTCATTCTTTATTTTTCACTGGAGTTTCATAAAAAACACCTTAAAAAATATCAATGATATAGTGGAACCCCTGATGGTGAGTCTTGGGCTCCTTGTAGTAGTTGAAGTACTTCTTGTTGTAAATCGGAATCCTCATCTCTGGCGGGTAACGATTGTACATGCTTTCTGAGCTACGGAAATACTCCGCAGGATAGAAATTGTGGGGATAATAAATGTACGGGTAGTGATAAAAACGGTTCCAATCTTGCGAATTGTAATTTTTCCCCCACGATTCATTATAAGCGGGGGTGTAATTATACGACTGCTGAGTGGCAGCCGCCTGCGGAACCCCTGTACCAACGACGTTCCGACGGAAGCGTTGCGCAGACGCTTCGCTCGACGCCCAAACGAGCAGCGCCGCGACAAACAGCCAAACTGATGCGTGACGTATCATAATAAACCTCTTCTCCCTAATAAGCGGATCTCTCCAATTTCGCGCGTCGTTCTTCTGTACGAGAATGCGCTCCACAAACCTTCTTGGAATTTTCGACATAATCCCACCTCTACTTGAGAGATATTCCCTAAAATCTTTACAAAACATACTTCAATACCTCGTGGATACCTTCAAATTCCTGTTGGGCAAATAGGAAAAATGCGGAAAATTGACAAAATTCGACCCAAATTTTCTCGCCGTGGGGAAGGATTTCGCCCAATTTCCCTCTTCCAGAGGGGTGGCGGCCGAAGACTGACGGGGATTTGGCTGGGGGAACGATTTCCCTACCTCAGAACTACCCCCCGCCCCACGGGCATACCACTCCAAAGAAGGGGGATTGAATGGTTATAATACTTCTCGTTGAAATTTCCGGTGCCGTCCGCCGTTGGAACTACGCACCACGGCTCGCGAAGCGTCGCATAAAACGGGAATTTTAAAGGAGAACGAGTATATTATGCGGTATCTCGAGAAATCAAAAATTTGACGTGCGTTTCAAAGGTGTTTTGCGAAACCCTTGTTTTTACGAGACTGTATGATTATATATTTTTCAAAATGTTTTAGTCCGCTATTCGTAAAAATTCTCATGTTGCGTAAAAATAGGACCTAACGCGCTCGCGACCGTCGGTGGAGTGCGAGATGTGCGGGACACGAATAAACTTCGTCCCCAAACACGAATAAACTTTGTCCCCAAATAGGTACCCTCAAAATTTGAAGGCACCCAATTGGCGCATTTTACGAGGCGACAAAATCAAACGAACGTTTAATATTCTCCCCAACACCGAATTTGCATCTCCTGCCCTTTTTGATAACGACAAACCGCTTGCAAAAAGGCGTTCGCAAGCCGAATGTTCGTAAGAAGCGGAATGTTGTAGTCAATCGCGCTGCGTCGAATATCATAATCGTTCGACAATTCCAACGACGAAAGGTTCTTCGGTATGTTGACGACCAAATCGATCTTCCCGTGCTGAATGAGATCAAGCGCGTTCAGGAGGAATGAGGAGTCGGCAGCCTTTTTCTCGGCAAAACTCATTTGCGACGGCGTCGTTTCGTCCGGCCAGCCAACGGCGGTGGCTTGGATGCCGTGCTCGAGAAGGTGGGCGGCAGTTCCGCGCGTCGCATAAAGCGTGAAACCTTGATCGACAAGTTGGCGACACGTCGGGAGAAATTCCACTTTGGACTTGGCGGGTCCCGTCGAAAGAAGGAGACTCTTTTGCGCTGGCAGCCGATAGCCCGTCGCGAGCATCGATTTGAGAATCGCTTCGTAAAAATCCTCACCGATACACCCAACTTCGCCCGTAGACGCCATTTCAACGCCCAAAACCGGGTCCGCCTTCGCCAATCGCGAGAAACTAAACTGCGGCGCTTTGATTCCAACATAATCCAGATCGAATGCGGATTTGCTCGGCTTCTCAACCGGCAGCCCCAAAATCACGCGCGTCGCAAGCTCGATCAGGTCGATCCGAAGCACCTTGGAGACAAATGGGAAACTCCGACTCGCCCGCAAATTGCACTCGATCACCTTGATGTCGTTGTCTCGCGCGAGAAGCTGCATGTTGAACGGTCCCGAGATTTTGAGCGCCGAGGCAATCTCACGCGCGATTTTTTTGATTCGCCGAATCGTCTCGACGTACAACTTTTGCGGCGGAAAGACAATCGTCGCGTCGCCAGAGTGCACGCCCGCGAATTCGACATGTTCCGAAATTGCGTACGCGACAATCTCACCCCGATTCGCCACGGCATCAAATTCGATTTCCTTCGCGTTCTCGATAAATTCCGAAACGACCACGGGGTGCTTCTGCGAAATATTCGCGGCAAGCGTGAGAAAATGCTCCAGCTCGCTCCGGTTCGAAACGACATTCATCGCCGCGCCAGAAAGAACGTAGCTGGGGCGCACCATGAGCGGGAAGCCAACCTCGTCCGCAAATTGATAAATCTCCTCCAAAGACGTAAGCTCCCGCCAACGCGGCTGGTCGACGCCCAATTTATCGCACAGCGAGGAAAAAAGATGGCGATCTTCCGCATTATCGATCGATTCCGGCGTCGTTCCCAAAATCGGAACGCGCTCCGCATAAAGCCGCATCGCGAGGTTGTTCGGGATCTGTCCCCCGGTCGAAACGACCACGCCGCGCGGCTCCTCAAGCTCCGTGATATCCAAAACCGCCTCGAGCGACAACTCGTCGAAATAGAGTCTGTCGCAAATATCATAATCTGTCGAGACCGTCTCAGGATTGCAATTGATCATGATTCCACGCAAGCCGTTTTTTCGGATGGTTTTAATGGCGCCGACGCAGCACCAATCGAACTCGACGGAGGAGCCGATGCGATACGCGCCGCTGCCGAGAACGACGACACCTTGCCCGTCTCGCGAGAATTCCACATCGTGCTCGGAGCCGTGGTACGTGAGATAGAGATAGTTTGTTTTCGCGGGGAATTCCGCCGCAAGCGTGTCGATCTGCTTGACGAAAGGCTGAATCCCACGCTTTTTGCGCTCACGTCTGGCAGCCAGCATCGCGCGATCCGGGTCTTCCTCGCCTCGCGTGACGAGTCGACCAATTTGGAAATCCGAAAAACCCATCCGCTTCGCCTTGAGGAGCAACTCCGTAGGGACGGACGCCAAATTTCCGCAGTCGCTCAGTTGTCGGTGTGTGTCGAAGATTTTGCGGAGTTTTTCGAGAAACCAGCAATCGATTTTCGTGAGGTCATAAATTTTCGCGACGGAATACCCCTCATGAAACGCTTTCGCAACGGCAAAAATGCGCGAGTCGGTCGGATTCGCAAGCGCGTCGTCGAGATCATCAAAGTGGATTTCATGATTTGCGACAAAACCATGCATTCCTTGCCCAATCATTCGAAGACCTTTTTGAAGCGCCTCCTCGAAGGATCGCCCAATCGCCATCACTTCGCCAACGCTCTTCATGCTGCTGCCGATCTGCTTCGAGACGCCTTTGAATTTCGACAAATCCCAACGCGGAATCTTCACGACGCAATAATCCAACGCAGGCTCAAAAAACGCACACGTCGACTGCGTCACGGCATTCTTCAGCTCATGAAGTCCATATCCCAATCCCAATTTTGCCGCCACGAATGCGAGAGGATAGCCCGTCGCCTTGCTCGCCAACGCGCTTGAGCGAGAAAGACGCGCGTTCACTTCGATCACTCGATAATCCTCGCTCTTCGGATCGAGCGCATACTGCACGTTGCACTCGCCCACGATTCCAATGTGGCGCACGATTCGAATCGCCAACTCACGCAAATTGTGGTACTCCGAGTCCGTGAGAGTTTGAGAGGGCGCAACAACAATACTCTCGCCAGTATGAATCCCAAGCGGGTCGAAATTCTCCATATTGCACACCGTGATACAATTATCATACCGGTCGCGAACCACTTCGTACTCCACTTCCTTCCAACCACGGAGGGATTTTTCGACCAGAATCTGATTGCTATAGGCGAGAGCATTCGCGGCGCGCACCCTCAATTCGCCTTCATTGTCGCAAAAACCACTCCCTTGTCCGCCCAGCGTATACGCGGCACGAATAATAACGGGGTATCCCACCTCTTCCGCCGCGCGACACGCCTCTTCGACCGATTCGACCGCCTCGCTTCGGATGGTTTTGACGTCGATTTCGTCCAACTTTTTCACGAAGAGGTCGCGATCTTCCGTGTCGATAATCGCCTGAATGGGAGTGCCCAAGACGCGGACGCCGTATTTGTCCAGAATCCCATTTCGGAAGAGTTGCACGCCACAATTGAGAGCGGTCTGTCCACCAAAGGCGAGGAGGATGCCGTCCGGGCGCTCTTTTTCGATCACTTTCGTCACAAACTCGGGCGTGACGGGGAGAAAATAAATCACGTCCGCCACATCCTGCGACGTTTGGACAGTGGCGATGTTCGGATTGACGAGAACGGTCTGAATTCCCTCCTCGCGGAGCGCCTTGAGAGCTTGCGATCCGGAATAATCGAACTCCCCCGCCTCACCAATTTTGAGCGCGCCGGAGCCGAGGATGAGGGCTTTTTGGATACCATGCGATTTCGCAGCGACACCCACCGAATTCAGAATATCCATTTGACCCATTTGATTCATTTGATTCATAAATCAGCCTCCGCAAATCATGGTTAAAAATTGGTCGAAGAGAACCCCAGCATCGCGTGGTCCACCGCACGCCTCGGGGTGGAACTGGACGGAGAAAAACGGCTTCGTTTTGTGTCGAATTCCCTCGCACGTTCCGTCGTTGAGATTGATGTACGATGTCGTCCAATCCTCATGAAGTCGAAGCGGATCGACGGCGTATCCATGATTTTGCGATGTGATCCACGTTTGTGTCGTCCCGGGCAAAATGACAGGTTGATTATGTCCCCGATGTCCATATCGAAGTCGGAAGGTCGTCGCGCCCGCCGCCTGCGCAAGGATTTGATTTCCCATGCAGATGCCAAAAATGGGCTTGTTTTTCTCGAAAACTTTTCGAAGTACCTCCACCGTCTCGGTCGCCCAATTGGGGTCGCCAGGACCATTGCTCAGCATGACGCCGTCGAAATCGAGGTCGGAATAATCATAATTCCACGGGACACGCACGACGACCGCGTTTCGATTCACGAGACTCCTCAGGATGTTGTTTTTGGCTCCGCAATCGACGAGAATGATTCTTGGTTTTCGATTTTTAACGAGATAGTTTTTAGCTTGTGGGAGAAGATTTTTATCATCTTGAGAAGAGAACTCTGAGACGTCCGAGCAACTACAAAGAGCAATAAGATTCTGCTTGCCCGGATCGTATAAATCCGGCTCTGGTTCCCCCTCCAAGATGATTCTTCCCAACATGGTTCCTTTCTCGCGAAGCCTTTTTGTCAAAGCCCTCGTGTCGACTCCCGAGATGGCGGGGATGCCCTCGCGCGTGAGCCATTGCGCGAGACTTTCCACCGCATTCCAATGGCTGTAGGACTCGGAATATTCCGAGACGATGAGCGCTTTTGCCCAGATTTTTTCGGACTCAAAAAAACGAAGAAAGCCATTCTCTAAAATGTGGGGCGGAACGCCATAATTCCCGACGAGAGGCCAAGTCATGGTTAAAATCTGCCCTGCATACGAAGGATCGGAAAGACTCTCGGTGTACCCAGTCATAGCCGTGTTAAAAACCACCTCGCCGGCGGCGGAAGAGCGCGCCCCGAAAGACTGTCCGACGAAAATGGTTCCATCCTCCAAAACAAGCCGCGCGGTATTCATGCAAACTCCTGCGATAAGTTGGGACGAAATGAAAATCCTACAGGTCCAGGTTTCGCAAAACACCAGACCAAAAACGTGTTCATTGTACCATTTTGAGCGAATTTGTCAAGGAGATGGTTGTAATTTTGTGCTTTGGAACGCAGTGCAAGCGCCGGGTACCTTCAAATTTCTGTTGCGCATTTGGGGGAAATGCGGGGAGTATTATAAATCCCCCCACTTTTCTTTTACGCGAGATTTTGGTATAATTGCGTCGTTGGTGGATTGTTCCAAACGAAAAACAACATTTAACACGAGGATTTAAGCATGAAAAAGACGCTGATTTTGTTGGTTTTGTTGATGGTTCCCTGTTTGCTCTTTGCGGCGTACGTCTTTATGATCACCCCGCAAGGGCACTCTCCAAGTCCGTTTCAAAATTTGAGCGAGGAAGATCAAAAATACGTCACCGACGGGCGCGAAAAGAGGGCGCAGGAGGAAATCGACCCCGATTTGGTGTTGGTGAGCGAAGCGGAGGGCGTTCCTTCGGAAGGTCGCGCGGCTGGTGAGCGTCTGGTGAAGACGATCAACGGCGTGGAGTACGCGTTTCGCTGGTGCCCGGCGGGAGAGTTTATGATGGGTAGTCCGTCGGGGGAAGGGTATGACGATGAGAAACCGCAGCACCGCGTGACGTTGACGCAGGGTTTTTGGATGTTGGAGACGGAAGTGACGCAGGAGATGTGGGAGAGCGTGATGGGGGAGAGCATTGAAACGAAGGCGAAGCAAGGGACGCTTGATACGTCGCTTGCAGGAACGGGTTCCAATCATCCGATGTACTATGTGAGTTGGCATGATTGTGTGGAGTTTTGCGAGAAATTGTCGAAGGAGTCGGGTTTGAAAATCCAACTTCCTACCGAGGCGCAGTGGGAGTATGCGTGTCGAGCTGGTACAACTGGGGCGTATGCGGGCAAGTTGGATTCGATGGGTTGGTACCGGGACAATAGTGGCAGGCAGACGCACGAAGTGAAGACGAAGCAACCGAACGCGTGGGGTTTGTACGACATGCACGGTAACGTGTGGGAGTGGTGCTTGGACTGGTATGACTTGGGATATTACGATAGGTCGCCAACGAGCGACCCGAAAGGGCCTGATGATGGTTCGTACCGAGTGGGTCGTGGCGGTAGCTGGTTCAACGACGCCGAGTACTGTCGGTCCGCGTGCCGGAGCGACGGCGGCCCGGCGCGCTCGTACAACGGCGTTGGCTTCCGCCTCCTCTTCGTCCCCCAGTTCTAGCCATCGCGAAGGCGAAACGAACGAACGCAAGGGGGCGAGTGCGGAGCCGCCCCCGAGCAGAGAGTGAGGAGCGCTGGAGCGCCCCCCCTAGAGCCGTGAACGAAGCGCAATTCTGGATGAAGTGCCGAGGGATTTTGCCCGATT
>JAUNBK010000105.1 GCA_030527105.1 Planctomycetia bacterium
ATAAAAAACTTTTCATTGCAAGAATAAAAATAGTTTTCATCGCGTGGTATTGGATGATTTGCGCGAAACGCACAAGATATTTCAAATATTCTTCCAGTGTACAAATGTTTTTTTTGACAACTTGAATTTCCTATGGAAATTGCGCAAATATTTGTAGTTCTAGGCAAAATAGGTCAAAATCTCGCCCTCTGAGAAGTGTGCCAACAGCATTGTCTCAATTTTATAAACACAATCGTTTTGAACAGTGGATATTCCAAACCCTTGAGAGGATCGCGAGTCAAACGATTGTGTTCATAAGATTGACACAACAACAGCCAAAATCCTCGGCACTTCACCCGGAACTCCGCTTCGTTACGTTCTCGGCTTGGGTGGGTTAGCGCGCTGTGCCAAAAAGACAAACATTATTAGCGAACGTCGATAGGGTGGCAAGATTTGTGGGATACGAACCCCCATTGTCCCACAAATGAGTACCCACAAAATTTGAAGGCTCCTTTTCGAATTCCCCCACTTGACAAAGCGTTGCGTGGGAGTTACAATGTTTTTTGCTGGAATTTTCGGTTTTGTCTGCCGTTGGAACAACGCTCCATGGCTCCGATGGCGGACGGAGCCGGAAATTTCAACGCGAAGTATTATAAATACTAACTCAATGAGTAAAAGGAGTAAAAATGCAGCAATCCATCCGTTTGTTTTTGTTCTTGGGCGCCATTTCGTGCTCGTTCTTTTCCGCGACCGCGCAGCAGGCTGATTTGAGGTTTGAGCAGAAGCGTGAGCTTAAGGTTCTCACGATTGGGAATAGTTTTTCACAAAGCCTCTATCGCTACTTCCCAGAGGTCGCGAGATCAGCAGGCTGTTCGCTCGTCCTCGAAAATCTCAACATTGGAGGGTGCTCGCTCCATGGACATTGGGGAAATATTTACCGCGAGGAATCCGAACCAGGCTGGAAGTTTTTTAAGACGTACTCGTATCGCGAAAAACTCGAGAGCAAAGATTGGGACGTCGTGAGTATCCAACAGGCGAGCCATGCGAGTTGGAATTATGATACGTATCAACCTTTCGCCAAAAACATCGTCGAGTACGTGCGTAAATATGCGCCGAATGCGGAAATCGTGATCCAACAAACGTGGGCGTATCGACCCGACGATGGACGTTTAGAGGCGTGGCAAATGACGCAGGAAGAGATGTATGAAAAACTCGTTGTGTCGTACGCGCGACTCGCCCAAGAGTGCGGATTGAGAATCATTCCGACTGGCGACGCAGTCCAAAAGGCGCGCGAAACGCAGCCGGGTGGGTATCACCCCTTCGCAAAAGAGGATTATAAGTACCCCGACCTTCCTCCGATGGACGGCTTCCTCTGTGGGAATATTCGTTGGAATGAGGCGCACGATGCCCTCGTTGGGGATGCGTTCCACCTCAATCGTCGCGGAGAGTATCTCCAAGCGTGCGTGTGGTTCGTCGCACTCTATCGACGTTCGGCGGACGAAATCCAATTTGCGCCCGAAGATATTGCCCCCGAAGATGCGGCATTCTTGCGAGCTGTGGCAAACGAGACGGCTGGGATTCGTGAGTAACGCATGGAGAGAAAAGAGGGAGATTAGGAACCGATTTATTCCTGACCTCCCTCCAAAAGGGCGCGAATGAGCGTTGTTTTAAGAGACCGCCACGAGCCGTTACTTCAATCCCACGGAGAGGGCGTTATAGTCCTTGACCTCCATCTGCGGAAGAGAAATATACAGGAAAGGATCGAGCCTTTTTGCATTCTCAAACGCGATTTTCGCCGCATTTCGATTTTCCTTGAGGAAAAAGACCGTGGCCAAGTGGAAATGCCCAAGCGCATCGTTCGATTTAACGATAGTTCTCATCAAATCCTCCTGAGCTTGGTCAAGTCTCGCTCTCTCGCCCGTTTTCATGTAAACGACGGCTCTCGAATCCAAAACGTATGCCCTGCCAGGAAGGGCTCGAAGCGCTTTGTCGATCATTTGGATAGCTTTCCCCAAATCTTTCCCTTGCATAGCAAGAAGATAGGCGTATGAGTTCATAATCCCCGCCTCCTCAGCGGCACTCGCAGGGGTTTTGAGTGCTGCGAGATAAACCCGCTCGGCTTCCTCGTAGTCTCCAGCCGCTTCGTGAATTTGGGCAGTGAAAAGGATGTACTCCAAGGAGTTTGTGTTGTCGCCAGCAATTTTTTTGCCCAAGTCTCTCGCTCTGGCAATCTCCGCTTCTTTCAATCGCTCAGGCGCGGATCGAAGTGTTGCGGTAATGGCATCGAACATTTGAACTGGAGTCTTCTCTAACGCAGCGGTCTCCAGAATGTCCAACGCATCTCCCAAACGCTTTTCTTGTCTCGCTAAAAAGCAGCACATCTGGAAAGCATAATCGGAGTTAAAACTCGAGAGCCTGTTCCAGAGGCGCTCACACGCCTCAAGACGCCCCATTTGCTCCAACTCATGCGCGCAACGGACAAGCATAGGAGCGTTTTCCTGTGTAATCGTCGTGGGCAGATGCTGAAGGAGGTAGGTCTCCGCCTGCTCCATGTTGCCAGAGAGAGCGATTAGTTGGGCGCGGAATAAACATGTTTGCAGATCGTTTGGAAGAAGCGCCTCCAAGCGATCAACATAGGGCAATATCGCATCCGCACTCTCTTTTTTGAACATCATCATGACGACAAACGATTTGAGGTACTCGACATTATTCTCGTTCTTCGTGATTAGATTTGTCATAATGGCAGCACACTTGTCCCAAAGCGACTCTCCATCGAAACTGGAACTCTGTGCGTAATACAACTTCGCAAGCGCGAAACGTTCACGCGCGGAAGGTGCCGGGATGTTCTCAAGAAGATTGATGGCGTTTTGATTATCAAGCGGATTGTTTCTCGAGGCGAGAATGAGCGCTTTGACTCTCAAATCTTCCAACGAGTCCGGCTGCTGACGGAGATTTTCGTCAAGGAGAACAATGGCACGTTCCTGCGCATCATAATCCTGAAGTCCACCAAGCACCTGAGCGAGTGCACGTCGCGCCCATGCAAGATGCTGCGTACGCATGTCGGCAGAGAGTTTCGGATCGACAAGAATCAAATCCATCATCTTCTGGAGATGCGGAATCGCAAAGTCAGGTCTCGTGGTAGTCATATAAAATTGGCTCACCGCAAATAACGTTTCAATGTCGTCCGGCTTGAGCGCCAACGCCTCCTTGAACGTCGCCTCTGCTTCCACGGCACGCCCTAAAAGTTGATACGCCTTAGCGAGACATAACGGCTGTTCCTCGAGGGGGACATTGGAACGAATGTTTAAGATAAAGTCCTCGGCAGAAACCTCTTCCCCCTGAACGCGCAAGACATGGAGGAGCCGAAGCCAACCGCTTGGGTCTTTGGGGAATTTTTCAGTGACTTGCCGAAATGTTATTTCTGCTTCACGATAATTTTTGGCTTGGAACGCGATTTGTCCCTTCCAAATGAGATCCTTCAATTTGTCAGGATCCGCAATTTCACGCGCCCGGCGCAGAGCTTCGTCTCCCTCACCAGTATTGACGAGCGCCTCGACACTCATCATTGCCGCATCTGCCGCGAGTTGATTGCCTCGTTTTTGAGCAAGGAGTTGGGCAACTTCGGCGTCGCGCTTCTCTTTGTAAAGAAGTTTGATGAGGAGGTCCAGCTGTCTGAGACTCAATCCACTGATTTTGTCGACACTGTAGAGATGGCGAATTGCAGCGGCATCGTCTTTCTCTAAAAGAGCGATTTCCGCCAACGCACGAGGGATATTCACCCAGTTGGGGCGTTGACCTTGTGCGCGCTCGAGAATATTCACAGCTTGCCTCAATTGGAGACTATTGATTTGTTTCTGGTTAAAACGCCAGATCATCTCCGCCGCCTGACAATACAGATACTCCGCAGAAGAAGCGCTCGAAGCGACACGGATAGCCGCCATTTGAGCTTTCATTTCAGCCTCGTTGTTCGCTTTTCTCGCCAAGTCGAAAAGCTGAACTTTAATTCCAAGGTTCTCCGGCTCCGCTTCAGCAATCAAATCCAACAAAGCGGCGGCTTGTTCCGTGTCGTCAAGATAAATCCACCCTTGGACAAGTTGTTTCTGAATCGCCACCCTTTTCTCAACAGCAAAATTTGCGATTTCCTTCTCGATTTCCCTGAGAGCAGCCTTCGCAACAACTTCGTCCTGCTGAATCACGACCCGAATTTTCGTCATGTAGATGCCGAAGGCGTTAGGGAATTTTTCCTTCGCCTCGTCAATCAAACGAAGAGCGGTGTCAAAATTTTTCTCTTGGGCTTCCAACAGAGCGAGGCACGAAACGAAGAGGAGCGAGTCCGGATAGGTCGTGATAGCCCTTTGCAATTGGGTTCTTGCGTCTTGAATTTTCCCCTGCTTGATGGAGAGTCGCACGCTCAACAAAATACCCTCTGCGTTATTGTAGGTGTCGATTTCAAAGTCTTGAATTGCCTGAGTGACACGCGACCAATCTTGCTCCTCCTCGGGAAGCAAACTCTCTTTCTGCATCAGCGTAGCGACATATATCGCACGCAACTCAGGGATCTGTCGCAGCTTTTCGCCACCAATTTTGCCTATCAATTCAGCAAATGCCTGATCGAGAAGATCAGTACGACCTGCTTGGTTTAAGGTTCGAATGTAGGCGATATAAAAAGGCACCGTCTCCGTATCAGAAGCGTTGACGATAGCCTTCTGAAACGCCTCGATCTGACGGTCGACCTGTCCCAATTTGCCATAGCAGAGGGCGCGCTGTCGATCAATGTACGCAAGGATTTCGGGATTCATTTCGAGAAAAGGTCGAGCCAACTCGAGTTTTTTCACGGCACTTGCCCATTTTTCCTCGAGGATTTCGATGGAGGCGTCAAAAAAGCCCAAAACATCAAGAGGCATTGTAGAATTTTTCTTCAGATTCGCCACCTCTTTTTTCGCGTCCTCAAGTCGTCCTAAAGCAATTAGACGTTGAAAGAGACGAACCCTCTGCTGCATGTTGGCAGGATCCGCCTCAATAGTTCTTTGCAGTACGCCAATAGCATCCTCAGGCTTCCCCTCCAAGTCCGCAAGCTGAACGAAAAGATTCGTGATGCGCGGGGGGCGGGTATTCACCAAGGCATCTGCTTGCTCTAGATACTCGCGCGCTTTTTCGTAATTTTTATGGCAAATGGCAAGCATCGCCGCTGACGTGAGTGCGTCGACGTTTTTGCTATCCAAACGCATCGCGTAAGCGACGTCTTCTTGTGCATTCTCAAGATAATTCGGGATTTCTTTATGCTCCATATAGAAAATCGCGCGGAGTGCAAAAGCCGAAGCGGATCGCTCGTTCGAATCAACCATGACGTTGTACGTATCAATGGCAGACTCCAATTGTTGAAGGGTGTCCGTGCAATATTCTGCGTACTTGACGTACCCCTCGAGGTAGGCAGGGTGCCGTGCCATTAAATCGACGAGCTTGTCGTTCGCCCCAGTCCTGTCGTCTGCATTCAAACAACAACGCGCAGAATAAAGCAAGTACTCCGGTTGATCGGGATACTTATTCGCCAGTTCCTGGTACAGCTGCGCTCCTTTTACACCCTCGGTGGGGGAGGCTGCGTAACATTTTGCCAACGCTTCAGCTAATTTCTTGTCGTTGGGGTCGGACCTCCGCGCTTCCTCAATCACGCTTTGGCGCACCTTCATCTCGGCGGGGGAGCCAATCCCCTTTGTCTCAATCTCCTGAGCGAAGATATCTGCCATCTTCCGAATCACCTCTCGTCGCTTGTCCATGTCCTTCGTAATCGCGGCGAATTTTCGAAAATTATCCACCGCTTTAGGCATATCCCCCGCCTCATATGCTGCCGTTCCATCGTTATATAATCGAGACACCAATCGCGCCTTGTTAATGCGATAAGCGGCATACGAGGCACACATCAAAAGTAGCGTTATAACCACCAGAATGATTACGAAACGCACATTCAATCGTCTTACTGCCATGAATCACTCCATTTCTTTTTCCGTTTAACAACTCGTTGGCTTCTGTTGGCACCCATCGCTTGGATCCAATGCGCCACCAAGTCTCAAAATTTCAAGATTGAAAAACCGGAACTTCCGGAAAAATCATTTCGAAACTTCTTGCCCTTAATATCGACGCACCCATTATTGCGCGTCTTTCCCTTGTAATCGGTTTTTTGTCTCCTTCAACAAACCTAAATTTTCACCTTTCCGCCTTTTTGTCAAATTCTTATTTTGACTTTCCCTTGCATTGGATAGAGTCTTTTTTATCGCTCTTTTTCCCTCACACGTTACACTTTATGTCAAAATTCCCCCAGACTGGAGAATAGTTGTCTCATGTTCTTGCCACATTCTTTCGATAGATAGGAAAAACTCGACGCAAATTTCCTCCTCCAAAATCAGCACACCTCAAAAATGATAGCTCCTCAAATTTGTCCAAAACACACGACCGACCCACGCCGCCACACCGCGCTTGCGATCGACATTGGCGGGTCGAAAATGATGCTTGGTCTCGTGGAACTGCGCGAAATCGGGCACGAACGTTGGAATTATCGCGTGTTGCAAAAAACAAACAATGCGCTCCCTTGCGATATTCGCGTCGAAGGGATACTCGAAAAAATTGCCGATTGCTCGCGAGAGCTGCTTCGCGAGGGGGGCATTTCTTCTTTCGAACGCGTCGGAGCCAACATCCCGGGGCTGGCGGACGAGCGGATTTGGATTTATGCGCCTTTTTCGGGGATACAAAATTTCCCCATTGCCGAGGCGTTGGAGAAGATGTTCGACAGACCGGTGCGGATCGACAACGACGTGAACGCGTGCGCGCTTGCGGAGAAAGTCCTTGGCAAGTGCGGCGGCGTGCGCGATTTCATTTGGCTCACCATTAGCAACGGTGTCGGGGGTGGGTTGTTCCTCAACAACGATGTGTATCGTGGCGCGAAAGGCTTCTCAGGCGAGTTGGGGCACGTGTGCGTCGTGCCGAACGGACGCCTTTGTGGCTGTGGCAAGCGCGGCTGCGTCGAGGCGGAGTGCGCGGGCCCCGGAATTGCTGCGTTCTATCGGTCTCTTTTCACAACACCAACCGAAGCAGTGCCGACCGAATTCGTGCCGACCAGAGCGACTGCGCGCGAAATTGCTCAACGTGCGCGGGAGGGGGAGCCTCAGGCCCGACAAACGTTTGAGAGAACCGGACGTTTGCTTGGATTTGCTCTTGCCAATGCGGCAAATATTCTCAATCCCGAAAAAATCGTTTTGGGAGGTGGCGTCGTTCAATCGTGGGATATTTTTGCCCCCGCCATGGAGCGGACGTTTGAGGAACATCTTTTCAAGCGCGCGAACGAACATTTGCGCCTCGAAAAAACCTCGCTGGGGTACGATGCTGCGCTTTTGGGTGCCGCTGCGCTCACGTTGCCGAGGGAATAAATTCTCAAGGGGTGAAAATCAAAGAGCGGGGTTGGATTCAAGGTCTCGAAACCACTCGAGGACGGCGTTTTTCCCACTCAAAACTGCGCCTTCCATCGTGGAGGGATAGGGTGTGAGTGTCCAATCTCCAGCCAAGTAAAGCCTGGGGACGCTCGTTGCGTTTCTCGGGCGGACTTTCTCCGTTGCGGGCGTGGGAACAAACACCGCTTGAGCGTGCATGAATGATTTCATTCGGTTGATTTTGGCATTTGGGAAGAGCGCTTGCACTTCTCCCCACACGAGTTTTTGCAGCGTGTCGCGAGACGTCACACCACACCCCTGCGGGTCGCTCAGGAGTACTTGATAACACCGCCCCCATTGATTGTCGGCATGTGGAATTCGAAAAATCCATTGGATCGTCTCTCCCAGGACGGCAGCATGGTTGTGTTCGAACCACGTCTCGTCCGTCCAACAATGGACAGAGCCGATGCCGTTTGGGACGAGAATTTGCTCTTTGAACCACGTTTCCTTCCTCAAAAAGGGGATCAATCGCGGAGCTTCGTGCCACGGAACCGCGCAAAAAACGGCGTCGAAACAACTCGACTCGCTCTGCTGCGTCCTTTGGTTTTTTACGCTCACGACCACATTGCCCTCTTGGGTCGCGTTGTCTCTTGCACACCCCTGGCGGACGTTTTCGATACGGTGGTTTCGATGCACGCGAATGTCGATTTTCTCGAGGAAAGGTTCAAGTCGGTCGTTAAAAATTTCGTTCAAAGGTCGAGTGGGGAGCGCCACGCGCCAAGCGTCCGTGGTCGTGAAAAAAACGGCGTCGAAGAGTTTTTTGACCATTCGAGCCGAGACGTTCTCCAATTGGGCACAAAAGGCGGAGAGGACGATTGGTTCGAAAAACAAATTTCGTACGTTGTAGGAGCAGCGCCGCCAGTTGAGCCACTCGCCAAACGTCCACCCCTCGGGCATGGGGTACGCATGAATCGCACGCATGATTTTCGCCGCCGTGAGTCTTTCCCACGGCGATAAAAACTTCAACCTCCATAGTCCCGGCGCCAAATGGAGCGGGACGGGCAGCGAGTTGGAACCTCGAAAAGGGAAAACCCCTTTTTTGCGCATGAGGAAGTTTATTTGTGGCTGCGTTTGCCAAAACGCGTCGAGGTGCGTGTTTTCGAGGAATTGCCGGAGTGAGGCGCAAGCGTGCATAAAAACGTGCATGGAGTAGTCGAGCCAAAGGTTTGCCTCGCTCCAGAAGTACCCACCCGCGCGCCCTCCCAAAGTGGAAGTCGCTTCGAAGAGATGAATCTCTGGAGGCTCCATCCCTTTTTCACGCTCCAGGTTCCGAATTTCGACCGCAGCGGCAAGCCCCGCCAAGCCGCCGCCGATGATCGCCACACGCTTCCTCATTTTCGCCTCGCGCCGCGCCCACCGTCTCCTACGCCTCTCGCTTGAACCACTCAATGAGCGCGTTAGTGGAGCTGTCGTGCTTCAACTCCGCGTTGGGAGCCTCCAACTCCTTCAAAATGCGCGTCGCCAACACTTTGCCCAACTCAACGCCCCATTGGTCGAAGCTATTGATGTTCCAAATGATTCCTTGGACGAAAATCTTGTGCTCGTAGAGAGCGATGAGCGATCCGAGAATTTGTGGGGTCAATTTCTTCGCGAGGATGGTGTTTGTCGGACGATTTCCCTCAAAGACTTTGTGCGCCGCCAGGTCGGGAGCGATGCCCTCAGCGAGAACTTCGTCACGCGTTTTGCCAAACGCAAGCGCCTCGGTCTGTGCGAAAACGTTCGCCATCAGCTTCAAATGATGCTCGTTCGGCGTCTCACCCATGTGGGGATTGTGAGATTGGGCAAAAGCGATAAAATCGGCAGGAACCAATTTCGTTCCCTGATGGAGGAGTTGATAAAAAGCGTGTTGTCCATTGGTGCCCGGCTCGCCCCAAATGATCGGACCGGTCTGCCATGCGACTTTCTCTCCGTCGCGCGTGATGTACTTCCCGTTGGACTCCATATCGCCCTGTTGAAAATATGCCGCAAAACGACTGAGGTACTGGTCGTAAGGGAGAATCGCGTGGGACGCCGCGCCCATAAAATTATTGTACCACACACCCAAAAGAGCAAGCACGACTGGCATATTCGCCTCGAGCGGAGCCGTCTGGAAGTGATTGTCCATTGCGTGATAGCCCTCGAGCATGGCGTAGAAATTCTCCGGACCAATCGCGACCATGAGCGCCAGCCCAATCGCGGAAGGAAGACTATATCGACCTCCAACCCAGTTCCAAAACGCGAACATATTCCGGGTATCAATCCCGAATTCCGCCACTTTTTCGGCATTCGTCGAGAGCGCGACAAAGTGTCTCGCAACGATTTCTCCGTCCGAGAGACCCGTGGCGCGGAGCGCTTGAAGCGTCCATTTTCGTGCCGAGCGCGCGTTCGTCATTGTTTCGAGCGTCGTGAAGGTTTTGCTCGCGATGATGAAGAGCGTCTCCTCTGGATTCAAATCACGAACCGCTTCCGCAAGATGAGAGCCATCAATGTTGGAGACGAACCGCACGTTCAACTCGCGCATGGTGTAGGGTTTGAGCGCTTCGTACGCCATCACGGGACCGAGGTCGGAGCCACCGATGCCGATATTGACGATATTCCGAATGGGCGTTCCCGTTGCGCCGAGCCATTTGCCCGTGCGGATTTGCGACGCGAAGTCGTCCATTTGTTGGAGAACTTTATTCACTTCGGGCATCACGTTCTCGCCATCGACAAAAATCGGGGTGTTGGAACGATTCCGGAGTGCGACGTGGAGGACGGCGCGTTTTTCGGTGCAATTGATTTTTTCGCCCGCGAACATGCGGTCGCGCGCTCTCTCGACGCCTGCCTGAGTGGCAAGGTCGAAAAGATTTTTCAATACCTCATCATTCACGCGGTTTTTGGAGTAATCCAAATGGAGACCGCACGCATCGAGGGTCATTTTCTCCGCGCGCTTTGGCTCACTCGCGAACATTTCGCGCAGAGACACATTCTGAACCGTTTGCGCCAATTTTTCTAAGGCGCCCCACTGAGGAATTTCGACAGGATTCATCGTTTTTTTACTCTCATACTTAACACGAAGTATCATTAATACTGGAATGGGAAAAACACCACTCCCTCTATTTTGCTAAATTTTAGAAAAAATACAACGGGGAGGGGGCGATAATTTCGAACATTTCTCCCTGATTCGACCTGGTCGACGCGACTCTGTTGGCAAACAATAATAATTGCGCGATATTCCGTTCGAGGCTTTTTTGGCGAAATTTCTTCCTTGGAGGAGAAAACATGCGAAAAATTTCCTCTTTCTCACGTAAAACACTTGACATTGCTGCGTACTGGACTATAATAAGAATTAGTTGGTCGTGAGATTGAGTGTTTGGCGGGTCGCGCACGTTGAGAAGAGAGGTTGTTTTTTATGGAATCAGGAAGAGCTTTGCACAAATCGCGTTCTTTTCGAAACAAGATCATTTACACGTTGTGCATCATTTTTTTGATGATTCCCATGTTCTTGTTGAGCCAACCCTCCTCCGGTCGCGGATCGGGGGGAGAGCATGGTTCGCCGGGTGGGCTTCTCGAGAGGCTCAGGAGTGAGGATAAGATCAATGTCGAGGACGTGGGCGAAGTCAATATGACTGCGGAGACCGTTCGGCTCGGCACTTTCGGACTCAACGGCGTCGCGCAGATGATGCTGTGGCAAAAGGCGGAAGAGGCGAAGAAAAAGAAGGACTGGAGCACGCTTGCCGCGACGCTCAACCAGTTGATTATCCTCAACCCGCACTTGGAGTCCGTCTGGAGATTTCAAGGGTGGAACCTCGCTTATAATGTCTCCGTCGAGTGCGATAATTATAAGGATCGATACGAGTGGGTGAAGCGTGGCATTCGATTCCTCGAAAGCGGCACGAAATACAATCCGCGTTCGATTCGCATCACGTGGGACGTCGGCTGGACAACGGCCCAAAAAATCAGCCGATCGGATGAAAGGGTGCAGTTCCGACAGCTTTTCCGGGAGGACGACGAGTTTAATAAGGATCGACCCTTGGAGGAGCGCGACAGTTGGATTGTCGGGCGACTTTGGTACCGCAAGGCGGAGGCGCTCAACGAGAAGGAAGGGGTCGACCTTGGGACAATTAGTCCGACGCTCTTTTTCTCTTATGCCCCGAACGCGCAGGCGTATTACTCCGACAACATTGAGCAGGACGGAATCTTCGACCACCGTGCCAGACGGGCGTGGGAGACGTTTAGTGCCGAATGGAAAGCGTTTGGCGAGAAGGAGCTTGATTCTGCCACAGGCGACAAAATGCGGCTTGAGGACGAAGAGAAGGAGAGAGCGAAAGCCGACATGTATCGCGAGCAGTTGGAGGCTCTTTCTCCCGGGTTGTACCAGCGTTTGGTCGACACGAAGCGTGCCCGGCTCACTCCCTTGGAGTTGGAAGCGGTCGACACTCCTTTCGAGGAGCGAACGGCGGACCAGCACAATATCGCCTCCGACGCCTCGGAGAAAATCCGCGTCTCGAACGAAGAGTGGGCGGGGAATCTTCCCCCCGACTTGCGCACGAAGGGGATGGAGCTTGCCAAGTTGCTCGATGCCGCCTCCCAGCAGGCGCAGCTCATTCGGCGATATCGGATGATTGTCAATTATAAATTCTGGCGCTTGCGTGGGCAGCTCGAGAAGACGGACGAAATCATGGAGGCGCGCCGGTTGATTTACGAAGCGGACATTGCGTTCATGGATGGCGATCTGGTCTCCGCCAAGGATAATTACGATGCCGCATTACGCCTGTGGAACCAGATGATTCGAACCGAGCAGTTTGACGAGATTATCGACGAGGAAATGTTCGGCTCCGATCTGCGTGAGTTGATTGACAAATACGAAATCATACTGAGTCAATTGAACCAAACGCTACCAGCGGACTTTCCGCTTCGCGAGGTGTTGGAGCGAACGTCTCCTACGGACGACGCGCTCTTGTACGACATGCGCCGACGGCTGATTCAAGACGAACAGCGTGGATTCCAAATGATTCAGTAGGTGCTGTGTAGCGGTGCCAAACAGCGTGTTTGATTTTCGCCGAGAAAGCAAATTTCCCACTCGTTGAGCACCCTTTTTGCGGAGGTTTTCCCCCCGCATGAGAAATTCAACAAAAATCGATCCCCAAAAAAAGTCGCTTATTTTCGGCTTTTTTGGGGGTTTTTCCCGCCGAGACCCTTCGTGGGTACTTGACTTTTGCCCTGAATATGTTAGAGTTAGCGCGTGGCTGTGCGTCTATCGGATATTTTGTACTATAGGAGATATGTATTATGTGTAGGGTTAGAACCTTCCTCTCCCGAACTTTTTTATTGTTCGCCTCACTCCTCGTTCTGGGTAGCGGTTTTTTTGCCGCTCCGGCTTGGGGAGATGTCTATTGGAATTCTCCCAATAGTGGTTTTTGGGACGATAACTCTTGGGGCGGCGACGGCACCGGCTCGATTTATATCGGCGATGGAAGTACGG
>JAUNBK010000106.1 GCA_030527105.1 Planctomycetia bacterium
GTGCCCTTGGAAACGCCTGCGGAGATACCTGCGGAGGTTCCGGCTGAGACGCCAACTGAGACACCGGCTGAGGCTCCTGCGGATACACCAGCAGAGGTTCCGACTGAGACGCCTGCGGACACGCCGGCTCCGGCAACCGAAGAAGGGGCGCAGAGGGATTCCGCTTCTCCTTTCCGACAGGTTTCGTTCCAAGGGTCGCAAATACCGCGAAGCAACATCCCCAGTTTGGGCGGCTACACGACGGAACCCGCTGCCGCGCCCGTGGAGTATTACACCTTCGAGGAAAAGAAGGACGAAATTCGACAGACTCTGGCGGAGAATAAGGCGTTCCAACGCGTGCGGGAGATTGCAACCGAGGTTTCGGAAGTCGTGAGTGCGTTCCAAAAGCAGATGTTGCAGTTCGAAATTGACACCGCAAAACACAATGGAAAAGTGCCCGAGACGCTCAAGAAACCCGTTCTCGACCTGAGCGCGTTGGAGCAAAAGTACGGCGTCAAAGTGACGAATGTCCCGCTCGGCTCCGAGGAAAAACTCAATGAAGTGGGGCTTGGATACACCTTCGAAGGACAATTCGCGGCACAACAACTCTTCGCGCAAGGGATGAATTTCCTGCCCGTCTTGTCGATGAGCGAGAATGGCGTGAATCTTTCGTGGACAACCGAAATTCGTGAGCCGGAAGTGCCGACGCTCGATGAAGTGCGTGACGAAGTCATCGCAGCGTGGAAGTTGGCGCGCGCCAAGGAATTGGCGGCTCAAAAAGCGCAGGAACTTGCCTCTGAGTGCAAAAAAACTGCGTCGCTCGCTCCGTGTGGCGAGGGTGTGGTCAATCTCGACCCCTTCACGTGGATGGAGGTCATGAACGGACAGCGCGCGACGGTGTCGTACGTCTCACCCCTTGAAACTGCCGCAGGAAAGAAGATCGGCAACGATTTCATGCAGACGGTCTTCGGCTTGAAAGCCAACGAAGTCGGCATCGCCTCCAGCATGGACAAGGCGGAGTACTACGTCGTTTTGGTCACGGGTTTCACCCCCTCCGACAAGGAGCTTCAGGAGAAATACGTGCGCGACGAAACCTCTTGGCGCCCGGTGCTCGACGCCGAAAACCAAGAGTTCGCGATGGGATTCTTCCAACGGATGGAAGACGAAGCGGGTCTTGTTTGGAAGCGCCCAGTCGTTGAACCAGAAGCGCGATAGTTTTCGCGGAACGCATTTGAGATAAAATGCGGCAAATAGGCAAGATTTATACGAAGCCCCTCCCACCGGTGGGGCTTTTGTATTTTACGCAGAGAATGTATTTCGTGCGTTAATTTAGGAAATCAAAGAATAGAGGTTGTTTTTCAGGGTGTTTTGTGAGAGTCTTACTTTTGCGGCATCGTATGATTATGGATTTTTTCAAAATGTTTCAGTCCGCTATTCGAAGAAAATATCATCTTGCGTAAAAATCGGAGTCTGACGACTTTTGGACTTTTGCACTTTATGATTCTTTTTAGTGAAAAGGTGCGTTTTTTACGTGTTTTTTTGCGATCGAATGTTTTTTTCCAAAAGTGGGTTTTGATGCAGAAATTCCACAGCAGAATTGATATTCGTTAATTTAATTATTTTTGAGATGTCTTTGAAGAATGTTTCACACTTGTTTTTACGCACTGAAATGGTGTTTTACGAAACGCGGACTAAAACATCAGGCTTCTCGAACAACAATCTTTGGAGTGCGTGTTCTTCGGCATCAATCACACAAGGTGAAGTTTTTTCTCTGGAAAAATGCGAAAAAAGGGGGCAAAATGGGCAGTTGTTTGAATTTATGATTTTTGAAAAATTGTTTCCTCTCAAATTCTCCTTCCAAAAACCTTTGATAGGCTCACGCCGTTGATGGCTCGGCAAGATGTGCAGAAAACGAAATACCTTTCCCCAGGTCGGGGCTAAAATAGGACCAGTTAGGGGCAAAAACGGGGGTTTAAAGGGCATTGTTCCAAAATATCGAGGAGTTACCCCCCTCCGACATCTTAAAATAAGGGGTTGGAGCATAAAAAAGGCTGATTTGTAATGATATACAAACCAGCCATATCGGGGCAAGAGGATTCGAACCTCCGACCCTCTGCTCCCAAAGCAGATGCGCTAGCCAGGCTGCGCTATGCCCCGTAACTTTTGCTCATGATACACTTTTTTTGACTTTTTGCAAGGAGGGGAGGGGAAATTTTTTGTCCCGTCCTTGTCTTTCGAGTGATTTTCGGGTATAATGGTCTCGTTGTCAATCGTGTTTCATCGAGAAAAAGGAGGCGTTATGCGAACAAAAACATTATCCTGCCTGGTCGTTCTGCTCTTTTGTGCTGCGGCATATTCTGCCGAAAGTGGGGTACTCCTCGAGGCGGAGTCCTTCGCGCAGAAGGGGGGCTGGGTTGTCGACCAACAATTTATGGACCTTCTTCAGCCGGGCGAGGCAGGCTCCTCTATCCTTCTTGCGCATGGAATGGGCAAGCCGGTGGAGAATGCGCAAACGACCGTTACTCTCCCCAAGGCGGGGACGTATCGGGTCTTCGCGAGGACTCGAAATTGGGTCTCGCCTTGGATGCCAAAGGATATTTCGCGCGAAATCGTCGAGCGGGATTGGTCTCCCGGGAAGTTCAAGGTCGTTTTTAACGGCAAAGAGTCCGACCTCGTTCTTGGTATCGACGGCGCGCAGTGGCAGTGGCTCCCTGCTGGCTGCGTCACGACTTCCAAGGATAACGAAGTTGTTTCGGTCGAAATCAAAGATCTCACTGGATTCGACGGACGATTGGACGCGCTCTATTTCACTCAAGCGGAGACGTGCGACTTGCCGAACGATCCGGAACCGCTCGTTGCGATTCGTCGCGAGTTGTTGAACCTCCCCGAGAATCCGCCCAATGCGCGTGAGAAGGAGTACGACCTTGTCGTCGTTGGTGGCGGAATCGCGGGCACTTGCGCGGCGGTCTCGGCTGCCAATTTGGGTCTCGACGTCGCACTTATTCAGGATCGACCCGTCCTTGGCGGCAACGGCTCCACGGAAATTCGCGTCCATCTCAACGGTGCTGTGAAACTTCCTCCTTATCCAAACGTTGGGAATCTCACGTACCAAATGGGACCTTGGGGCGGAGGAAACGCGCAGCCTGCCGACTTGTATAAGGATCAGGATCGGCTCAATCTTTGTTTGGCGCAGCCGACACTCGACCTTTATCTCAACACGCACGTGTACGATGTCGAGAAGTCTGGATCGAAAATCGTCGCGGTCTTTGGAAAGGATATCGAGACCGGAGTGGAACGGCGTTTTGCGGCGAAGTGTTTTGCCGACTGCACGGGAGACGCGACGGTGGGATATCTCGCTGGGGCGGATTGGCGACAAGGTCGTGAAGCACGATCGGAATACGACGAGCCAAGCGCGCCAGTGGTTGCCGACAAACTGACGATGGGCGCATCCATTCAGTGGTACACGGTCGAAAAGCCAGAACAAACGACGTTCCCAGAAGTGCCGTGGGCGCATCAATTTTCGCGCGAAAGTATCCGTCCAATGACGCGCGGCGATTGGGATTGGGAAACGGGTTTGGATCGCGACCAGATTTGGGACTTTGAGCGCATTCGAGACAACGGCTTGCGTGCCGCCTACGGTCACTGGTCGTACATGAAGAATCACACCACCGGAGATTGGGCGAATAAAGTCCGCAATCGCGAATTCGGTTGGATGGCGTTTTTGGCGGGCAAACGAGAATCGCGACGTCTGCTGGGGGACGTTGTCCTTCGCGAGCAGGATATAACATCGAATCGTCTCTGGCCGGACGGCTGCGTCCCCTGCACGTGGTCGATCGACCTCCACTATATTTGCCCTCACAATGCCAAATATTTCCCGGGTCAGGAATTCCGCAGCTACTGCGTCCATGGCGCGAAGCCGAGCAGCTACGTGATTCCTTATCGAACGTTTTATTCACGCAATATCGACAACCTCTTCATGGCGGGGCGAAACATCAGCGTCACGCATATTGGACTCGGCACGGTTCGCGTTATGAGGACTGCCGGTATGATGGGCGAGGTCGTCGGAATGGCAGCGTTCCTATGCGACAAACACAATACCCTTCCGCGCGGAGTGTATGAGAATCATCTCGAGGAGCTTATTGAGCTTATGAAGGCAGGCGTGGTCGAGTCCCCCGGCATGGGCAAAACGGTAAAGACACCCAAATGGCTGGCAGACGCTGGCGAAAACGTGGCGCGAAAGGCGACTCCCACCGCTTCGTGCGAACACCCAAGCGGATTGTATCCCGCGAAAAACATCAACGACGGTGGCGCGGATGTGTCGCAAAACACCTCTCGATGGGTCTCGTCGACGAAGAATCTCGACTATGCCGACCATTGGGTGCAGCTCAATTGGGACTTGCCCGTGACGTTCAACGCTATGAGAATGGTGACGGGACAAATGGGGAATTATGGCGAGTGCCCGAAAGATCCCGTCCGTCGTTTTATGCTTCAGGTGCAGAAAAACGGGCAGTGGGTGACGATTCCCGATGGCGAGGTGAAAGAAAACGTCTATTGCGACTTTGGGATTGAGTTCCCCGAAGTGACGACGGACGCGCTGCGCATCAAATTTCAATCGCCAGGATATCTCGCCAGACTGTGGGAGGTCGAGTTGTACAACCTGAAAAAGTAGGCGGAGGTTTACACTCTTTTGTGCTTACACTCATCGTACTTTATAATCGTCTCGTTGAGACTGCGTTATTATAAGGTACGATGAGAACACAACTTTCGAGGCTATTTTCAATGACAGCACCGTGTCGAACGGCAACCGTCCGCCAAGTGTTTTTTTACACCGCGTCATCAACAAATCCCATTTGTCACTGATATTCTTGAGTCTCTCGCCCCTTCGATTCGTTCCGAAACGACCACACTCGCGCACGGAGTGCACTCTGGTTATTTCACACATTCCTGACAAAACCCCGACGAGTGCTCTTGACAAAATCGGCAGTTCCTGTTACAATGGTGGGCGTTAAGTCGTCCTTGTCCGCCGTCCCTGTCCATCGTCCCTGTCCATTCGTTTAGAAGGTTTTTATGAAACCGGAAGATTTTACCACCCCTGCGCCAGATATCCACGAAGCGTCGCCTTCCTCTGCGTGGCGCGATTGGGTGGGCATGGTCACGGAACTCCGAGGCTATCGTGAACTCCTGTGGCAACTCATGCTGCGCGATATTCGGCTCCGATACAAGCAAGCCGTCATGGGTTTTTTCTGGGCGGTCTTTTTGCCGTTGATGGTGGTTTTGAGCGGGTGCGTCGTGAAATTCGTTCTCGCAACCATTTCAGGGCAGCCGATTCAGACCGAGTCGTTTGCGAATATGGCTGTGAAAGCGGTTGTCTGGTCGTTTTTCATCGGAATCCTCTCCAACGGCGCAAACGGACTGCTGGGAAACATCAATTTGATCACGAAAATATACTTCCCGCGCGAGGTTTTCCCTATTTCTGCCGTTTGCACCCAATTTTTCGACACCGCAATCGGAAGCGTCGTGCTTTTCGCGTTTTTAGTTTCCCTCGGCGCCGTCGCGTGGACGTGGAATCTCGTTTGGGTGCCTATTTTGGTGGTGTTGCTCACGTGCTTTTCGCTCGGACTCAGCATGTTGCTCAGCTGCGCGATGGTGTTTTATCGAGACGTCAAGTACATCCTCAACATCTTCATGAGTTTTGGGATTTTTTTCACGCCGGTTTTTTTCGAGTCGAATCAGCTTGGCGGTAAATTGGGACAATTGATCATGCTCAACCCTGTCTCGCCGATATTGGAGGGGCTGCGGCTCGTCATCGTGCAGGGGCATAATTTGTTCGTGCCGTTGCACGACGCGCAGAATGTCCTCATTTGGCACCCTTGGTTTTTGGCGTATGCTGCGGTGGTTTCCGTGTGTGGATTGTTGCTTTCGTGGCGCTATTTTCATCTCAAAGAAAAATTGTATGCGGAGTTTATCTAATCGTGGCGACGGCGCTTGAGTTAAATCACGTCTGGAAAAAGTTTCATCGAGGGGAGTTCAACGACTGTCTGCGCGATGCGATTCCTACCATGGTGAAAGGTCTTTTTGGCTTTGGACCTCGGCGAGACGAGCTGGCAGCGAAAGATTTCTGGGCGCTCAAGGATATCGATTTCAAGGTTGAAGAGGGGGAAACACTCGGAATCATTGGTCACAACGGCGCGGGGAAAAGTACGCTCTTGAAGATTCTCTCCAACATCATTGCACCCAACCGTGGTTCAATGCGAGTGAATGGTCGCCTACGTTCGCTCATAGAAGTTGGTGCCGGATTCCACGGCGATTTGACAGGTCGAGAAAACATCTATCTCAACGGCGCGATCCTCGGCATGACGCGCCAAGAGATACAGAAGAATTTCGATTCGATCGTCGATTTTTCGGGGATAGAGGACTTTCTCGACATGCCCGTGAAGCGCTACAGTTCCGGCATGGCGGCGCGTCTTGGATTTGCGGTTGCGGCGCATTTGGAGCCGGAGGTTCTCATTGTGGACGAGGTTCTTTCCGTAGGCGACGCGCAGTTTCAAAAGAAGTGCCTCGGCAAGATGAACGACGTTGCTGCCTCCGGTCGAACCGTGTTGTTCGTTAGCCACAATATGAGCGCGGTGAAGAATTTGTGCCAACGAGCGATTTTGCTTCAAAGGGGTGAGATGGTGGTGGATGGTCGGGCAGACGAGGTGATCCATGAATACATCCAATCGGTCGGCAATCCTTCGACGGATCTCTCCAACCGAAAATCCTATGATGGTTCTGGCGAAGTTCGTTTCACTAAATTTCTGCTACAGGGACTTCGTACTCAAACGAATGTGATTGGTCTTGGCGAGGGTGTTCGTATCGAGCTGCATTTTCACGTCAATAAACCTGTAGAAGATTTTGAATTGTACATCAGCGTTTGGGACGAAAACGACATCAACATACTCCAATTCAACAGTCGTGACGTCCCGCAGCCGATCAAACGATTGGATCGCGATGGTTATTTCTGCTTTGAGACGCAAATGTTGCCTTTAGCCCCGAGAAACTATCGAATCTCTGCGTTGATTATGGACGGTCGCGGCGCAATAGATCGCGTTCTTCACATAGATGATCTCACGGTAGAAGGAGAACGATTCGGGCAAAACGTTTTACTTCGTGCGCCTTATGCACCTCGATGCCTGACAGATTTTTCATTTCACTTAATCGAGGCGATCGGATGAATGCAAGGCTAAAGTACTGGTTGGGAACGACTCTCGATTTGCTAGAGACGTGTGCTTGTCCGCGACATTGGGGACGTGTGAGTGAAATGCGCCAGCGTTTCCGTGGGATTCAAAGTTGGCGTCAAGACCGATACTACCACCAACGAATATTTCATGAATGGTATCCCGCAAAGGAAAAAGAGATTCGCGAAAAGATGCGGCAAAAACGACCAGTGCGAGTCGGGTTTTTCGTTTCCGAGCCGTCGAAATGGTCTTGTGACTCCCTGTATAAAGCACTCCATCAGCATGACGCCTTTGAGGCTGTGGTGTGCGTATTTCCGCAGGTTCAGCGTGGTTTGCCTCTGAAGAAAAGATATTCGCGAAAAGATTTTTCTACTCATAACGCCAGAATCGAAAACCACCGCTCTTTTGCAGAAAGTTACGAAGAAAACATTCGGTTTTACACAGAGAGAGGCTGCTCCGTTTTGCGCGGATTTAATGTAGGACGTCGGTGTTATGAGTCGTTATCGTTTTTCAGAAATTTAGATATCGTCTTTTTAGAACAACCGTGGCCCATCATACCGCCGGATATTTCTGTTTTGTCTTTGTCCCGGCAATCGTTAGTTTGCTATATCCCATACGGATTTATGAGTGCCGGTGGAATTGAAAATTTCCAATACAATCTCGATTTGCATAATTTTGCGTGGCGGAACTTTGTTGAAACTCATTGGCACAAAGAGCAGTACACTAAATACGGAAAGCGAAACGGGGAAAACGTCGTGGCGTTGGGGTACCCCAAGCTCGACGCCTATGTATACCCAACCGAAAAACCTGCGGACAAAATTTGGAAGTCTGGACTGAACCCGAATGTTCGTCGTGTCGTTTGGGCTCCGCACTGGAGCGTTGCGAAAGATATAATCGTGCTTTTTTCCCTCTTTAAAGAAACCTACCGAGAAATCTTAAACTACGCTCGCAAAACGCCCCAAGTGGACTGGTTGTTTAAGCCACATCCACTACTGTATCAAGAAATAATCCATCGTGGGATTATGTCGACAGAAGAGACCGATGCTTATTATCATGAATGGGCGCAACTTCCCAACGGGCAGGTCTGTTTTGACGGGGGGTATATGGATTATTTTAAAACGTCCGATGCGCTTATAACCGATTCAGTAAGTTTTTTGATTGAATATTTGCCGACTCGCAAACCTATTCTACGATTGCTGTCGGAAAAAAATTTGGGATTAAACGATTTCACAAATCGAATCGTGCAATCTCATTATCAGGCAAAAGACATGGAAGGCATTCACGAATTCCTGTCCCAAGTAGTGAAACCGTGCTCCGATCCACGTTATGACATCCGTATGCAGGGCTTGGCAGAACTGTTGAACGTTGGCAGGGCAGGGCAGGAGATTGTTCAGTATTTAGTACAACAGTTCTCGTGATTTTTTGACACATAATTTGTGAGGAGTACGTATGCCGGACCATAAAATAACAAATCAGTTTTATAATGATATGGAACACATCCTGTCGCCGCGGGAATACGGTGTCTACAGCCCTGAAGACAGGATTAAATACGTCGGTATGAGAGCTGTGGGCACTGGAGATGTCGTCGAATTGCCGTATCGGCATTATTGGGAGTTGAAAAACTTTTTACGATTAATTCCTCAAAAGCGTCCTCTTTCCATTCTGGAACTCGGGTGCGGTGCCGGACGCTATGCGGTTTCACTGTCCCCTTTGGCAACGCATATTACAGCCGTTGACATGAGCAAACCGCAAATAGATTACGCAAAGCAGGACTTGCAGCGTCGTGGCATAAACAATGTTACTTACTGCTGCGAGAACTTGCTTGATTATATTCCGCCAGAAGGCGAATCCTATGACGTAATTTATTTTAGCGGCGTTTTACAGTATTTTTCAGGCGAAGAAATAGAGAATGTGTTGTCGCGTATCCTGCCCTCCCTTAAACCCGATGGTGTGGTCGTTGAGCGGGATACCATTACGTACAATCCAGAACAATACATTCCTGACTGGGAGGGTTATACAAGTATTTATCGAACATCCAACCAAATAATGGATATGTTTGCGCACCATGGACTTTATGGGACCGCACAAGGTCCCGCCTACCCCTATTTACGATTTGCCCGATTATGGCGAACCACGGGCATCCATCGCGCTGTTATACTGGCAGAAAAGTATTTTCCGACGCCGACATTTCACCTTATGCGGGCAATATCCTCTCTTTGGAGTGTTTTCTACAGTATACCCGACCCTAAACTGATGCACACTTTTTTTTCATTCAAAAAACAATTATAATATCATGAAGCTTGGGATTATCGGCGGAAACGGAGTTGCAGCAACCAATTTGCTCAACACAATGATCGAACAGCAGCTTACCCATGCGGGCGCGTATCGGGATTGTCATCATCCTGAAATTATCACATGGCAAGCTACAAATGTTCCCTCGCGGAGCATGTACCTGGAAGGTCGCGGCGAAAGTTTTATTCCAGGTTATGTAGAAATTGGAACCCAATTAAAGAACCTCGGCTGCCAGCAGCTTTGCATGTGCTGCAATACGGCTCACTTTGCGATCGATGAACTGACTTCCAAAATTGGGATTCCATTTTTTAATATGGTCGAACAGGTTATCGCTCGGGCGATGCAAAGCCCGGCAAAACGAATTGGACTGATAGCATCAGACGGCTGTTTAAAAGGGAGAGTCTATGAAAAGTACTTGTCTCCATCACAGCTTGAACGAATGGTTTACCCTGATGCGGATTTTCAGAAAATGGTCACGGCTGGAATTTGCAATGTTAAAAATGCCAATCGTTTTCTGCCGACCGATAATGAAAACAATCCGCAGAATCAATTTGAACAAGTTTGTCGGTTTTTGCACTCAAAGAGTGCGGAATTAATTATTCTCGGCTGTACGGACATCGCAGTATCTTTCCAACGAGTCGAATACGACGAATGCCCAATCCTGAATTCGTTGCAGGTTTTGTGCGATATGATATGTCAATGGGTTTATGATCATAATTTCTCCCCAAACACAGAAGGAAAAAGAACATGATTTCGCATGTTGTTATTAGCATGGCAGGGAAAGGAACCCGACTTGGTCAGCACTGTCCTAAAGGGTTGGTTGATATCGACCAACACAAGCTCGTTTGGTATTTGCTGCAAAACACTTTTGATATTCCCGATGTAAGAATTGTCGTTGGTTATTGTGCCGAAAAGGTCATTGATTACGTTCGATCCATAAGAAACGATGTTACCTTTGTCCATAACGACATTTACGAGACAACGTCATGTGCATTCAGTATTAATATGGGGTGCCGGGATATCGATGAACCCTATTTAATCGTTGACGGAGATTTGTTGCTGAATTGTCAATCGTTCAGGCAGTTTGTCAATCAGACGCAGGACGGAAAAACGTTGATTGGGATAACTCTTGCCAAAACCCAAGACGCTGTATTTGTCGAACTGGATTCCCAAGAGAAGAACATATTGTCATTCACTCGAAAACCTGTATCGAAATGGGAATGGAGCGGGGTCGCGTATATTAACGGATTTACAATTGAATCATCAGAACAGTTCATTTGCGACACCCTCGCAAAACATTTGCCTCTGCGTTGCCAACCGATTGATTGTTACGAAATTGACACGCCCGCAGATTATCAACTGGCACTTGAGCACCTTGGCGAGTTGGGATACGATTTGCCCTGACTCATCATGTCACCCCTCTTCTTTCCAGAGGGGTGTCTTTCGTACAGCACCGTTCCAACGGTATATCCACCGGAAATTCCAACGCGCCCCCCTTTCCCATCATGCACAACAAAAATCTCACATCTGGAGATTCCCTCCTTTTCTGGGGATTCACCTTTCTTTGTCTCACGGGCGCGATAGTGGCGTTTTTTTACAACCCTGCCCAAATTGGAGTGGGGACAGCACGTTTCCAATGCCCGTTTCACGCACTCACGGGGTTGTACTGTCCCGGGTGCGGCTCCACACGAAGCGTGCATTATCTCTTACAAGGAGATGTCGCACTGTGCTTTCGCTATCAGCCGCTTTTGATTCCCTCTCTTGCACTCATTGCCGTGTTGTATATCCAACAGGCGTTACTTCTCTTTTTCGGAAAAACATTTCGTTTGCCTGGCATTCGGTTGATCGGTCAAATCGTGCTCATCGTGGCGATAGTCTATTTTTTGGCGCGGAACCTACCGTTTGAGTGTTTGAATTGCCTGCGCCCAATTCCGTAGAACATATCCTCTCAAACCGAATTTGCGAACGGGAAGTTATACAACTACATTTCAGCCAGAACGGCCAAAAACTGAATGCCGAAAACGAGCAGGTTCGACAAAATGCCAAGAAACAACCCGATTAGCAGCCATGTCTTTGCGCTGTTTGCTGCCTCCATTGCCTCAGGAATTCGCCCCTCGGCAGCCATGCGATTCGCACTTAGCGAATAAACTAGCCCCACAATCCCCAATGGCAGACAGCAGCATATCAGCTCTAAAATCGCCCAAACCATATAATTCGGAACTTGATACCCTCCATAATTCGGTGGAGGAACATTCGGAGCGCCATAATTGGGCGCTCCGAATGTTCGGGGAACCATAATTGGGGGCGCCATAATTGGATGCTCCGTAGTTAGGAGCGCCATTGTTTGGAAGATCGTTCGGATTCATTGACGACATGATAACACCTCTGCTTGAAATATCAACCTGAATATATTCGTTAAATGACCCAATAAAGTGCACCTGAAATTCGTTCTTCCCAACTTGCACGAAGAACGATACCTCACAAAAACTCTTGGACCACTACGCTGCAGGAACCCTGCCCTAACACGCCCATTATATCATACCACTGAGGAGTTGGCAAGCACAACAGAAGGAATATGAGACTTTTTGTGGAGATTTTTAATAATTTTATTCCCACGAACAAAAGACTTATTCTTTCCGTTTAGTTGCCGCACGATTATTTTCTTCGGACTTGCTCGTTGGCGACTCCACGTATTCTCCATACCAGTCCGAGCACCACTCCCACACGTTCCCGTGCATGTCGTACAATCCCCACGCGTTCGGTTGCTTCGTCTTCACTTCGTGCGTCCGACCGCCACTATTACTATCGTACCAAGCCATCGAACCCAAGTTGCCCGCATAGGCACCCATCGTCCCAGCGCGGCAAGCGTATTCCCACTGCGCCTCCGTAGGAAGTTGGATCTTCAAGCCTGAAAGCTCCGATATCTTCTCGCAAAACTTCACGCAATCATTCCAACTCACCTGCTCCACAGGGAGATTGGCTCCCTTCCACTTGCTCGGATTGTTGCCCATCACGCTCTGCCACATCCGTTGTGTCACCTGCGTTTCAAGCATCCAAAAGCCCTGCGTCAGCGTCACACGGTGCTGTTTCTCATCGTTGTACCTTCCTTTCTCACCCGACGGACTCCCCATCATAAACTCACCCGCCGGGCACCAGCGCCACACGTACTCCACGCCGTTGA
>JAUNBK010000015.1:0-31348 GCA_030527105.1 Planctomycetia bacterium
ATAAAAAACTTTTCATTGCAAGAATAAAAATAGTTTTCTTCGCGTGGTATTGGATAATTTGCGCGAAACGCACAAGATATTTCAAATATTCGTCCAGTGTACAAATGTTTTTTTGACAACTTGAATTTCCTATGGAAATTGCACGCAATAGTTGCGAGTCTGGTGGTGTGACAATTTTGTAATCAATCGTTTTGAGTCCGATCCGCCACCTCTTGAGAGGAAACATTTTTGAAAATTTGTTCCCTCTCAAACTCTCCTTCAAAAAACGTTTGAAAGGCTCACGCCGCTCACGATCGTCGTGCCGGGTTGGCGAGATGTGCGGGAAACGTATTGGGCACCCCCCCCTTTGCCCCCATACGGAAAAACGGATCATAACTTCGGCGGGATAATTCCTATGCCGATGCGTTCTTGAGGAACGTCTTTGTTCTTTTTTATAATACTTCGCGTTGAAATTTCCCGTTCCGTCCGCCGTTGGAGCTTGCGCACCACGGCTCGCAAAACGTCGCGCAAAACGGGAATTTTAAACGACGATGAGTATAATGATGTTAAATGCAAAAACTTCACATTTTGAATGGACGGAAATCGTTTTTGCACGTGTTTAGGCACCGTAGCCCCAGATTTTGCGGCATTCCACAGAACAACCCCGCCTTTTTTCAAGACGATTTCGTCCGAACACCAAGGGCCTATGTTGGGGTCGTTAATCGTTGGACGAAATTTGCTAAAAACGCCTGCGTGCCAGGGGTAGGAACCTTCTCCACTAACGGTAGGACATGGAATGTGTGGATATTGATTACTCCAAAGAATATCGACTTGTCTGGCTAATTCTTGAGCTGGGAAAAAACGAATCGACGGTTTTGCCAGAAAGTAAGAAGAAAAAAAACAGCTTATCGGTAAGCTGATCATTTCGACACAGGCTAAAAATATTGTCAAGCTCAAAACAAGGAGAATCTTTTTCTTTGTGATAGAGATGTGAAAAACGTAGAACACGGTAATTCCCATGATTGCCCACAATTGGAAACCGTAGGAATTTTGTGAAAAGGCAACACCAGTTAAAATTTGCAAGATAATCTGTATCAGACAGGGACAAAACAACATAAATGGAAGAAAATTTTTATAGTGTGGTTGTTTTTTCTCTGTTTCCAATTGAAGAGGTTTACAAACTAAATAATAGATCAACAGAAGAGGAGAGATGATCAGTAGTTGTTTCATCCAACCTGAGAAAAGTAAAAGAAAGAAATTTAGGAACGTTTCCGTTTCTCTTTTACTGCCAATGTAGCCGAAAATTTCTTCCGAGTGTTGGATCAGAAACAAAAAATTCGGTAAAAAAACTAGAATTGTGGTAAAAATGGAAATATATGGTCCAAAACTTTTCCAGTACTGGCGAGCGTTAGCGTTTTGGAACATGTAAATCAAAATTGTCAGAATGATAATAATTCCTGTATATTTACTAATCAAAGACAGACCGAGAAATAGTCCCGTTAGAAACCAATATCGCCACAGATTTTTTCTCAAAGCGAGAATAAACATCCAAATCGCATATATCCAGAAGAATGTCATGGCAGCGTTATTGTTGTACATAGCTGCTCCCACATTGAAATACCAGTAAGCAACGAGGGAAAACGCACCAAGTCGTGCAACGGTTGGAGAAAGAAACTCCATCCCGAGTCGTGCGGTACCGTAAATGGATAGAATAGATAAAAGTGCTGCTGTCAGATAAGGAGTAATGTGCGCATGTCCCGTCAAAATGGAAACTCCATTCAATATCCAAGTAGAGAATGCTGGAAATATATACGTCCCTGCGACATATTCTCGACCGATTCCCACTTGATGAAGTACGTCAATTCGATAGGTCGGTTGCGAAAAAAAAGGAACAAACGTTAAAAGAGTTCCAAACACAAGAAGTAGAAACCAAAATTTACGTGAACTGAAGCATACTTCCGTACAGGGAGACGCCAAAATTGAGGCGGAACTATTCGAGAACATGTATTTCCTTTCCCAAAATACCCACCTTTTGTATTTGGGAAAAACACAAAATGACAAGCAATCCGTGTTCAAAAAATAAAAAAGGGAGTACGTCAAACGTATCCCAGCACGGAGGTCTTCGACAACCCACAACAACAGATACGCGACGACTCCCAAAGGAGCCGAAGACGCTCTTGTTGTTGTAAACTGTCGCGAAACAGAGAAAGTGTCGAAGTTTCCGTGCTGTTAAGCGAATTCTGGACAAACAAAGTCCTATATTATGGCTCATTATACATCAAGACACATCGGTTGTCAAGATACACGCGCAGCTTTTTTCGAAATTTTGAGAGATATTTTCCAAGCGCGGGAATTCCCGATTTTGGTCGGATGTCGGAGTTGCGCGCTGCGGCAATAAAGTCGTGGGGTTGATTAGTTGATTAATAGCCGTATCCATCGGTTGTTCAGTCGCCCCCATCTTTGGCGGTTCCAGTGCGTTGAATTAGTTTTTGTGCGGTTTCTCGAGAAATTAAAGATTTTAGGTCTTTTTTGCGATTGAATGTTTTTGCAAAAGTGGGTTTGATCTCGGAATTTCCGCAATAGAGTTGATATTCGTTTTTCTGAAAGACGGACTATAGCATCGGGCTTCTTGGACAACAATCTTTAGGCTGCGTGTTTTATAGGCTCGTTTGTGAAATGTGAGGTTTTTCTCTGGGAAAAAGCGAAAAAATGGCTCAAAAAGAGCGTTTGTTTGAATTCGTGATTTCGAGCAATGGCAAGGTTTGCGCAACCACCGCAGAAAAAGCCCCCTAAACACTGGCTTTTTAAGGGATAAATGCAAATTTTTGGGGCGTACATACTTGACAAAAGACAAAAATCTGCGATAATAACGTCTCGCAATCGGGCGATTGGCTCAGTTGGTTAGAGCGCTGCCCTTACAAGGCAGATGTCACAGGTTCGAGTCCTGTATCGCCCATCCCCCCCGTTTGCAAGAGATTGCAAGCGGGTTTTTTTATGCGCACAGAGTCCGTATTTTCAAGTGTTTGCGGCGTTTCTTGCTTTTCGTCTCCTTTTACTGAGTGAAACGCAAGTCCCTGTTTGAGATCCCGACAAGTCCCCATTTGAGACCTTGGTTTTCGGGGGAGGGAGACTGTGTTTTATCGGTCGGAACATCAATATTGGAGACAATGGTGGCGCCTCCTTCGCCCAGTCTTTTTTCGTCCGACGGTTGCGGACATGTGCCCGGCTCGCAAAACACGTGCCCCAAATGGGCGAGCACTTCATTTGAAAGCTCCCGATGAGGATAAAACAAAGTCGAGAGCAGGAGAAATTTTGGGGCGGACTCCGTACAGGAATAAGAGCGTGTGCAACACGAAAAAGCCCCTCCAATTGGAGGGGCTTCGACTATCTCACGATCTTGTACTCATCGTACTTTATACTCATCGTGTTTAAGATTCCCGTTTTTCACGATGTTTTGCGAGCCGCGGTGCGTAGTTCCAACGGCGGGCGAAACCGGAAATTTCAACGCGATGTATTATAGCCTTTCTCGCACCAGAACTATTTCTCGCGCATGATTTTCGCGGCGGCGACCATGTGCTCGAGCGACGGAAGAACTTCCTCCCAACGTCGCGTCTTCAACCCGCAGTCGGGATTGACCCACAATCGCTCTGCCGGCTCGTATTGGAGCGAACGCTCAAGGAGATCAACAATCTCTTCCGTCTCCGGGATGCGCGGACTGTGGATGTCGTACACACCAGGACCGATTTCGTTTGGATACTCAAACTCGCGGAACGCCTCGAGAAGCTCCATCTTGCTGCGGCACGCCTCAATGCTGATCACGTCGGCATCCATCTCCGCAATGGCGCGGATGATTTTGTTGAACTCGCTATAGCACATGTGCGTGTGGATTTGCGTCTCGTCCTCGACGGGCGTCGAAGTGAGTCGGAAAGATTCCACCGCCCACTTGAGATACGCGGCAGCGTCGCGCTTCTTGATCGGCATCCCTTCGCTCAAAGCGGCTTCGTCAATTTGAATGACGCGGACGCCATTCTTCTCGAGGTCGGCAGTCTCGTCGCGAATCGCCAACGCAATTTGTTTGCAGACCGTCTCGCGATCAACATCGTCACGAACGAAGCTCCAACACAAAATCGTGACGGGACCCGTGAGCATTCCTTTCATCGGCTTCTTCGTGAGGGATTGCGCGTAGCAAATCCAATCGATCGTCATTGGCGCGGGGCGCGAAACGTCGCCATAAATCACGGGCGGCTTGACGCAACGGCTGCCGTAGCTCTGCACCCAACCATTCTGCGTGAAGACGAAACCATTGAGTTGCTCGCCAAAATACTCCACCATGTCGTTTCGCTCAGGCTCGCCATGGACGAGGACGTCCAACCCCAACTCTTCCTGCTTCTGGACGACGAACGCGATCTCTTTCTTCATGAATTCGACGTACTCTTCTTGAGAGATTTCGTTTTTGCGCAGCGCGCGACGCGTTCGGCGAATCTCCGGCGTCTGGGGGAAAGACCCGATTGTCGTGGTCGGGAACAAAGGAAGATTCAACGATTCCTGCGCCTTTCGACGGACGGGATAGGGACTTTTGCGCGAGAGCATGTCGCTCGTGACGCTTGCCAAGCGCTCTTTCACTTCAGGACGATGAATTCGACTCGATTGTGCGCGTTCCTGCATCGCCACGGCATTCTCGGCAGCAATGCGCCAGTCGCACGTGCCGTCGAGATAATCACTCAAAAACGCGACTTCCGAGCACTTTTGCACCGCAAACGCCATCCAATTTTTGATCTCCGGGTCCATCAGCGTCTCTTCCGACAAATCGACGGGCGAGTGGAGGAGCGAGCAACTCGAAGCGACCATCATACGATCGCCCAATTTCGCCTGAATTTTTCGGAGCGTGGCGACCGAGGCGGCAAAATTATTCTTCCAAATGTTGCGTCCGTCGACGATTCCTGCCGACAGGATCATGTTTTGAGGGAATTTCTCCAAAACTTCGTCGAGATTCTTTCCACCGCGAGTGAGATCCAAATGGAGAGCGGCGCAGCCAGACTGAAGCGCGAGGTCGAGATTGTCGTCCACGGAGTCGAAATAGGTGGCGAGGAGCAATTTCGCGTTGCCAGCGGCTGCGTTCAGCTTTTGGTACGTTTCGACAAAAATCTTTCGTCCCTCTTCGGGAAGCTCTCCCGCGAGAATCGGCTCATCAATCTGAATCCACTCGGCGTACTGCGCGAGCTCCGCAAGCAGTTGGGCGTAGGAGTCGACGAGAACTGCGGCTTTCTCCCAGCAATTGTATCCATCGACGCCTTTCGCGAGACTCAAAAACGTGATTGGTCCAACGACGACGGGCTTCACGACGAAACCAGCGTCGAGCGCCTCTTTAGTTTCCTTGAGGATTTTCTCCGCGTTGAGCTGCGGGACGAAGTCCTTGTCGATCTCGGGGGTGATGTAGTGGTAGTTTGTGTTGAACCATTTCGTCATTTCCATGGCGGGGGTGTTGAAACGTTCGTCTCCACGCGCCATTTTGAAGTACAACTCGCCATTCTCTTTGGGGAGCGCGCGGAAGCGTTCCGGAATGGCGTTGAACATATAGGCAGTATCGAGAACATGGTCGTACCACGCGAAATCGCCAGTCGTGACCATCGAAAGACCCGCGTCTTTTTGAATTGTCCAGTGTCGCAAACGCAGTTCCCTGCAGCGTTCCTCGAAAAGATCGAATGCAAGCTCGCCTTTCCACAGAGACTCAAGAGCAGCTTTTAATTCCCGACGAATACCCATTCGAGGAAATCCAAGGATATGTTTTTTCATCAATTTACTCCCTAAAAAATACTAGGAACAACGCCGATACGAAACGATATGAGCGCGTGAAATTGGCGATCACCCGCACTACACGCGGCGCACATCATCTATCTTTCGCGGAACGACAAAACGCAAAATCGCGCTCAACGGCACCGATCTTTGTTCCGCAGCCCCACCCCAAACACATGTTTCTATTCCAAAGAACAGATTTGCGTCATTATACCACTCATTGAAATCTTGTCAAGGCGCGTGAAGAAAAAGTTCCATAAAAACGTGGATTTTATACTCGCCAGACTCTATACAGAAGCTCAAATAAGTTCGTGTTTCCGCAAAATTCTCCAAAAAAAACGCAAAAGAACATAGGAATGGCTTGAATCTCTGGCTGCGTGTGATATAATGGGGGCGCTGTTTTGCTCAGAGAAGGTCAACCTCAACATTTCCGATACCAAGACTATATCAATGAATATCCTCGAAATCCTCGCGAAATTCCGCCAGATGTCCCCGACCGTACGCGAACAGGGGAAGCTGTTTGAAAAATTTGTCCGTCAATACTTGCGCTGTGCGAAGACGTACCAGAATCTGGCGGAGGTCTGGATGTGGTCGGATTTTCCATTTCGCGGCAAGTTGCCTGATACGGGAATCGATTTGGTCTGCAAGACGGAGGAAGGGGAGTTCTGGGCGGTTCAGTGTAAATTTTACGAAGAGAATTCCCAGATCGCCAAGGGGGATATTGATTCCTTTCTGTCGGCATCGGCGATGGCGTTTCTGGACGAGGCGGGGAAGTCGCGGCAGTTTGGGTACCGGCTGGTGCTTGCGACGGCAGATTTAAGTTCCAACGCACAGGAAACGCTTGAAAAACAGGCCGTTGCGGCGGGGGTGCAGCACATTGAGGATTTGGACGATGTGGGGATTGATTGGGCGACGTTTTGGGAGGATTTCGACACCAACATCATTCGGGGAACGGCGGAGGAATTAACCCGTTCGGTTCAGGAACCGCCCAAGGAGCTGCGTCCGCACCAGCAGAAGGCGCTGGAGGATGTCCTGCGGGGGTTTGAAGCGGCCGACCGGGGACAGTTAATCATGGCCTGCGGGACGGGAAAGACGTTTACCTCGCTGAAAATTGCGGAGCGGGCGGTAGGAGCAGGCGGGTTCATGCTGTATCTGGTTCCGTCGCTTTCGTTGTTGGCGCAGACGCTCAAGGCGTGGACGGTCGATTCCGAGATTCCGATTCGTCCCATGCTGGTTTGTTCCGACCATGAGATTCATGAGCAGGACAGTCGGCGGAAGGAGGCGTTGAAGAACGACCTGGTGACCGGGTCTACTTTGAATTTAGCGCAGCCCGCCACGACGAACTCGGAAATGCTGGCGAAGCAGTATCGGCAGATTCAGCAGAATGGAATATCGGACAGAATGACGGTCGCTTTTTCCACGTACCAATCCATCGCGGTCATTGCGGAAGCGCAAAAGAAGGGTGCTTTGCCGGAGTTTGACCTCGTGATTTGTGACGAAGCGCACCGAACCACGGGAGTAACGCTTGTGGGCGGTGACGAATCGGCATTTGTGCGGGTGCATGATAACGACTACATTCACGCCAGGAAGCGGCTGTACATGACGGCGACTCCGAGGTTATATGGGGAAGCCGCCAAAAAGACGGCTGCCGACTCCGAGGCGGTGTTGTGTTCGATGGACGACGTGAAGATGTACGGGGACGTTTTTCATCGGCTGGGGTTTGGAGAGGCGGTTTCGCAGGACTTGCTCGCGGATTATCGGGTTATCGTGCTGACGATTGAGGAAGAATATACGCAACGCATGTCGGAGTCTCTGGGAATTGGCGGGGAAGATGCCGACAGTGGAGAACTTCCGATTGACGACGTGTCCAAAATTCTCGGCTGTTGGAGTGGATTGTGCAAACGGAGCCATTATCTCTTGCCGGACGGAACGGACACGAGTGATTTTTCTTTCGACCCGGCGCCGATGAAGCGGGCGGTGGCATTTTGTTCGACGATTAAGAACTCTCGGGATGTCATTACGCCGCAGTTTCAGAAAATTGCGAAAATGGCGGCGGAATCCGACCAAACGGACGGTTCGTTGTTCGTGGAGATGAAACACATCGACGGCACGTTTGGTGCCAACGAGCGAAAGGTGTTGCTCGACTGGCTGAAACAGGAGCCGGAAGAGGGAACGTGTCGGATTCTATCGAACGTGCGGTGTTTGTCGGAGGGGGTGGATGTGCCGTCGCTCGACGCGGTGCTGTTTTTATCGCCGAGGAATTCGCAGGTGGACGTGGTACAGTCGCTGGGGCGGGTCATGCGGAAATCGCCGGGCAAGAAGTATGGATACATTATTCTTCCGGTTGCGATACCTGCCGGAAAGCGGGCGGAGGAGGTACTCAACGACAACAAACGCTACAAAGTCGTCTGGCAGGTCATGCAGTCGCTTCGATCGCACGACGAACGATTCAATGTCTGGATCAACCAGTTGAAGTTCAACGAAAGTTCCAAGCCGGGAGAGAATCCTGCCATGTTCGGGTCGCCCAAAGCCTTGATGGACGACCATGAGGGTACCGAGACGATAGATGTTCCTGGCGGGGATATTCAGTTGAATTTGGATTTTGGCGAATCGCAGCGAGCCATTATCGCCAAGGTGGTGGAGAAATGCGGCGACCGCGACTATCTGGAAGAATGGGCGAAGGACATTGCGAAAATCGCGGCGGGGCAGATTGACCAGATTCTCGAAAAACTCAAAAATCCAACTCCGAGCCAAAAAGCCGCTTTTGAGGCATTTGTTCGTCACCTGCGGGAAGAAATCAATCCTTCGGTGGACGACGACCAGGCGATCGAAATGTTGTCGCAGCACATGGTGACGAAACCGGTGTTTGACGCGATATTCCAGAAATACTCTTTTGCGAAGAAGAACGTTGTGTCGCTTGCCATTCAGGGCGTGCTGGAGGAATTCAATCCGAGCAATACCCCGGAACAGCAACAAAGACTGCGCGAGTTTGACCGGGAAATTCGGTATCGGGTCGAGGGGATTCATTCGGCGCAGGGGAAACAGAAAGTCATTTCCAAACTGTACGACCAGTTCTTCCGCACCGCTTTTCCCAAACTGGCGGAGAAACTGGGAATCGTGTACACGCCGATAGAAGTGGTCGATTTTATCATTCATTCGGTGGAACATGTCACGAAGTCCTTTTTCGGCAAGAGTTTGGGGAATCGGAACGTCCACATTCTCGACCCGTTCACCGGAACCGGAGCGTTTATCACACGGTTTTTGCAGTCGAATCTGATTCCCGCAAACAATCTCACGTACAAGTACAATCGGGAACTGCATGCCAACGAAATCGTCCTGCTGGCGTATTACATCGCGGCGGTAAACATTGAGGAGGCGTTTCATGGCGTGGTGGAAGAAACCAGGAAAGATGCCAAATACAAATCTTTTCCAGGGATCATTCTCACCGACACGTTCCAGTTGGAGGAAAAAGCGCTGCCCGAACATGCCGAGGCGAAAATCGAATGTACCCAGACCGACGAAGACATCGAAGAAACCGTCGAAAACAACGAGCGTATCGCCCGCCAACGACGCACGCCCATCTGGGTGATTCTGGGCAACCCGCCCTATTCCGCAGGTCAGGGAAGTGCCAACGACAATAATCAGAATATGAAATATCCCAAATTGGACAAACGGGTGAAGGAAACCTATGTTACGGAGTCCACCGCGACCTTGAAAAACAGTCTGTACGATTCCTACATCAAGGCATTCCGCTGGGCTTCCGACCGAATTGAGAAAAACGGCGTGATTGCGTTTGTCTCCAACGGCGGCTGGATTGACGGAAACGCCATGGATGGATTCCGCAAATGTCTGTCACGCGAGTTCTCCGATATTTACGTGTTCAATTTGCGTGGGAATCAGCGTACATCAGGAGAACTGTCCCGTAAAGAAGGCGGCAAGATTTTTGGCTCCGGTTCCCGCGCCCCGATTGCGATTACAATACTGGTGAAAAGAGCCGAAACTTCGGAGGGTGGTCGTCCTCGGCCACCCATATCCCATGCGGACCGGACGTCCGCGACCCAAGAGGGTGCCGCCATCCACTATTACGACATTGGCGATTACCTGAAACGGGAAGAAAAACTGGCGATTATCCGAAAATTCGGCTCCATTGAAAACGTCCCATGGATTGAGATTCACCCCAACGAACATGGCGATTGGATCAATCAGCGCGGGGAAGATTTTTGCACGTTTTATGAAATAGGTTCCAAGGAAGGAAGGATTATTGCACAGTATTCGAGCCGGTGTATTCCTGCGGCTTAAAAACAAATCGTGATGCTTGGTGTTACAACTTTTCGCAAGCGATCGTTTCGGAGAATATACAGCAAATGATTGCTTTTTATCATTCACAGATTGGGATTCCCGTGGAATCGGTGTCAACAGATTCTAGTAAAATCAGCTGGACAAATGGCCTACTTGCTGACCGTGAACGAGGAACCAATATCCAATTTTATCCCGCGTCAATTCGCCATTCTCTTTATCGTCCGTTTTGCAAAAACCACGTTTACTATGGTGACAGACTGGTCGAAAGACCTGGTAAATTTTCTCTGATATTCCCCACTCCCAACCACCAGAATCTGGTAATAATGATTCCTGGAATTGGAGACAAAAAAGATTTTACGGCATTAATGGCGGATATTATTCCAGACCTTGGATGTTTGAGTGCTTGCCAATGTTTTCCGCTTTACTACTACACCCCGGTTGAGCAACCGCAGGGATCGAGTTTGTTTCCTGACGAGAGCGAGCCACAGGTAATCGTCGAGGGTTATGTGCGGCACGATGGCATTACCGATGCTTTCCTGAACGAAGTGCGGACGTTTTACGGAAAGGCATCCGAGGCGGAAAAAATCACGAAAGAGGATGTTTTCTACTATGTTTACGGTCTGTTGCACTCGCCGCAGTATCGCGAAAAGTATGCCGCCGATCTGAAGAAAATGCTCGCCCGGATTCCACTGGTCAAGGATTACTGGCATGGATTTTACCCGTTTTCCGAAGCGGGGCGAAAATTGGCGGAACTCCATTTGAACTACGATTCCCCCGGACGTTTGAACCAGGCGCTCAAACGAATCAGCAAAAAGAGTCCTACGACTTACACACTGATTCCCACCCAATTGACCAACACGAACATGACGCTCCCCCCGGAGGAATTGTACCGCGTCGAGAAGATGCGGTTTGCCAAACGTGGCAAGGAAGTCGACAAAACCCGAATTGTTTACAACGAACATATCACCATTGAAAACATTCCACTGGAAGCGTACGACTACATCGTCAACGGAAAATCCGCTCTCGAATGGCTGATGGAACGTTACGCCGTCACGACCGACAAAGCCAGTGGCATCGTCAACGATCCAAACCTTTGGGACACCTCGAATCCAAGTTACATCGTCGATTTAATCCAATCCCTCGTAACCGTCAGCGTCCACACCGTCCGTATTGTCGCGGGCCTGCCGAAGTTGGATTAGAAACCGAAGTCGCTAAATTCGGCTTGAGTCCGCCTGCACTGTTTCGTTTCAATCTGACAGGCGGGGCTGCACGAGAGCGCGGATTTTTCGACGATATTCAGAAAGCGTCGTGCCGGTTTTTTGCTTAAAAATGCTGTTTAAATGGACGACGTGCTTGAAACCCGCGATGCGCGCGACTTTGCGCATCGTGAAGTCCGTGTCCGTGAGCAATTCCATCACGAAACGGATTTTTGTGTCCAAAATGGTCTCATAAATGGACTTTTGACACTCCTTTTGAAAGCGCCTTTGCAACACGCTTCGCGATACGTTCACGTGGTCGAGAATGTCCTGCACGCCAATTGGCTCAGAGATATTTTCCCTGATGAACGCCAGCGCTTGGCGCACGACTGGGTCGTCTACAGCCTGCACGTCCGTCGAATGGCGCGTGACGACCTTGAGCGGGGGGATTTTTTCCGGGTCGGGTCTCTCAAAATATCCCTCCATGAGACGATCGAGGAGAGCCGCCGCTTTGCGCCCGATGAGATGCTCGTTGGGGCGCACACTCGAAAGCGTGGGAAACGCCAAACGGCAGACAGTTTCTTCGTCACCCACCCCGACGACCGCCGCCATCTCGGGCACGTGGATTCCCAATTGGTAGCACGCGGAGAGGAGTTGGACGCCGAGAAAATCGTCCGCCGCCAAGATTCCTATCGGCATGGGGAGCGTCTTGAGCCATTGAGACACCATGTCGATCTCGTCTTCCATCGCGCCGTCGCGGTAGTTTTTCAGGATACCCTTTTTGTGTTGAAAAACATGGCACGAGAGCGAGGCTTCCTCCAAAGTTTTTTGGAATCCTGCAAGCTCCAAGTTCGACCACGAACAATTCGGGATGCCGACGAACGCGAAGTGGCGGAAGTGTCGCTCGATCAGGTGTGTCGCCGCGAGCTGCCCCACCGCTTGACGGTCGGTATAAATGTCGGGCATCAATCCCTTTGAGACCTTCTCGACTCCCTTGAGATGCACGACTGGCAGCCCTAATTGCTCCAACGCCTGCCGGTCTTTTGGAGAGCCGACACGCGCGATGATGCCGTCGCCATCCCACGTTTTGAGCCAATGCGGAAGTGGGTCGTATAGAGCGCGTGGTTCGACAAAAATCTGCCAGAAAGGATTCTCACGAACATATGCAGCGATTCCGTCCATAATGCGCCGACCATACGCTCGCGTCGTCTCAATCAGCACGGCAACGCGACGCACCTTGCGATTTTGCTCGCGATTTGCCCAATTTTCTCGACGCTCTTGATACTCCCAACTATCTTCCATTGTTCCTCCCGGCGCAATCCGCCCAAGCAACAAAGTCGCGCCACGCCTCGTCGTAAGCGTCCGCCACATCTGGTCGAGGAGTGTACGTTTTCCCCTCGCGCGTCATGGAGGAACACGCCTCTGCAACGGAGTTCCACACTCCCGTTCCCACACCAGCCAAAATCGCGGCACCGAGACACGAGGCTTCGTCGCACTCCGGCTTGGAGACCTCCACGCCATAAATGTCCGCCTGGATTTGATTCCACAGATCCGAGCGCGTCGCACCACCAGCGATTCGGATTCTCTCGACGGGGTGCCCCGCTTGCTTCCACGTTTCGATAATGCTTCGGATTTCAAAGACGACTCCCTCCAGAACGGCACGCACCATGTCGCCTCTCGTGGATTTGAGAGAAAGATTCGCCATCAATCCTCTTGCAGCAGCGTTCCACCGAGGGGATGCCGCGCCGGCAAGATACGGAACGAATCGCACTCCATTCGCGCCGGGAGGGGAATTCTCCGCGAGAGAGACGAGGGTTTGGTAGGAGGGGGCGCCCGTTGCGCCGCTTCCGATTTCGTCGCGAAACCACCGGAGCGCGCAGGCGGCGGCGTTCGTGAGTCCCTCCGCCTCCCACATCCCCGCGAGTGGGTGGTGCGTGATCATCATGCCGCCAAACCCTTGAATCGGTCGGTCTGTCGAAAGAATCGCCATGCCGCACGTTCCGAGCGTGACGGTGGCAGTTCCAGAGTGGATAGCGCCCATGCCCACGACGGCGCAATTTTGGTCTCCCGCGCCGACACACAATGGCGTTCCCGACACAAATCCGGAGAGTTCTGCTGCTTCGCGCGACAATTCCCCCACCTGCGTGCCGGGCAGGGTAGGGGAGCCAAATCGTTCTGGCGTCAATTCGAAGAGGTCGAGCCAATCGAGGTTCCACTGCGCGCGTTGAACGTCCCACGCGCCATAAAAGACAGCAGAACAAAGGTCGGTATAAAATCGTTTTGTCCCGAGTGCGTGCAAGACCCAGTCCCCCACTTGGACGAATTTGTCGACCTTCTCGCACACGTCCGGTTCGTTATTTCTCATCCAGAGAATTTTCGGCAGAATCCACGTTCCCGTGAGAGGCAAGCCCGTTTGGCGATAGAACGTTTCGGGATCGATTCTCTCCGCGATGCATTTCGTTTCGTCGACACACCTTCCGTCTTGCCAAGAGAAAAAGGGTCGAACGGGGCGTCCGTTGCGATCCATCGGGCACGTGGTAGATCGTTGGGACGAAACGCCAATCGCGACGACTTTCTCCGGCGCAAAACCCGCAGCGCGGAGTTGAGACGTCGCCTCTCGAGAGACTTCAAAAATGACACTAAGCAACTCGTGCGGATTCTGCTCCACGTACCCCGGCATAGGGTAGTGCGAGGGGAATTCACGCTGCGCGCCGAATTTTTCGTTCCCGTGAGAGTCGAAAATGATGCAGCGTGCGCCCGTTGTTCCTACATCGAGTCCCGCGAGGAAAAAATCCGTTTTTTGTCCCACTTTGTCTCCCACGTTGTCTTGCGTTAAAAAGTATTTCCAAAAACCTTTTTGAAATCCGCCAAACCTTCAACAATTTCGACACCTGCGCGCGTTCCGATTCTCTCAACGCCAGCGAGGAGGAGCGAAATCGCGTTGGAGGGGCGCGGCTCTTTGATGCCCGCAACCTTCAGCTTCGCGCTCGTGCCGACACACATTTCGAGCAACATAATCACCTGCTTGAGTGTCGGACCATCAAACTGCCCGGTGGAAGTTTTCACGAAATTCACACCCGTACGAATGGCAATTTCCGCCGCCGTCTGGAGTTCTTCTTCGCTTAAGAAACAGACGTCGAAAATATATTTCGTGACGGCATCTCCCGCAGCGTCGACGAACAAGCGGACTTCCTCCTCGATCACGTCCCAGCGTCCGCTTTTTGCCGCGCCGACGTTCATGACCAAATCGACGGCAGTACAACCCCGCCGCACTGCTTCCGCCGTTTCGAACGCCTTCGCGTCTGGCGTGGCGGATCCGAATGGGAATGCAAGTCCGGTTCCGATCTCTATATCGTCAAAACCCTGCAATTCTCTTTTGACAATTGGCGACCAAAACGAGCTACTCGTATAAAAAGCGGCAAAACGATATTTCCGCGTGAGTTCGCACCCGCGGAGGATGTCCGACTCCGTCGTGTTTTTGGGCAGAATGGAAAAGTCGATTTTGCGTGCGAGTGTTTCGGGAGTGAGTTCTTCAAGTTTCATTTTAATGGCTCCTCATATATTCTACAATTTTGTATTTCGTGCAAGGCGCAGGTCACGAAGAGTGACCCAGGCGGAGGAAATCAACTACAGCCAGTCGAATTCGTCAATTTTCAAGCCGCACTCTCCGAGGCGACGGACTTTTGCGGCACCTTTTCGATGATCCGCATGATAATCCGAGCCGCCAGAGAAGAATTTCGCGACGTGAGCATAACGCTCTCGCACCTCGGACTCGATTTCCTTCGGCGTCAAGGAGCCTTTGTAGGAAGTTTTGTCGTAGGTGTATCGCGCCTCGATGCCGTCCAAACCCGCGTCGAACATCCTCAAGATGAATTCGTGTCTCGATTTTGGTCTCCCCGGCACATCCAACGACTCAGGAATCAAATAAGGATGCGCCAAAACGGCAGTTCCGCCGCAGGCATGAATGAGTCTGATTGCGTCGAACGGGTCGATTTTTCGGCGTTTGACACTCCAACGCGGATTCTTTTGCACCATTTTTTTCGCGTCAGCCCACGAAGAAGCGTAGCCTTTTTTCGCCAATGCCTCGAAGATGAATTTTTTCTGCGCCGACTCCTCAGGTCTCCCCCCAAGGACGTCGGCACTCCAATCGAGTGGGAATCCATCCTGCGTGAGAATCTCGCACAACTTACGATATGCGTCGACTTTGCTCTTTTTTGCCGCCTCCACCTCGTCGAGAAGTTCCGCCTTGCGCCAATCGAGAGCGTACCCACAGATGTGGACGTCCTCAATATTGGTGTCGCAAGAGAATTCATAGCCGAGAAAGAGACGCATCCCGTGTTTTTTGGCGAAAAGCTCCGAAGGCATTCCGCCAATTTCCTCTGGGGGATAAATGTCGTGATCCGTGATCGCAACGCCCTCCATGCCCAACTCGGCAGCGTGCAAAATCAACTCTTCTGGCGAATCCGCCCCGTCCGAACGCAGTGTGTGGCAATGCATGTCGAAAGGATAATTCGTTTTAAGCTCGCTCATCACGCCCTCCCGCTCGACGATAGAATATCCATGTACCCTCCGAGCATCGCGACGAGCGACTCCTTTGCGAACTCCAACATTTTGAGCGGATGATACTCACGACGGTGGGACTCAATGTACGTTGCGAGTGCGTCGATGTAGGTTTGTTTGATTTGCGTCGAGACGTTGAATTTTGCGGCGCCGGCACGCACCAATTCTCGAATGGTCTCTTCGTCCAATCCCGTCCCGCCGTGGACGACGAGAGGGTAGTCTGCCGACTTCGCGATAGTTCGGAGGGTTTCGATGTTCAAACGAGGTTTGACCTTATAAAACCCGTGCGCGGTGCCGATGGCGGCTGCGACGAAATCCGCCCCAGACTCGCGACGAAAACGCTCTGCTTCCTCAGGAGTGGTATAAATCGCGGCATCCTCCCGAATGACGATATCGTCTTCAACGCCCGCCACGACGCCGATTTCCCCCTCCACACTCACGCCGTGGGCGTGGGCGAATTCGACGATATCTCGCGTCTGCGCCACATTCTCCTCAAAAGGAAGGTTCGATCCGTCGTACATCACGGAGGAGAAGCCGTCCAAAATTGCTTGCCGAATGACGCCAACGTCGCGTCCATGGTCGAGATGGAGGCTGATTGGCACGGAAGTTTTTTGGTCGAGAATCCGCATCCACTCAACGAGCGTTCGCGTTCCGAAGCGCTTGATGGTCCCTGCGGAAACTTGAACAATGACGGGGGAACGTTTCTCTTCCGCCGCTAGGACGACCGCCTCGGTCGTGAGATAATCGACTGTATTGAATGCCGCGACGCAGTACCCACCGCGCCGCGCGAGTTGGAGTGTGTCTATAGTGTTTGTCAGCATGTTTTTTTCCAAAAATGAGCGTAAAAATGAGGGAGAGTGTGAAATACGCGTGAAGTGTGGCTATTTAAGCGCTTCTTTTCCCAAGGCGTCGGCGGCGAAAATCGCGTCCAACACCTTTCTTCGCGAAAGTGGGAAAGAATGGCTGGACGAGAGGGAACCTTTTGCCGCACAAAAATCCGCCAGTGGATAAAACTGCTCTGGCGTGGGCGAGGGGAAACCAAGTTCCTCGAGCGTGACGGGGAGTCCTGCCGCGACGAGAAAGTCCAACACCTTCCGGCGAAAATCGGGCGCGGCGTTCTCGTCCAAACACAACTGCGCCAGAAGTCCAAACGCGACTTTGTGTCCGTGCATCATCCCTTTCGCGTGGCACTCATGGTAGTTCGACAAGAAGTTGCCAATATCGTGCGCGGAAGCGAGTCCGACGCTTTCAAACCCGATGCCGGAGAGGAGAATGTTCGCCTCGGTGACTTTTTCCACAGCGGGAGTGACAAGGTGGTTTTTCACGTCGCGCTGCGCGTCGAGTCCGTACTCCATGAGAATGTCAAAGGACAATTTCGCCCAAGCAAGAGCTGCTTCCGTGCAATGCCCACCGAGGAAGTTGAGCGTTCGCGATCTGCGGACTGTTTCCGCCTCGACCCAGGTAGCGAGCGCGTCGCCCATCCCTGCCGTGAAAGTTTTGACGGGAGCGTTCACGAGGACTTCCGTGTCGACAATAACGGCATTCGGATTGAACGGCATCATTTCGAATCCCTCGTAATTTCCCTCTTCATCATACCACACGGCACACGCGCTTGCGGGCGAGTCCGTCGAGGCGATTGTTGGGCAGGAGATCATCGCGGTGTCGGCATCCAGACACGCACCTTTTGCCGTGTCGAGCGTTTTTCCACCGCCAAAAGCGAGAATCATGTCCTTCCCTTTTGCCTCTTCCGCCAAGAGTTTTCGCGCGTTTTGCGTTGCTTCCCCGGGAAAAAGGACGGAGGAGACTTCAATTCCTGCGTTTTGGAGAGCCGAGACGACGTTCTCTTCGAGGAGGGATTTGACGAACGAGTCCCAATAGACCACCGCGCGCGTTCCCCACGGACGAACGAGAGAGCCAATTTCCTCCAAAATCCCCGGACCTTGAATATAGCGCTGGGGAACGCCAATGATTTTCTTCATGAGACACCTTTCTGTTCTTCAAAAATAAAGGTTTCCTCTGGGGTTTTTCTCTGTGTGTTTCAGCGAGGCGATCTCCGCCCCCCAAAAAACTTCAAACATTAACCACAATAAGTGTATTATAAAAGATTTGGATTTCATTTCAAGCCAGCAAGAAAGGAAAAAGCGTCTGAATCAAGTCATAAAAGCAAACGAATCTGGTCATTTGACCCAAATCATGCCAAAGAATGACCACATTACTATATTATTTCTCCAATGGGTGGGTTTCATTCTCACCCAAGAAGTGGTATATTAGGGACATCACGGGGGCATCCCCTCCTAAAGTTTTGGAAAAAGACCGTTCAAGGTCATTTTGTGTGAATCAGGAGACAAGGTTTATGAGAAAAATATCGTGGCTATTTTGCCTTTTTTGGGCATTCGGCGTGTTTAGCATGGTGTACAACGTCTCGCTGGCGGAGGGAGAGACGCCAGATTTGCTCGGAAAGTGGTCTTTCAACGACGACCTTTCCAACAGCGCGAACGCATCCTTTCCCGCGCAGTCCAACCAAAATCTCACCTACACCCAAGGCGTCCTCGGCAAGTCGCTCGACTTGAGCGGGGCGTATCAAATCCAAGTCGCGCCTGAGATACTTCCTGCCGATTTGGAGCAATTTACTTTTGCAGCGTGGGTTGCGCCCAACAGTTCTCAGGAGAAGTATCACGAAATCCTCCGAAAAGAAGACCACAACCTGCGTCTCCTCTTTTCGTTCCAAGAACACATGCGCGTGCTCTCGCTCGGATTTAATGCTGGCGGGCAATATAGCGAGTGCGACGCGCCCATTTCACCGGAAGATGTTCTTGATGGAGAGTGGCACTTCGTCGTTGGAACGTTCGACGGACGCATTGCGCGCGTCTATCTCGACGGGTTGGAGATTGCCTCGGCGGATAGAAAAAGCGCGCTTCAAACTATAGCCTCGGACAACACCCAGGGTGTGGGTGCCCCGCTTTTCATCGGCTCCGCGTCCGGGTCGGGAGAGTACTTCCAAGGTCGAATGGACGAAGTGAGCATTTATCGACGCGCCCTCTCGGCAGGCGAAATTCTCACCCTTGCCCAGTCCGGAGACTCCAAACTTGCTCAAGAGTTGCGCCTCGCGAACGAGCAAGCGTTGAAACTCTACAAAAAAGAGGACGGATTTTGGCAGTCTTTTGGAGCGGTCCGCGAGAATCGACTGAGCAATCAGAGCGTTTCTTCCAGAACGCACCTTATTTTGCTCCAATTGCTGCGCCGAGATTTCCCAGAGGAGTCCGAGAAATTCTCCCAAATTTTCCTTTCTCCGTGGGGGAGCGCACTTTGGGAGCCGACGCCCGCCCTTCTCGAGAAGACGAAAGAGCTTGCCGAGAGATACACGGAATACCTTCCAATCACGGAGGCGCAGTGGAGCGTCCTGAGTGCGGGAGAAAGAGCGCGATGGGAGCATGTGCGCGACGTGAAAAACGCTTACGACGCCATGGCCAAAGCGCCAGAAACTGCCGACCCCGGCAAGTTGCTCGAGGTCGTTTGGGAAATGATCGTGAACACTCCGCCACGACCGAACCAAGAGCGCCCCGCACCGTATAAGACGGCCTTTACTCCTGAGGTTGTCGATCTCACGCCGGAAGAAGCGGAAGCGTGTCTCAAACGAGAATGGCTCTTCCAATGCGACGGGCAGCCGACACTCGCACGGTCGTTGCAGGAGATCCAGTGGGCGCGCGAGCTGGCTGCAAGAATTGAATCGCAACACCCGGGGAAAACCAGCTTCGCACCCATTCTCGAGGCGCTCAGCAAGATGGAAGCCGAAGCAAAATCGTTGGCGGAGGAGAAAAGTCCAAACGAGAGGAACGAGGAGCTTTATTTCAACGTGCGAGAGCTTAAGAGAGAGATACTCTTCGCGAATCCGGTTGTCGATTTCGACTCCATTTTGTATTTGGACAGCCCGTTCCCCGAGGGGAGCGAGTGGAATCACGAGACGCGCCACCGACAGGGCTATATGGCGGTGCCTGGCGGACGATTGATGATTCTCAAGGGTCTTTCCCCAGCGGGCAAGCAGACGAAACTCCTGCCTCAGGAGCCGCTGCACGGATCGTTCTGGCGTCCCGACCTCTCGTTCGACGCGAAGAAGGTGCTCGTGTCGTTCAAACCCGCCAACGAGAAGGCGTTTCACCTCTACGAGATTGGAATCGACGGCTCCGGTCTGCGCCAACTCACAGGGGGTATGTTTGACGATTTGGACCCCATTTATCTCCAAGATGGCAAGCATATCATGTTCCTCACCACGCGCGGGCACCTCTACGTCCGCTGCATGCCGCCCACGAGCGCGTTCGTGATGGCGCGCATGGAACTTGGGAGCGACGACGTCTACATCGTGTCGCGCAATGGCGAGCCGGAATACACTCCCGCGCTCATGAGTGACGGGCGCGTCATTTATACCCGCTGGGAGTACACCGACAAGCCGTTGTGGCGCTGCCAAAGTCTCTGGACGATGAACCCCGACGGAACGCAGGTGCAAACGTTCTGGGGGAACCAGTCCGTTTGGCCCGACTTGCTCAAGGACGCGCGTTCGATTCCCAACAGCGAGCGAATCATGTTCACGGGGGCTGCCCACCACAATTGGTTCGCCGGATCGGTTGGTATTATCGACCCGCGCAAAGGATTCAATTTCCCCGACGGTCTCACAAAAGTGACGGCGGACGTTCAATGGCCCGAGAGTGGCAATGGTCCCGTCGATCCGATTGAGTCGCCGCGCTACCATGCAAGTGGTCGCTATGGTGCCTACTATTCTCCCTACCCATTGAGCGAGTCGGACTTCATCGTCTCTGCGTATCGGAATGGGAAGTTTGTCCTTCTTTTGATGGACACGGATGGGAATCGCGAGTTGATTTATGAGGGTGTGCATCAAGTGCTTCACGCGCTTCCGATTCGTCCTCGTGAGTTGCCGCCGCAGTATCCCGACCGCGTTGCGTGGCCGACTCGTGAAGAACGCTTCAACCCCGGCACGGGCATCATCTATAGCAACAACGTGTACGACGGAATGCCCGAGGAGATTCGCGGCAAGGCGAAGTTCCTCAGAATCCTTTCGATCGAGCACAAGACCTACACCTATTGGAATCATCGACCTTATGCGTCGACAGGCCCCGAGACGTCCATGGTGCAGTCCGAGGGCGTCAAGCGCATTTTGGGGACGGTTCCGATTGAGTCGGACGGCTCCGTGAGTTTCGTCGCTCCAACGGGCGTTGCTCTCCACTTCCAACTCCTTGATGAGCACCAGCGCGCGCTCCAAACGATGCGGAGTTTCACGGGTGTTCTCCCTGGCGAGGCGCGTGGGTGCCTCGGGTGTCACGAATCCCACGTCCGCACGCCCGTGCGTCGTATGACGGGGCAGGCACTTCTTCGCGCACCCTCCCAAATCGAGCCAGTCGCGTGGGAAGATAACTCCATCAGCTACGAGCGTTATGTGCAGCCCGTCCTCGACAAATACTGTGGCAAGTGCCATCAGGATCCCGAGCACGACGCCTTCAAGGCGCTCAATATGACCCTGCGCTCGGGCTTCGGCTCCTTCAAGGAACCCTACGTCACGCTCACGGGGCGACCAACGTGGGGACAAGCGTATCGGATGCCCGAGAATCCCCCACCAGGTTTTGGTTGGGCGGACACGATTCTCGTCGAGGCATTCGACCAGCGCGACCCGGTCGCGTATCAAACCGTCCCACCCATGACGAAGTTGTCCTACCGATCGCGTCTCGTGGATCGGATGATGTCGGGCACGCACAATGGCGTCAAAGTTTCGGGCGAGGATATCCTTCGCGTGATTCTTTGGGTGGATGCCATGTGTCCCTACCGAGGCGCTGAGGAAGTGCGAAATTTAGAGGACCCGCAATTTGAGGGAGTGGAGTGGATTTCGGTTCGTCCGCGTATCAAAACGGCTCCACGAGTGCAGCGTCCAGGGCCGTTCGATGCGTTCCACACGGACGAAGACGAGGCGTACGCGCCACCGAAGGAAATAAACTCTCTTCCGCCGGGAATTTCGTTTGTGAAATGAAATCTGTCGGTTTGATTTGTTAAACAGAGTCTCGCGCCTCGGCTTCTCGTGGAGTCGGGCGCGTCCTTTTTTTCGTATCCTCATTCTCATCTGAATTTCTATTTTGTCAGCTCGCGTATGATCTGCGCACACCGCAGCGACCCCAAAGAAATGTTTTGAAATTTTATATACTCTTTCTCCTTTAAAATTCCCGTTTTTCGCGACGCTTTGCGAGCCGTGGTGCGTAGCTCCAACGGCGGGCGGAAACGGAAATTTCAACATGAAGTATTATAAATTTTCATCAAAATTTCCGAAAAACGGTTTCCTCCCGCTTGAAATAGAGGAAAATGTTTGTTATAATCTTGGCGATGGAGGCTTCACACCAAAACGTATGGAGGCTCGCAAATTCGATCATCTATTTTGTATCCTAACATATGAGGAGAATAATTCATGTGGTATTACGAACTCAACCGGCAGCAGTGTGGTCCCGTGTCCGAAGAGGAGGTGAAATCTCTGCTCGCGAGAAATATTTTGTCACCCCAGTCTCTTGTTTGGCGTCAAGGGATGCAGGATTGGGCACCTGCCCATTCGATTCCGGCTTTTATGCAGGCGTATCAAGGGGGCGCTGCGGCTCCTGTCGGCACTCCTCCGTTTGGCGCTCAACCCTTTGGAGCGCAGCCTTCTGCCACTCAGCAACTCGGAGGGAGAGTCCCCACAGTCGGAGACCACATCCCCGGCTATCAGCAACCCTCTCCTGAACAACTGCGTTCGTGGTTCCGATGGATGATTATATGTACGATTGTGGGCGCACTCACGTGCATTATTTTGATTGGTATTCCCATTCTTATTGTCGGAATGGTCTGTATGTGCAAGCTCATGTATCACCTGTGGGCTGCCATGCCTCAAAGAGAAACGCAAACCTCTCCGGGTTGTGCCGTTTTGTACTTTTTCATTCCTTTCTTCAATATCGTATGGAGCTTCATGTTCTGGCTAGCGATCGTGAAGAACAATGAAAACATGCTGAAAATGATCGGAAGACCTCCGCTTGTAAAAAGCGAACACGCCCTTATTGTGCTTGTGCTTATGCTCATCCCATATGCCAACCTTATCGCGGGTATATATTGGTACTTTGTGATGAACAACATCAAGGAAGACGCAATTGTTGCAATGGGCGTGAATGCGCGCAGATAGTCGGCTATACCTCCACCGCAGCATTGGAGCCACACGCATCCTCGCGACCGTGGTTTCAATGCCGTTTTTTTAGTGCGTGAATCCATAGCGGAGATTCTTTTTAACGCGACTTCCCACCGCCGCCGAGTCGAGTTCTTCCACCGCACGCGCGATATCCTCGGTCAATTCCTCCGCCAAATGCGCTCCAAAATCGGCGCGAAAAACAAACCTCTGCACGACGCACTCCTCCAAGCTCGGCGGGAGTGGATACGTTGGGACGAGCCAGCCGCGCATTCGAAGACGATCGCTCAAATCGTACAAACTCCATCGTGCGGACGTTTCCTTTTGCGTAAAGCAGAGAACCGGGAGGCGCTCGCCGCGATTCAGGAGGTCGAAACGTCCCATTTCGTCGAGTCGATCGGCAACGTACGCTGCTGCGCGGAGTGTGTTGCGATGAATTCTTTCGTATCCCGATCGCCCGAAACGGAGGAAGTTGTAATATTGCCCAATAATCTGGCTTGCGCTTCTCGAGAAGTTGAGCGCCATCGTTTCGACGCTTCCGCCCAAGTAGCTCACGCGAAAAATGAGTTCTTCGGGCAAGAACTGCCGATCTCGCCATATAGCCCAACCGACGCCGGGATAGACGAGACCATATTTATGACCAGAAGCGTTGATCGAGACGACGTTTTTCAATCGAAAATCCCACACGAGTTCCGGCTCAACGAACGGCGCGAAAAACCCGCCCGACGCGGCATCTACGTGGATGAAAATCGGCGTCGCGGACGTTTGATTATACTTGCTCACCTCGGCATCCAAAAGCGCAATTTCGTCGTACTCGCCAGTGTACGTGATTCCTAAAATCCCGACGATTCCGATCGTGTTCGCGTCGCAAGCCTCCAATGCTTTTTGGACGGGAAGACGCCTACACCTTCGCGACATTGGAATCGCGCGCAGCTCGACGTCCCAATAGCGACAAAATTTCTCCCAGCAGACTTGGTAGCCACTCGAAATAACGAGATTGGGCGTCCTTGTTCTCCAATCGGGCGTTCTCTTTTTCCAACGGAATTTCATCGCCAACCCACACAACATACACGCTTCGCTTGAGCCTTCGGTGGAGGTTCCGATGAAATTTTCCGATTCGGAGGTGTGCCACAACCTTGCGATGATATTCACGCAGCGGTTTTCCAACTCTGCCGTGCGAGGGTATTCCGATTTGTCGATGCTGTTTTTCGCGAGGGTTTCGCTCATGAGATCGGTGGCGTCTTTTTCCATGAACGTTTGGCAAAAGGTTGCGAGATTCAGCCTTGCGTTCCCTTCGTCCATAAGCTCGTCTCGAATAAGCCGCGCCGCCGCAGCGGCAGGGATGGGGTCGGGGGGAAGTTCATACTTCGGCAGCGGAGCCTCCGGGTACGACTCGCAAAACGCAGGGTAGATTGGGTTCGTGTCTTTTTTACAATATTTATCGTGCAGCATCCTTCACTCCGACCGAGATCCATAATGACTCCGAGTTCTACTCATGCGTAATTATAGACGGAGCGCAAAGAGAGAATATCTCTCCGCGCTCGCGAATCTCGATCAGGCAGACGTGTCGCCGACATTGGAGAGAATGAGGCGGATTATTGCGCGTCCTTTTTCTCTGCCTTTTTCATGATAATCGTGACGGGATACCCACGCTCGGGGAGAACGCGTTCGTTCGTGAAAAAGAGCAACTCCATGTCGGAATTGGAGCTTCTGCTCGGCACATCGAGAATCGAGCTTGGGAAATTGGCGACGCTCACGATTTCTCCCTCCGAGTCAGCAGCGTAGCGCTTTGTTCCTTCGTCATCTTCGTAAAACATGCTCCCCGCAAAAACCCACGGGAACGCCATTGGTTTCTCTTCGTTTTGGTCTAAAATGAGGTCTTGCCCACGATATTCCTTGGTTTCGTTTTTTTCGTCTTTCCACCGCACGAGGATTTCGATCTCGTCGCCCGTTGGTGGGGAGAAGGGTTGGAATCTCGCTGGCGCACCCTCCTCCGCGCCGATGGCGAGAAGGGCGGCATGAATCACACTCGGCGGAATATCCACGGCAATCACGGACTCGTGGCACTTCGGACCGTTGAATTGAAGCATCACTTCCGGCTCACGCGACTCGTCCCGGAAGGGGAAAATCCGTTGATAACCACGACCGAAGCAGATGAAGAATTCCAAAGCCGCGCGATTTTGGCATATCCACCCCTGCATGACGACGTGGCGCTTTTCTTTGTCCACCCAGATCGTTTTTTCGGGGTCGAGACGAACAAGCGCGTCGGGATTGTCCACCAGCAACTCGCCGGCAGGGAGCGTTTTCGCCATGAATTCGTCGTCATTCACGTATCGATCCAACGTCTCGGCATCCATCGTGTCGGAATCTTCTTGAAACCCGATTTCTTTGAGGTCTTGAGCGATTTTCTCGTCGTCCAGGAGACCTGCCGATTGGGCTGGGGCGGCAGCTGGCGTCTCTGCTGGGACGACAGAATCGGCGTCGGGAGTGGAGCTTGCGCTTTCGTCATTTTGTTCGAGAGACTCCTGGGCAGCGGGTGGCGTGGTCTCTCGTGGCGGGGTATTTTGCTCGCATCCGCATTGAAACAACAAGCACAACGCGGCAGGGAGCAGAAATCTTTCCAAAAAAAGCGTCTTTTTCATCATTTCTCCTTTCTCAGGGACTAAACAAAAACCTTTTTATATGATATAATAAAATCGCAGAAAATGGAATCCCCCCGTATGGGAAAAAGACAGTTTTGTTAGGAAACCTTATGAAGAACAAGTCCAAAAAGTTGCCGCCAGACAATCTTTTCCACACCCGAGCAGGGGACACTCCGCCAGTTTTGTGGGGGGGCGCTGAGAAATTTTGGCTCGGAGACGCGCAATTGCAGGAGTGCATCGAGGCGTTTTATACGGCGGCGCGACGTGAGAATTGTGTCGAGAGTTCGTGGCTTGAGTTTTTCCACTCACGCAGAGAAACGTGCGCAACGCTTTCCTCCGTGGAAGATGATGTGCGGAACGCGCTTCTTCTCGTTGCCGCGACGCGCGCTCGAATCGACTTAGACGAAATCGACTTAGACAAAAACATGGATATGGAGTCGAAAAACGCACAGTGCGACCCGTTGGTTGATTTTCTTCGCAAGGTGGAGATTCCTTTCACGATTTTCTACAACACTCCGTCGCCGACGGGTCGCGAGGCGTTTATGCTCGAAGACGCACGTCGGGAGTTGTCCAACGCATTGTCTCGCCATTTCGACGACAACGGGGTTCCTTCGTCTGCCGCCGAACGTTGGTTTCGAATGTGGGCGGCGTCGCTCACGCGATTGAAGTTCATGGAACAAGCAAGCTGTGCGACGCTTTTTGGCGACGACGAAACGCTGCGTTTCGAGAAGATAGTCCGCGCGCTCCTTTATTTCACGCGTGGGGACGGCGAGTCGATTTTCGCGCACCCTCAGGAGGAGGGGAAAACGTGGTCTGCCGAGTTGTTTATTGCCGCGCTCCAGATGGACTCGAATCGAGAAGACAAAGCGCTGGGAGTTTCGATTTTGCCCGGCTTGAAGAGCCAGAAGGCGGCGTCGCTCAAAAAAATCCTTCCTCAATGCGCTTTAGATTCCGCAGCGGAAGATTTGGCGATTTTGCGCTCGAATTGGCAAAACTCGCCGCTCGTTGCGCTCAGGTGTCGGAATCGAAAGATGGACATAGAAATCGAGGGTGGGCGCGCCTCGATCTTGTCGGGAGCGTGGGATGCCGTGATTTCGTGGAACGGGGAGAAACTCTCCCCGGAGAACGAATGGGCGCAAGTGTGTCGACATGGCGACGACGAGTGCGAGTTTGTGGAGTGGGAGCAGCCGTGGAGCCAAAATTTTGTGCTTCAACGCAGCGCGCTTCTCTCACACAAGGGGTGTTTTGCGCTGCTGGCGGATGCCGTGTTGGGTCCGAAGGGCGTGGGAAAAGGCTCTCTCCTTTATCGCGCCTCGTGCCCCATTGGGGATGGAATCCGTTTTGCGCCTCAGGAACGTTCGTTTGAGCTTCTGGCGCTCGATGCGAACGACCGCCGCAAAGCACGTCTTCTCCCTATTGGACTTCCAGAGTGGAAAAGTCAGGCGGGAGAGGACGAGTACTTTGAAATATATCGTGGCTGGCTGGAGTACGGACTGCATTCGCGTCGCGCGTCGATTTTCGCGCCGATTTTTGTGGATTTGAAAGCCGATCGACTCCGAGCGCCTCTCACGTGGCGGCGTCTGGCGGTGGGGGAGAACTTGAAAAAGGTCTCGTCTCGTAAGGCGGTAGCGTTTCGCGTCATGATTTCGGACGAACAGTGGCTTTTTTATCGAAGTTTGGGTCCTATCGTCCCACGCAGCGTTCTGGGGGCGCACCTTTATGCGGAATACGTCGCCGCCAGGTTCCTTGAAATCGGACAAACCGTTCCAATCCTCATTGTCGACAGCCGAGAGGGGGAGTAATTTCTAAATATTAGGGTTCCTCCCCTTTTTTCTTCACGAAATTAGCGTATAATTCATTGTGGCTCAGTGTGAAATCCCTAACGGCTTGCAAAACGTCGCGCAAAACGGGTATTCAAAGCACGATGAGTATAAAGGAGAATGAAGTCTCGCATTTTTTTTGCGCAAAGGAGAGCAAATATGCCACAACCGCAAGTTATTCTGACTGGTTTCGCCGACGAGGGTGTTTCGCAGCAACCAGAGAAATCGATCAAAGAACAATTCACGACCTATGCCGCCTTGGGGCTCCAATACTATAGCATCCGATTTATCGACGCCGGAAACGGAACCAAAAACGTCATGAATCTGACGGTGGACGAAATTCAAACCGTCCGAAAGCTCCAAGACGATTTTGGGCTGAATGTCTCCTCCATCGGCTCCCCCATTGGCAAGGTGAAACTCGTCGATGAGGAAGACGGCACCAAAAATCGCTACGTTCCCTTCAAACAATACCTCGACGAAGTGAGTCGCGCGTGCGAAATCACTCATGCGCTCGAGAGCAAGCTGATTCGGGGATTTTCGTTTTATCACCCCTTTGGCAAAGATCCGCGCGACTATATGTCTCAGGCGGCAGACCAACTTTGCGAAGTTGCCGAGATGTGCCACCGTTCCGATTTGATGTTCGGATTGGAGGTGGAACCAAACCTCGTGGGTGGGGACGGCTGGCTCCTTGCCGAGTTGTACGAGAAAATCAATCACCCCTCTGTCTCGCTCGTTTTCGACGTGGGCAACCTCGTCGTGCAGGGGTTCGACGCGTGCGAGATTCTCGATCAATTCCGCGCCTGCCTGCCGGGCTTGGGCTGGTTCCACGTCAAGGATTATCGACACCCGAAACCGATCAAAAAGGGCGACCCAATCGACGAGGAGCTGCTTAAAAATTTCGTCCCTTGCGACCTTGGCGACGGCGGGCACGAAGCGATTTTCCGCGAGTTGAAAAAGGCGCTTGTTGAGATTGAGTCTCGATTGAAGAGTCGCGGCGTCCCGGGATTCTTTGTTGATTTGGAGCCACACGTGAAAGGCGGCGGACAGTTCGGCGGCTACAGCGGACCCGATGGCGTTGGTGTCGCGCTGCGTGCCTTGTGTCGTTTGTTGGATTATGTTGGTATCAACTATCATTTGAGAGATTTCGACGACATTCTTGCCTATCGAGGGTTTTGATCGCGTCGTGCTTTTGAATAGTGATTAAGACTGGCTTGGCGCTTGCGAGGAAGAGATGCAATTTCGACAATTTTTCAAAATACGCGAAATCGTTATAAAGACTCTCGTTTGCGCCCTTTTTCTCTTTGTGTCGCTCAGTTTATTGAGTTTCACCCCCTCCGACCCGGGCGGCGGCGCGTATTGGCCCCTGACGAACTCTGCCGCGAATTTGTGCGGCGAGCTGGGAGCGACCTTTGCCAACAATGTCTTCGCTTTTTTGGGATACGGTGCCTGGTTTCTCCTTCTGGTCTCGGCATATCACACGGCTCGCACTCTTGCTGGGATTCACGCGAGGCACGTTTATTGGCGCTTCTCCGGATACTGCGTTGCACAAATTGGATTTTGTGCGTCCGCGTCGATATTTTTTCAATCCGTTTTCTATCCCTCGGGGTATTCCTCCTCTTTCTCCGTCCCCTACACGTTTGGACACGGCGGCTTGATGGGAAGTACCTTTGCGTCCGTTGTGGAGCCTGCCGGGGAGTATGTCGCTTTGCCCATCGCGCTTTTGGGACTGTCCGTGGGTTTGATTTTGTATAGCGATTATTTCGTCCCGCTTGCGTGGCAGACTTTTTTGAATCTCCTCCCGGAAAAAATAGGGCGTCCCCTTCTCAAAGTGTCTGCTCCCCTTTTCGATGAGCGCGCGGGTTGGGCGTCTTCTTCTGATTCCGAAGACACAAATCTTTCAGGAGCGGCGCCCGTTGTGGCGGAACCTCTCGACGATCGCTCTCACGCTCGCATTCACGAAAGCCCTCATGGTGCCCCTGCCTTGGACGCTGGGCTTTGGGATTTGAATCCAAGCGAAATAGGGGATTCCCTCGCGCAAGATGCTGCGTTCGATGAAGCGGAAGCTGACGACGATTTTGCCGCTGAGGACGCCGATGCGGAGGCGCTGGATGCGGAGACTCTAAACGCGCAGCGCGAGAAAACGGGTTTTTCGATACACCATCCTATTTCCTCGCCGATTGTCGTGTCGGACGCGGGCAACGCCGCCGATGCACCCGCCGTGGAGGAGGCACCTCCAGAGGAAGAGAAAGAGTACGTTTATCCAAGTGTGAGTTTGCTCGAGAAGTCGCCGGAATTCGACTACAGCGAGTTTGAGAAGGATGCGGCAGAGCGCGCGAAGTTTTTGGAGGAAATTGTCGCTGAATTCGGCTTCCGTATCCGCGTGCGAGAAATCCAGCTGGGTCCCGTGATTACGCAGTACCAGGTTGAGCTTGAAGCGGGGATGCGCGTCGCAAAAATCGCGAACTTGGCAGACGATCTTGCCGTCAAACTCGGTGTCGCGAACGTTCGAATCGTTTTTCCTCTGCTCGGGAAAAAGAATTTGGTGGGAATCGAAATTCCGAACGTGAAAAAACAACTCGTTCGTTTGCGCGAAGTGATGGAGGAACTTGCGGGGACTTACGAGAAAATGAGCATCCCGGTCTTCCTCGGTCGCGACGTGGCGGGCAAACCATTGATGACGGATCTCGCCTCCCTGCCGCACCTTTTGATTGCCGGTCGAACGGGGACGGGGAAAAGTGTGTGCCTCAACTCGATTATCACTTCGATTATCATGTCCAGAAGCCCGAAAGAGGTGCGGATGCTCATGATCGACCCCAAAATGGTGGAGTTGAGCCAGTATAAAATGATTCCGCACCTGATGCACCCGGTCGTGACGGACATGAAAAAAGCGGAAGCCATTCTCGCATGGGCGGTGGAGAAAATGGAGGATCGATACCGCTGGCTTGCGCGCGTTGGTGTGCGCCACGTCAATTCGTACAACAAAATGTCGTACGAGGAAAAATTGCGTCGTGCGCAAGCCGTTCCGGGCGAGGCGGTGCCGAAAAACATGCCGTTTATCGTGATTATCGCGGACGAAATGGCGGACTTAATGATGACGGCGCCGAAAGAGGTCGAATCGCACATTATTCGGCTGGCGCAAAAAAGCCGTGCCGTCGGAATTCACTTGATTTTGGCAACTCAAAAACCTATCGTGAGCGTTATCACGAGCCTCATCAAGTCCAACCTCCCGGCAAGAATCGCGTTCCAAGTGTCGAGCAGGACGGACTCGCGCGTTGTGCTCGACGAAAACGGAGCCGACAGACTGCTGGGGCACGGAGATATGCTCTTCCTCTTGCCTGGGACGAGTACTTTGGTGCGCGCGCAAGGAACGTACCTGAGCGACGACGAAATCAATCGTGTCGTGAGTCAAATCGCGACTGGCGAGCCGCAATTTGAGGGCGAGATCGACAAACACCTTGCAGGTCCCGGCAGCGGCGGACTTGAAGAACTCGCCCAGCGCGACGAGATGTATATCCCGGCCATCGATATTATCGTGCGAGAAAAACGCGGAAGTATCACGCTTTTGCAGCGCATGTTAGGCATTGGCTACGGGCGTGCCGCGCGACTCATTGATTATATGGAGGAGGACGGCATCGTTGGGCCATTTTGCGGCAACACGAAGCCGCGCGAGGTGCTCATGTCGGTGGAGCAGTGGGAGGCGCTCAACGCGCAATCTTCCGTTGCGTCAGCTGGCACATCGGGCGAGTTTGAGAGCGTCTCGCGAAAGAACGTTTGGACTCCTCCCGAGGAGCTTGCCGAGCCGGTCGCCGAGTTGGATTCCGAGTTGGACGACGCAAACGACGAGAACGCAAACGACGA